>DASRJP010000269.1:0-7156 GCA_035649415.1 Pirellulaceae bacterium | reverse complement strand
TTGTTGACCAGCTCGTAAACCAGGTGGTGCAGGCCGGCGACGGAGCTGTCGCCGATGTACATGCCGTAGCGGACGCGGACGTGCTCGCGGTCGGAGAGCTTTTTGAACTTGGCGGCGTCGTACTCGTCTTCAGCGGACTTTCGATCGTCGGAATTGATTTCGTCGGACATATCTGGATTGGGCAGTCGGGAGATGGCGTGGGTCACAAAACCTCAAATCACAAGCATCAAAACACAAACAAATCCAAATGATTGAAGGTCAGAATTCCACAAGCCACTGGGATTTAAACATTGCCATTGTTTGAGCTTTGATGCTTGTGATCTGGTGCTTCGCTGCGGGTTGTCAATCGATGGCGCCTACTCTGAACTTGAGGTCTCGAATCTTCTGCTCGGGGGCGAGCTCGGTCAGTCTCTTTAAGAGAGCTGATTTCTGGAAGGTCAATTCCTGCACGACGGCCGAATTGGCGCACGTCACCTCCAGCACTCCACGACGGACCGGCCCGCAGCGGGTCTGAGCGGCAAAACGCTCGCCGACCGCTCGCCGCCAGGCGTCGTCCATTGCTGCTGTCGACTGCACCTGGGCGTAGCCTCGCCTGGCCAGGAGCTGAGCGACGGCTTCACCGATCTTTCGCGCAGGGCGGACGGGCACGCGGCGGCGCTGGTAGTCAGACAGGAGGTACTGCTCGTCGGGATCGTCGGTTTTCATTTTCCAGTCTTTAGCCGGAGGACAACGTCCTCCGGTAATCGCCGTCCATTCCGGAGGACGTTGTCCTCCGGCTAAGAACCTCGTTATCGGTCCCTCGACAGCGGCATCACCACGTACGCGTACCGCCGGTCATCGGCAAAAAACACGGCCGCCGCCTCGGCATTCTCGATCTCCACGGTCACCGTCGCTTCGGGAGCGAGCACCTTCAAAAAATCCGATACGAACCGATGGTCGAGCGTTACGCTGATCGAAGGGCCCGTGTACGCGATGGGCATTTCCACGTGCGACTGACCCTGGTCGGCCGTGGAGGCTAACAGCGTGAGCGTACCGTCGCCGAAGGTGAAGTCGATGCCGCGGCTGTCGGGCGTGCAGACGACGGCCGCCTGGCGGAGGCAGGAGTGGAACGGCCCGACGGCTACGTCGATCTTGGCTGCGTCCGGCCGCGTCGGAAACACGTCCCGCCAGCGGGGAAAACGACCTTCGACAAGCCGGGAGTAATACGTCGCCCGCTCGGTCTTCAGCAGCACATCGCTGGCCCGGCAGCTCAGGAACAACTCGCCGTCGTTGTCGAGCAGGGCCCGGCCGACGGCCCGCAGCGACTGCGTGCGAACGATCGTCGTCGTATCGCCCGACTTGTGTCCGCCAATCGGCTGCGCCGGCGCTTCCACCTTGGCCAGCCTGCGGCCGTCGGTGCCGACCGCGGTCAAACGCTCGCCATCCAACTCGATCAGCACGCCGCCGAGGGCGTACCTGCTGCTCTCCATGTCGGTGGCAAATTCCGTCCGCTGGATGATCTGACGAAAGAGACCTGCTGGCAGGATGTGATATTTCTTCTCGTCGAATGAGGCCACGGGAGGAAATTCTTCCGGATCCTCGCTGGGGAGCTTGAACTCGCTACGAGCCCCCTTCACGACCGTCCCTTTGCCGGTGGTCTCGATGAGCAGCTTCTCGTCGCTGCTTTCGCGTAGAATAGCGCCGAAATTGACGACCGGCAGGATCGCCGACCCTTCCTTTTCAACCTCGATCCCTTCCAGGTTGACCCGCACGCCGACCTCCATGTCGGTCGCCGTGAGCGTGGCCAACTCCTTCTTCACGTCCATGCGGATATTCTGCAAGATCGGCTTGGGGCTGCGGCTGGGGGCGAACAGCGCCGCGGTGGAGAATGCCGCCGCCAGCTTCGCGCGGTCACAGAAGATTTTCATGAGAGGGCCTTTCCATGTGTGAGTCCCCGCGGACTGCGGCGGACGAATATCTGAATGAAGATCTTTAGATCCAGTGGTAATAGGAATGCGACGGGCAGCATTGTCGACGCCGGCTGGCGCGGTTAGCCAAACTCACGCACGCTGCGGCAGTTGCGACGTGCCTGCGCCGCCTGCATGCCGGTGCAATACCGGTCGCCAGACTGTCCGCAGCAAGTCCCCTGGCAGTCGCTCCCAGCGCGACATTGTGCGGACGCGCCGCGAACTGTCGCCAGCGGCCGCGGTGACGCACATCCATCGACGCTGCCAAACAGTTTTTCCACATCGCGCCGCTGGGCCGCTGATGAATCTCGTAATTCACGCTCCGGTCTCCTCCGCGGACAGCCGCAGCGAAAGTTGCGCAAGTAGCTGCTGCACTTGCGGGTCGGCGGCTGCGCTGGCGGCCGTCTTCCGGCAAGCATGCATCACCGTCGTGTGGTCGCGATTGCCAAAATAGCGGCCGATCTCGGCGAAGCTGGCGCCGGTCAACTGGCGGGCCAGGTGCATGGCCAGGCCGCGGGCCTTGGCGACCGATTGTGCCCGCGACTTTCCGCGGAGATCGCTGAGGCCGAGATCAACGTGCTTGCCGACTGCGGTTGCGATTGCTTTGAGCCGCGACTTGACGTCGCGGCCTGCACTGGCCGATTGGAAATATTCCTCAATCAGCTGGCCGTCCACGGCCCGGCCGCGCTGGCGGGCCATCTCCGCAGCTCCGATCACGGCGCTGCGCAGCTGCGGCGCCGTCATGATCCGCGCGCTGCCGGCATGCGATGCCAGCGCCTCCAGCCCCGCAGGCGCAAACTCGATTCCACTGACGGCGGCGAAGTGCTCGATCAACTCCCGCCGCGAGTCGCTGGCCGGCAGCGCCAGCGGCACAACCAGTCCCGCAGCCAGGCGGCTGCTCAGCGACTGCGTCAGCTCCGTCGCATCGAGCGGGTGACTGCGAAGCGTCGCCACTACCAGGCTGCCGCGGCGAACGAGCGAATCGATCAGCTGGCCAAGTTCCTGCTGAGCCGGCAGTTTTTCACTCAGGCGATCGATGTCGTCGATCGCCAGAAGTTGCAGGCGGCTGTAACGGTGGCGAAACTCGCCGATGGCGTCGGCCTCGACGGCGTGTGCGTAGGCCCGGGCCAGATCGACCCCCGTTGTCACCAGCAGCGTCACATCCGCAAAGCAGCTCCGGAATTCGTCCACCAGCAGTTGGAGCAGCAGAGACTTGCCGCTGCCGCTGACGCCGGTGAGCACCAGCGGGTTGGTGGCGTCTGTCGGCGAGCGCACGGCAGCCAGCGCCCTTTGCAGCAGAACATTTTCCGGGCCGGCGAGAAAACGCCCCGCGCGGCGCTGCGCAGGCCCGCCGGGCGCGAAAGTGGCGCAGCAGGAAGCTTCAGAGGGGATCGAAAAGAGGCCGCTGAGCAAGGGGAAAACCGTCCGTGAATTGGGCCGAAAATCAGGCCTTGCCGAAAGCTTAGATTCTACAAAATTTCAGTCCCATAAGCGAGCCGGCAGAGCCACTTTTCCGGGCTATTTGTGTTGCCGCAAGTGGTTGACGCACTTGAGGATGCGGCGAACCGCCTCGTCCACGATGGCGGCCGTCGTGAAGGCCCCGAGGCTGAGCCGGATCGAGCCCTCGATCAGCCGTTTTTCCAGCCCCATCGCCACCAGTGCCGGCGATGGTTCGCTCGAGCCGCTGGCACATGCCGAGCCGGTGCTGCACGCGACGCCAGCCATGTCCAGAGCCATCACCAGCGCCTGCCGATTGAGGCCGGGAAAGGCGATGTTCGTCGACTGCGGCAAACGCGGCGCGCGAGCGCCGATGATTACCGCGTCGGGCGCGCCGGCCAGCAGCAACTCTTCGAGCTTGTCGCGAAGCGAGGTCATTCGCCTTTGTCGCTCGTCCGCTTCGTCGTGGTACCGCTTGAGTGCGGTGAAGAATCCGACGGTCAGCGGAACGCACTCGGTGCCAGGACGCAGCGAGGCTTGCTGGAAGCCGCCGAAGAGGAGGGGCTGGAGCTGGACGTCGTGGCGGACAACGAGCGCGCCAATTCCGAGCGGCCCATGGAACTTGTGCGGCGCGACGGTCATGGCAGCCACGCCGAGGTCCTGGAAGCTGACCGGGATTTTCCCGACGGCTTGGACAGCGTCGGTATGAAGCTGGACGTTGTGGGCGTGACAGATGGCCGCGAGTTCTTTGACCGGTTGGATCACGCCCGTCTCGTTGTTGGCGAGCATGACGGAGACGAGGCGAGGGAGAATCTGGGATTTGGGATTTGGGAGTTGGGATTGGAGTGCCGCGACGTCGGTAATGCCGTCACGATTTACCGGCAGCCGAATGACAGGATGGCCGCGACGGGCCAGTTCGTCAGCCGCGCCCTGGATGCTGGGATGTTCGATGGCCGAAATGATCGTAGGCCGCGACTCCGTCGCGGCAGGGCGCGCGACGGAGTCGCGGTCTGCGCCCAGCAGCGCCAGGTTATTCGCCTCCGTCCCGCCGCTGGTAAAGATCAGCCGGTCCGCCTCCATGCCGCCGGTTCGGCCGCCGAGCAGCGTCAGAATTCCCTCGCGGCATTCTTCGAGGACCCGCCGCGTCTTGCGACCCGCCGCATGCTGGCTGGCCGGATTGGCGCCGATGTCCTTCCATGCGCTGGCCATCGCCTCAATCACGCGCGGATCGATCGGCGTGGTGGCGTTATGGTCGAGGTAGATCGTCGCGTCGTTCATTCACTAATGTGTGTCCGTGCGATTAAGCATGCGCCGAGGCTCTATCCAAAGCCTCTCTTCAAAGTAGAAAACATTGTTGGCGCATTCCACGGGTACGGCCACATTCGAGTCATCCGACGGATAACAGAAATCAGTCCAATAACGCAGAAAGACGCCCCATTTCGTCTCCACAGCACAAGTCGCATCCCAGAAGAAGAATAGATGCGACGAATCGGGAACCTGAATGTGCTGCCTAAGAAACTGAATGCCCCATTCCAACTCTTCCGCAGTGGTCGCGGCATCAGCAGCTTTGAAGGTGTCGCGGAGTTGCAGTTGTGGCCCCCATTCCTTGACGAATGCAATTAGCTGAGTTGCAGTTGGGTGGACGAATTGCTTCCAAAGAGCCCAGGCGCTATCTTCGGCCAGCGGGTGAAAGTCGGCCAAATCGGCATCCGAAAGCACGGTCCACTTCGACGCATCCTCCGCGAAACGCCATTTGAGCCGGAATTCATCGATTTCGATGTAGCGAAGACGACCGATCATCCGCGGTCCCACTACTTCTCGCCAATACACCACAGCGCCTTGTCCGACCGGATCAGCAGTTTCGAGCCAAGCACCGCCGGGCTGGAGTTGAAGGTGACGCGCTCCTCGCGGCTTCCGAGGGCGTTAGTCGCTACGAGCTCGAACGTCGGTTTGGCTGCCACCACGAAGCACGTCCCGCTGCGGTCGAGATAGTAAATGTTGCCGCCGGCTAAGAGCGCCGCGGAATAGATCTGGTTCGCTCGCGGCAGTCGCTGCTCGTACTTGATCTCCCCTGTCTTCGCATTGGCGCAATAGGCGATGGCCTGGCTGTCGCTGGCGTAGTACAGGTGCCCGTCATGGTAGATCGGCGAGCTCACGTTCGAGCCAGTGGTGCTGGTCCAAACCAGGTGAGTGTCGGTCACGTCGCCGCGGCCGCCGGCCCGCACGGCCAGTGCCGTATCGCCGTCGCGGCCGCCGATGGCGTACACCACGCCGTTAGCTTCCGTGGGAATGGGAACCTTGTACCAATAATTCTTCCAATCGCACGTCCACAACTCTTTGCCACTTGCCGGGTCGAAGCCGACGATCTTGTTCGCCATGCCCACGATCAGCTCGCTCTTGCCGCCGGCGAGCGAGACGACCAGCGGCGGGTGCCACGCTTGATCGACTGTGGCGCGCCAGACTTCTTTCCCCGACTTCTTATCCAGTGCGATCAGCGAGCCGCTTTCGACCCAGGCATTGACCAGCAGCAGGTTGCCGTGCAGCGTCAATGGTCCGGCCGAGCCCCAGCCGTCGATCCCGCTGCCAACTTCCGCGTGCCACTTCTGATTGCCGTCGCGATCGAAGGCAAACACGCCCGACTTGCCGAAGAAGCAGTAAATGTTCGCCTCGTCGGCCACCGGCGTCCCCGAGGCGTAGCCGTGCTCTTCGCGGATCGTGTCCTGCTCGGGAAGCTTCGTCGGGACCGTTTTTTCCCACAGCACCTTGCCGTCCTTGGGCGAGATGCACACCAGCAGCCGCTCCAGGTCTTCTTGCGATCCGCCTCCCTCGCCCGGCACGTTGTACCCGCGGTAGCAGGTGAGATAGATCTTCCCGCCGGCAACGATCGGCGTGCTGGCCCCCGCGCCAGGCAGGTCGGTTTTCCAGGCGATGTTCTCCGTCGCGCTCCACTTCGTCGGCAGTCCCTTGGCGGTGGAAATGCCGCGGGCCGTCGGTCCGCGAAGCTGCGGCCAATCGGCGGAGCCGTTTTGAGCGTGGACCTGGCGAGCTGTACTGGCGACCAACGGAGCGAAAAGCGTCAATGCAACAAGGAGCCGAAAGCGTGATGCCATGGGGACCGATCAGTGATGGGCTGAATGGTTGATGGAAAGTGAGTGCTTGAGCTGCTCGGTATTGCCCGCGGAGTCTTCGGCAGACGCGACGATCTGGCCATCTCCGATGCTCGCGGCGGGAAAGATAATCTCCCACTGCGCGAAATTGTCGCGAGTCGCCTTCGCCGGCTGTCCGTTGACGACGACTCTGCTGATCGTGCCGTTGTCATTGGCCGTGCCGCGGACGAGATAGCCGCCGTCCGACTGTTTGATGACGTGCGTAATCACCGATTGCGGCGGCAGATCATCGACCGGATCGAGAAGCTGCGGGAAGGTGACGTTGGTCACCTCTTGGACTCGCGATTCGTCGCCGGTTAGCGGCGTGTCTTCGCGATAGCCATTGCCATTTTCGCTCTTGTAATCGCCGGATCGCGTGCTGACGATCTTGGCGTGCTTACCAGGGCCGTAGTAGTCGTGAATGTAGACCGGCACGCTGGTCGGGGTCTTGGGTTGCGGCCGCGGTCCGCCGCCCAGGTTCACCAGCGCCCGGCGGTTCTCGTCCCGCCGCTCGATCACTTGCACGTTGCGAATGTGCGTCTCCGCTTTCCCCGTCGGGTTGTGGTCGGTCATCTGGATCAGCGGCATTCCACTGTTGCGATGTCCGGCAAACGTCAGCCCATCGAC
>DASRJP010000268.1:0-6362 GCA_035649415.1 Pirellulaceae bacterium | reverse complement strand
CCCCAGTGGAACAGGGCTAGCTCGCGTTCATTCTTATCGCGCATTCGCCTCACTGCCGCCACGAGTTGCGTGGGGGCGATGTTGTACCGCGGACGGAACGCCTCCTTGGCCAGCGGCCCCAGCTCGAACAAGAACTGCTGGGCCAGGACGGTCATGGGAGTGCGGAGATTAAAGCGGCCACACATGGGATTGCGGAGCGCGGAGTGCGGAGTGAATCGGGCGCGATCAACCGTAAATCGCAGCGTACCAAAAGTGCGAAGGCCAACTCACGACGGTTGTTGCCCACAGGGTAAAGATTCCAAGCCAGTGATAGAAGTCGTGACGTCTTCCCGACCGTCGATCGTGGATCATCGCCGCGAGCGACACGGCCACTGGCATCGAATGCAGCAAGATTCCAACTGTGTCGAGTCTTAGTCCGCTAGGAACCAGCGATTGGACCAGGTTTGAATCCCACGCAAAGGCGATGGCGAGCATCCAGTCCAGCGCCAGCGAAATGAGCGTCAGACGCCACCAAACATGCTCTCGGATCCATATTGCCCCCGCGAAAGCTGCAATAGTCGCCAGTCCCGTGGCAACGGACATCGGCAACGAGTAGTTCGAAAAACCGCCAAGCCAGTCGTCGGCCTGCGCTGAAGCGGCAAGTCGCAAAACATCCTCGGTTCGAACAATCGCCAAGAGGACCGCCATCGACAGCAGGTACCAATGACCGGGGGCTGTCGGCAGGCGCGGCTGCCGGAGCACGAGCCTCTTTAATACCACCAGCAAGAACGCCAGACAAAATCCATTTAGCGGACGGTACGCGAAAGCGTAGGCCGTCCAGTAAGTGAGCTCTTGTGTTGAAACGTCCGCATGGACCGTGAAATCCCAGCGATCGATAGCCAGGGAGATCGCCGTACACAATGTCCAAATCAGCAGGAAGCCAACACCGAGTCGGTTGGCGGCCGGTGCGTCGTCCGAGGCGCCTTGCCGATACATGGTATTGCGGATTGCGGCGTTGAAGGTTGACGATTTTCGATCAAGCGTACTTGGTACCGAGTACCGCGTACCAAGTACGAGGTTTTTTCCCTGCCCTGACCCCAGACTCCAAACTCCTAAACCCTGAACCCTCTTTCGCGCCAGGCGAGACGCCTGTCCCACGCTAGCACGCCCGACTTTCCCTACTCAGCATAACCCCGTTTTCCGGAACAATCCTCACGTGCGGCATAACCGCGCGCCGATTTACGGAGTGAATCGGGACAGCCGCGCTGTTTTCCGGCGCCAGCCGCATTTCCAAGGGACTGGGACATGCTCGTATTCATCAGCGACCTGCACATTGGCGATGGCTCGACCGGTGCGATCCTGGAGCCGGGGGCCATCGACCTCGTCACCGACCGGCTGTGCGACCTGGCCTACCGGGCCTCGTGGCGTGCCGGCGGCAATTACCAGCCGATCGAGCGGATCGACCTGGTTCTGCTCGGCGACGTGCTCGATCTGATTCATTCGCAGCGCTGGCTGGCCGGCACGGCCCGGCCGTGGAACGATCCCCTCTCGACCGCGGTTAGCGAGACGGTTGCGGGGATCGTGGACGACATCCTCCGCCGCAACGTGGAAACGATCCGCCGCCTCCGCTCGCTGGCCACTGAGCCGACCGTCAGCGTGCCGCAGGCCGACCAATCTGGCCTGCCGCTTGTCGGCGTGGACGAATTGCCGGTGGCCGTCCGCACGCACTACATGGTGGGGAACCACGACTGGCTCTTGCACCTGAAAAATCCGCAGTACGACATCATCCGCCACAAGGTCGCCCATCACCTCGGCCTGGCCAACCTGCACAACCGGCCCTTCCCGCACGACGCCAGCGAGTCCGAGGAATTGCTCGATACGCTGCGGCGGCACCGGGCTCTGGCGCGGCACGGCGACATCTTCGATCCGCTGTCGTGCAGCGAGGAACGCGACGTCGCCAGCCTGGCTGACGCGATCAGCATCGAACTGGTCGGCCGCTTCCTGGCGGAAATCGAAACCAAACTCGGCGCCGAGCTTCCGGCGGCCGCAATGGCCGGCCTGAAAGAACTCGATCAGATTCGCCCCATGCTTCTCGTGCCGGTGTGGATCGAGGGACTGCTCGAGCGAACGGTGAAGAGCCTGGCGCTGCGCAAGCAGGTCAAGCAGCTCTGGGACGGCCTCGTGGACGATCCGCTTTTGGAACTGGAGATCGTGCGGCAGCGGAATCACGACAGCCCGATCGATCTGATCGATGGCCTGGCGGCGGCACTCAAGTTCAGCAAGCGCGACACGAGCGACTGGGCCGGCAGGACGCTCCGCTGGCTGGCGTCGATCCGCGGCGCCGGCAGCGATTCGTATTTGATGCACGCCCTGGCCGAGCCCGACTTCCGCAACCGCCGCGCACGACACATCGTCTATGGCCATACGCACGCGGCCGAGACAGTGCCGCTGGACGCCAGCCACGCTGACGGCTACGTGCTGAATCAGACGTACTTCAACGCCGGGACGCTCCGCCGGGTCTACCAACCGACGCAGTCCCTGGCGCAGCACGAATTTGCCGCCATCGAAAGCCTTTCGCTCGTGGCTCTGTACCAGGCGGACGAGCGGAGTGGTCGTCCATATGAAACCTGGTCGGGGGCCCTGGCCCCGTGCGCGGTCGAGCCGATGGCAGCTCGCTCTATTGCGGTGACTCCGTCCGCGCAAGCAGCCCACGCCCTGAAAGCGCCGCATTTCAGCGGCATTCCCGCCGCGCGTGCCGCCACGAGCCGGCGGACGTAGAATGCGGTAGCCGAAGTCGTCAGACTTTTGGTCAGTGCCAACCGACCGCCGGGTCCGAACTCCCACGAGCTCGGCTACAGTGCGTCATGACCCAGTCCAGTCCCACCCTGTCCGACGCGATCGTCGTCCTCACCACGACGGCTGACAAGAAGGACGCCGAGTCGCTCGCTCAGGCGCTGCTCATGCACCATCTGGCCGCCTGCGTGCAGATCGCCGGGCCGATGGAAAGCCGCTATTGGTGGAACGAGCGGATCGAATCGGCCCGCGAATATCTCTGCCTGATCAAGACGCGCCGCGAGCGGTACGCTGACGTCGAGAAGCTGCTGCTGGAGCTGCACCCCTACGACGTGCCGGAGATCGTGGCCTTGCCGGCGGATGGAATTAGCGCCGCCTACTTCCAGTGGCTGTGCGGCCAGGTGAAGTGAGCTTACCGCTTCAATTGCCCCTGCTTCTTGGCCTGCTGCTCGCGCAGTTCCTGTTCCGTGTACTGCCACTGGCGACCGCTGGGTCGGCACGCGACCAGCAGCGCCAGGATGAGCGCGAGGAAGAACAGGACGTAGCCGATCGCCGTCTTGGCCGCGCCCGTCTGAGCTAGCAGTGCCTGACCGAATGCCGCCTGCTCGCTCGCCATCCAGGCGGCAGCAAACAGCGACGCCAGCAAACCGTATCGGGTCGCGAGAAATAGCATCATGATCGATCCTTAGTGCTGTCGTCAGTTGCCAGCGGTTCGGCTCCATTCTAAATGGGGCCGCGCGCGGTGCCAAATGGGGGCTGGCCGGCGTCCGGGTGAATTCATTGCGTGACGCGCCGTCGCCAGTTCGATGGCAATTCTTTCAAAGACTGCCGCGCGCTAAAGCACGCCGTCACCTCCGCAAGTAACCACTCCAGCGGCACTTGGGCACAAGGACCCCGCGAAAGGCGCTATTTGGCATCCTCCTTGCAACGTGTGCTGTCAGACGCAACACAACCTGTCGTCTTCGCAAGGGAGCACCGATGAGGAACCGCGGTCCGATCGATTTCCTGGCGGCACTGGTTGTCGAATTTGGGGGGCTGGCGCTTTTGTTGGCAGCGCTGCCGCTGCTGGGGAGCGGCCAGGCCACTTCATTGCCCCGGTCCACCGACCCGGACCAGTTGCCTTGGCCCCGGGCGAGCAATCCCACTCCGTGGGATGATCGGGCCGCCGTCGATTCTGGGCACGATGAGCCAGCCTATGTGGCTGACCGGCTTGGCCAGCGCGGGGAGCGTTTCATGCAGAGCCTGCTCGCGCAGGTGGAGCGCGTGCTGGAGGACCGCTAGCAGCGGATTACCCACCGGCAAAAAGCTCGGTCCAGATCGGCGCGAACCACGCGGCTCCCCAATTGCCGAGGATCACCGCGAACACGAGCGACGCCGCCCAGGCGCCGTAGGAAGTGCGGTAGCGTGCGCGGGCCCAAGCGAAGACCTCGGACAACAGGGCCAGCACTGCCGAAACGACCACGGCCAGAGCCACGTCTCCCCACTGTTCCAGCGTCGGCCGCACGCTGGTCAAAGCCACCAGCGGCAATACGCCCGCAGCGATGCACGCCGCCAGTTTGCGGCGTATCCAGGCCGTCGGCAGCGCGCCGGCGAACGCGCCAGCCAGCGCTCCGACAAGCGGCCAGCCGATCAACTGCACCATGCCCACGGTGCCCAAATGCGGCTGACCCGCGATGCAGATCGCGGCCAGCGACATCGAGAGGAGGCTCCAGTAGATCGATTCGCCGACGCGGTGGAATCTCCAGCCCGCCAGCGCACCCAATAGCACGCCGAACAGAGCGGCACTCAGTGCGATCGGCAACAGGCGCTGATTGGCAGGACGGACAAACGCCAACACCATGCCCACCGTAATGGTAAGCCACATCAGCGAGCGAATCGTGAACTGAAACCGCTGGGCCGGAACCGGCCGCAGTGCAGCAGTGCGTTCCATATGGTCATTCTACGTTCGGCAGCGCCTGGGTACGATAACGTAGTACAGGTTTCCAACCTGTCCTGCCGTCGAATTTTTTCTGGACAGGTTGAAAACCTGTCCTATGACATGATCGAAATCGTCAATCCGCACTTCCCCCGCGGTCCGTTTCGGGCCGCCATCTTCGATTTCGACGGAACTCTGTCGCTGCTGCGCCGCAACTGGCAGGACGTGATGATCCCCATGATGGTGGAGATTCTGGCGGCCACGGGAACGAGCGAATCGAAGAGCGAGCTGCACGCTCATGTCGAAGAGTTCGTGATGCGGCTCAATGGCAAGCAGACGATTTACCAGATGATCCAGCTTGCCGAAGAAGTTTCCAAGCGCGGCGGCACTCCCCGCAGGCCGCTGGAGTACAAGCACCAGTACCACGACCTCCTCTGGCAGCAGGTGGAAGGGCGTGTCGAAGGGGTTCGGTCGGGGCGCGTGCCGGCGGAGGAGATGACGGTCCCCGGCACGGTGAATTTACTGGAATCGCTCCACAGCCGCGGCTTGGAATTGTTTCTCGCCTCCGGCACCGACCTGAAGTACGTCCGCGACGAGGTGAATGCCCTGGGCCTGGCGTCTTTTTTCGGGAAGCACATATACGGCGCGCTCGACGATTACAAGAGATTTTCCAAGGCGATGATCATCGAGCAGATGACCCGCGATGCCGGCGTTCCGGGGAAGCAAATCGTCGGCTTCGGCGACGGCTATGTCGAGATCGAAGAAGTCAAGAAAGTCGGCGGACTGGCCATCGGCGTCGCCAGCAACGAAGAGACCCGCAGCGGCATCAACGACTGGAAACGCGACCGGCTGATCCGTGCCGGGGCGGATGTCATCGTGGGGGATTATCGAGAGTTGGAGGGACTGCTGGCAACAATGGGACTTGGTTCTTAGCCGGCGGCAGACGTGCCGCCGGGACCGATCGTAGGCCGCCGTCGTCTCCGGAGCGTGTTACGCTCCGGCTAAGATCCACCGACCAGCCTCCATCGCCAGTACCCTTCGCGGCGGCGAGCATGCGCAATGGCGATGATGCGAATCGATGAAGCGCGGATCTGGTAGATCACCAGGTAAGGGAAGCGATCGAGAATGAGGCGGCGTGTGCCAGCCAGATGTCATCTCGTAGACGGCATGCGGATGGAATTCAAGCGGCAGACGGCTCACAGCCCCTCCCGCAATCGCGACCGCACTTCCTCCCAGGGAATGGGTTGCACGCTGCCGTTTTCCAATTCGGCAATTCGCCGCGCCAGTTCCGCGGCCATTTGAGCCGACTCCTCGTCGTCCGGAACAGGCGCGAACGACTCAAGCAAGTGCGCAGCCAATTCGGCGCGCTCGTTCTCTGGCAAGCGTAACGCTGCTTCTAAAAGTTCAAGAGCTGTTGTACTCATAAAGACAAGTCTACCGCGCCAATCCGGGTGAAGGAAAAATTTGCGGTTCGAGTTGGCGCATTCAAAGCCGCGCCTACAGCTAAGGTCCTTGCACCTTTCCCTTCCCCTGGCCCTTTCCTTTCGCCTTGGCTCTTCCCTTCGCCCCCGCCGGATTCTGCGGCCCGCCATAGTAGGGATACTCGTCGAACTTCTCGCCGCCGCCGATGATCCGCGGGTCGCCCGTCTCGCGCAGTTCGGCTTCGAGCTGCGAC
>DASRJP010000267.1:0-2756 GCA_035649415.1 Pirellulaceae bacterium | reverse complement strand
AGTGCCGCGGGCGCTCGCCGGCACGGCCATTCCGTTTCCGTTCGGCGATCTGGCGGCACTCGGGCAGTTACTCGATGACCATCGCGGCGAAGTAGCCGCCGTGATCATGGAGCCCCTGCGCTCGGAATTGCCGCCGGAAGGGTATCTCGGCGGAGTGCGGAAACTGTGCGACGAGCGCGGCGTGGTGCTGATTTTCGACGAAGTCTCCTGCGGTTTTCGCACGCGGCTGGGCGGCATTCAAGAGCTGGTTGGCGTCACGCCTGACATGGCGGTCTTCGCCAAGTGCATCTCCAATGGCTATCCGATGGCGGCAGTCGTTGGCAAGCGGCACGTGATGGAAGCCGCTGCCACGATGTTCATCTCCAGCACGTACTGGAGCGATTGCATCGGCCTGGTCGCCGCGCTGACGACGATCCGCGAGCTGCGCCGGCGGAATGTTCCGTCGCAACTGGACCGACTCGGCCGCGAGCTGCGAGAGCGGCTGAATTCCGTCGCGGCTGAGACCGGTATGCCAGTGAAGTGTGCCGGCCTGCCGGTCCATCCACATCTTCAGTTCCAAACGGACGACGACGCGACCAAGAAAAAGCTCGCTACGCTCTACATCCAGGAAATGGCCAAGCGCGGCTGCCACGGTTATGCTTCCTTCTACCTGAATGCCGCTCAGGGGTCGGCAGAAGTCGAGCAGACGGTCGCTGCCGCTCGCGAGGTGTTCACGCTGATGCGGGACGGCCTTGACCGCGGCCGGCTGGATGCGCTGTTGGAATGCGACCTGACGCAGGATGCGTTCCGGCGGCTGGTGAAATGACGTGAAGCGAGGAAACTCCCGTTGGACGACGCCAAGCTGATGTCCGGCAGCGGCCTTGGGCCGCTCGACTATGCTGCGGTCGTGCTCTATCTGCTGGTCACCTTCGGCATTGCGATCTGGTTCGGCAGCCGCCAGAAGAATACCGAGGACTTTTTCGTCGGCGGCCGGCGAATGCCTTGGCTGGCGGTGGGCTTGAGCATCCTGGCGACGCTGTTCTCGACGATCACGTATCTCGGTGCGCCGGGCGAGGTGATCAAGCACGGGATCGGCTTTTTCCTCGGCTACCTGGCGATTCCACTCAATTTCCTGGTCGTGATGTTCCTGTGGGTGCCGTTTTTCATGCGGCTGAAGCTGACCAGCGCCTACGAGTACCTGGAAAAACGCTTCAGCTACCCGGTCCGGGCGGCCGGCGGCATCTTGTTCATCTGCCTGCGGCTGGGCTGGATGAGCATGGTGATCTTCGTCGCCTCGATGGCCCTCGACCGAATCAAGGGGCCGGACATCGCGTGGCTGCGCGGGCCGGACCTGTACTGGTGGATTGCCGCCATCGGCCTGGTCGCGGCTGTTTATACTTCGATCGGCGGGATTCAGGCGGTCATCTGGGTGGATGTGCTGCAGTGCATCCTGCTCTTGTCCGGCGTGCTCTTGGCGATTGGCTATGTTCTCATCGTGGATGGAACGGGGCCGGCGACCTGGTGGCGGGTCGCCACGGAGGTAAGTCCCCAGCACACGGCCCCGCCCGTGTTCAGCTTCGATCTGACGTTGCGCGTGACGATCGTCACGGCCGTGATCAACAACTTTTTCTGGACGATCTGCACGCACGGCTCCGATCAGGTCGTGCTCCAGCGGTACTTCGCCACGTCATCGCTCCAGGCGGCCCGCCGCAGCTATCTCACCAACCTCGTGGTCGATCTGACGATGGTGGGGCTCTTGGCCGTCGCCGGTTTGGCGCTGCTGGCGTTTTACGTGCGGCACACGGGACTATTGCCCGGCGGCCAGTCGCCGCTGCAAATGGCGGACAAGCTCTTCCCGCACTTCCTTGGAAACCAGCTTCCGGCGGGTTTCGCCGGGCTGATCATGTCGGCATTTCTCTGCGACGCGATTCAGACGCTGGAATCGGGCGTCAACGGCATCACCGCCGTGGTCGTCAAAGACTTTCTCGGTCGCACGCAACAGACGGCGGACGATCCGCGCCCCGACGTGAAGGCGGACGCCGAGCAGGGGGCCGGAATGCTCTCCGTCTCGCGGCAGATCGCCTTCTTCGTGTGCGTGCTGGTCGCCGCCAACGCCTGCCTCGTAGCCTACGTAGCGCAGCGGCTGGAGCTGAGCATCGTCGATATGATGCCGCGGTTCTTTAACATGTTTGTCGGGCCGCTGGCCGCGATCTTCTTCGCGGGAATGTTTTTGCCGCGGTGCACGACGCGATCCATCCTCCCTGCGGCCCTGTGCGGGCTGGCGGTGGCGATCGTCTGGAGTTGGTGGGATGGAATCGCCACGATTTGGCCAACTTGGGGAAGCATTTTTGGATGGGATGCAGAGGGAAAGCCTTTGAAGCCGGCCTTTACGCTGGCGATTGCCGTGCCATGTGTGACGGCATTTGTCGTGGCTGGCGTATTGAGCCTGATCCTCGATCGGCCGGGAAAACACAGCGGGTCGGGATACACGTGGTGGGCGATTGTGAGAACTCCCCCTGGTGCCAAGGAGTCGCCGTGACTTTTGAGCAATACACAGCAGCTTGCGACCGCGCCGGCTTTGTCATCGTGCGGCAGCTTTTGCCGGCGGCGGAGTTTGCCGAGCTGATGCGGCAGCTTGATCGGTACATCCGCGAGGTGGTGCCGACGCTGCCGGACGCGCATGCGTTTTACGACGACAAGCGACGGCCGGAAACGCTCAAGCAGATGCAGCACATGGGGGGCGATCCTTTCTTTGCCAACTATCGCAACCATCCGAC
>DASRJP010000266.1:0-17083 GCA_035649415.1 Pirellulaceae bacterium | reverse complement strand
AACTCGTCGCGCTCCGCCGGCGCCATGCCAGCCAGGTCCATCTGAAGCTGGATCGAAAAGGCGTGCAGCTCGGTCCCTTCGGGCGCGGCCCTTTGGAATCGACTGGGATCGGTGTCGTCGTCGGCCAGGTTGACGACGATCAGCCGCGGCTTGTCTGAAAAAAGCTGAAACGACTTAATGGCCTTCTTTTGGTCCGGCGTCATCGGAAACTGGTGCAGCGGACGTCCCGCTTCCAGCTCGGCCAGAATCGGCTCCAGCGACGCCAGCTCCGCCTGCTCTTTCTCGCGATCGGGCCGGGGCTTTTTGAGCTGGTCCTTCAGCCGCTCGACGCGCCCGTGGACGATGTCCAGGTCAGCAATCAACAGGTCGTCGCCAAAATTGCCGAGGTCCGCCTTGGCGTCGTTGCCGCCGAAGCCGGCAATCACAATAACGAGCGCGCCCGCCTCGCGGATCATGGCCAGCTTCTGGGCGCTCCCTTCGTGCGATCGGGCCAGGCCCGGCGTATCGACGATTTCCAGCGCCGCCCGCGTGATCTTCTTGGGCTGATAAACCTTGACCAGATCGTCGATCCGCGGCTCGGGGACGGTGCACATGGCCGCCTGGATCGTATGCGACAACGACGGATCGGCAGGGACGTCCGTCAGCCAGTGGAACAGCGTGCTCTTGCCCGAGCCTTGATAGCCGACGATGCCGATTTTCATGTGCCGCGCGGTTGGCGAGTGGTTACGATGGCCAGAGGATGTTCTATCGCCAGTAAATTGAGGTTGTCCAGGGCGTACGTAGGACAGGTTTTCAACCTGTCCATTTCGTTGTGGGGACAGGTTGGAAACCTGTCCTACGTAGTCATGCGCGATCTGCTCCGTCCGATGTTGCCAATGATCGTCATCCTGGCGATCCCGATCGTGCCGTTTCTGCTCTTTGGTCAGCGCGTCGATGCCTGGTTTGCCGCCTGGCAGCAAAACCCGCCGGCCGCGCCCGTCGTGGCGGCAGTCGTCATCGGCCTGCTGGCGACCGACGTGTTCCTGCCCATCCCATCCAGCGTCGTGGCGACTCTGGCCGGATATCAGCTCGGCGTCATAGGCGGGACTGGCGCCGTCTGGTGCGGCATGACCCTGGGCGCTGTCATCGGCTTTGCAATGGCGCGCTGGCTGGGGCCGCGGTTCGTCACCTGGATGACGCGACATTCCGACCTTGCCCGCACACAGCGACTGACCGACCGCTATGGGCCGCTGATCCTGGTATTCGGTCGCGGAGTGCCGGTGCTCGCCGAGGCCAGCGTGCTGCTGCTCGGCATGCACGGGCTGTCGTGGCGTCGATTCCTGCCCCCTGTGCTCCTTTCCAATCTAGGCCTGGCGGTAGCGTACGCGGCATTTGGGAAAGTGGCCGAAAAGTACAGCCTCTTGCCCCTGGCGCTAGGAGTTTCGATCGCGCTGCCGGTGGTGATGGTGGCCCTGTTTCGGGCGTGGAGTGGGCGGGTCGAAAAGGAGGCTGAGGTAGGACCGGAAGCCGATCAATAATTTCCGCAAAAAATGCTTTTCTTCGGCGAATGGGTACGTTACATTTGTTCCCGCCTGGGGCAGGGGTTCTGCCAAGGCAAGTCCATTCCTCGAGGGAGACGCACCATGTTTGAACCGTTTTGGAGGAAGGTTGTCGTTGCAGGATGCGTGAGTTTACTCGCCGTCGCGGTTGCCGCTTGGACGCCAACGATCGGCCAGGACAAAAAAACGGAGAAGCCCAAGGCTGCCAAGAAAGAGAAAGAGGTCAAAGGGACCTTGCCGCCGTATTTCAAGGATGTCATCAGCGAAGAGCAGCGCTCGAAGATCTATTCGATCCAGGCCAAGTATCGGCAGCAGATCGACGATCTTCAGTCGCAGCTTGAGGATTTGCGCAAGAAGCAGTCCGATGAGATTGACGCCGTCCTGACAAAGGAGCAGTTGGACAAAGTCGCTGCCCAGCGGGACGCGGCCGCGGCGGCGAAAAAGAAAAAGAAGGACGATTCCAAGAAATCGGACACGGCGGCCAAGACCGAAACGAAGTAATGCTCAAGGCCAGTCGCGGGAGACACCAATCGGCGGCGCCGCGAGGCGCCGCTTTTTTGTTTTTGTGATCGCACTTGTGCGCAACAAACTGGAGGCAGTCATGGCGGCGTCGCTAACTGACCCGCGGGAGCGCATCGCCGTCATCGTCGGCGACATTACGACGCTTGCCGTGGATGCCATCGTGAATGCGGCCAATGAGTCGCTGCTGGGGGGCGGCGGCGTAGACGGTGCGATTCACCGCGCCGCCGGGCCGCAGCTACTCGCAAAATGCCGCACGCTGGGCGGCTGTCCGACTGGTCAGGCCAAGATCACGCCGGGCTACAAGCTGCCGGCGCGGCACGTAATTCACACGGTCGGCCCGGTCTACTCCAGCGGCAATCGCGGCGAGAGCGAGCTGCTGCGCTCGTGCTACGTCGAGTCGCTGACGCTGGCAGAGATCCACACGCTCGAATCGATCGCCTTCCCGTGCATTTCCACTGGGATTTACGGCTATCCCAAGCCAGCGGCCTGCGAGATCGCCGTCGCGACCGTGATCGATTGGCTGCAAATGAAGCCATGGCCGAAGAAGGTCACGTTCTGCTGCTTCTCGCACGACGACGGCGAATCATACCGCCAGCGGCTATTACATCTCGAAACGAAACGTTCGACATAGACTGCGCCATAACCGGATTGCCAGCGGCTGATAGCCGGCATGGATCTTGGCCTGTCCCGTGGCGCCAGTCACGAGCAGCCCAGAATTATCGTCCAGCGGCACGCTGGCCTGATAGGCAACATCCACCGGCCGCTCGGCTCCCTGCTCGTCCGTCCGCGTCGCCAGGTTGCCGCCTGCCTTGAGTGACAGGGCGGCGGGGACAGCTTGCATTTCCTGATGCGACAGAAGCTCGATCGAGCCGGCGAGTTTTTCGCCCGGCAAGCCGGCGGGATAGAGATCGACCGACTGGCCGGGACCTAGGAATTCGAGTTCCTCCTGCGCGATGGCCAGAATCGCCTCGAACTCTTTTGGCCGGACGATACGGCCGACCGTCGTGCTGGCCTCCAGATACGCACCGACATTCCGCACATCCAGCGGCCGGCCGGACCAGGTGGGAAGCGTCTTGGCTTCGGTCGACGGCGACTGGCGAGTGACTGGCGGCAATAGTACTCCGGCGGCCGGAGCGCGGACGATCAGCCGGCGGTTTTGCTCGCGCCGCTGATCCAGTTGCTCTTCCAGCGCCGCCAGCGACTGCCGAGCGGCCGCCAGATCGAGCTGGGATTCTTCGTTGGTGTGCGCCTGCTGCCGCAGGGCCTCGAGTTGGGCTGCGACCTGATCCCGCTGGCTGATCAGCGACTGCTCGGCGGTGCGTGCGTCGGCATTTTCGAGCTCCAGGATTGGCTGCCCTTCCTCGACGACACCGCCGGCGACAAAGATCCGCTTCACTTCGCCGGGCACATCAACGTAAACGTTGGTCGCCCCGCGCGGCTGCACGTAGAACTGGCACGGCACGTAATACGGCAGCGGCACGAGCAGCGCGGCGCCGATTGCCGCCGCCGTCAGCGAGAACATCACAGTCGCACGTCCTTTTTTCACGCGCTGGACCCTCCCTGGAATTTGAAACACCTTGACGAGCCGCCACAGCGGCGTCAGCACGAGCATTGACACCATCGCCACCGCGAGCAATTGACCGATGATCTTCAGCCCGTAGGGCTCCAGCACCTGGTACAGAAACCAGAAGATCGAAAACGTCACGAGCCAGCCATAGGCGGCCGAGGCCACGCTGTAGATGACAAACAGCCACGCGTGCCGCTTCGGCAGAAATGGATCGTGCGGCTCTGTAGTACCCAAAAACCACGCGGCGAGCTTGCGTGACAAAAGCTGCGAAGCCTTTTGCCGCAGGTTCGGGATTTCCAGCAGATCAGCCAGGATGTAATACCCGTCGAACCGCATCAGCGGATTGGCGTTGAATAGGATCGTGCTCACCGAGCAGACGAACATCACGTTCAGGCACAGGCCGTTAACCAGGCCCGGTCGGCTGTACCACCATGCCAGCGTCGCCAGCGACGCCAGGATCAGCTCGACGTACATTCCCGCCGCGCCAACGGCGGCCCGCTTCCACTTGCTGGGGATCATCCAGGAGTCGGTGACGTTGCAGTACAGACAGGGTGTAAACACCAGCAGCATCAGGCCCATTTCGTGGCACTCGCCACCAAATCGCTTGCACGCCAGACCATGGCCGAACTCGTGCAGGATCTTCGTGACCGCCAAGGTGACTGCCAGCGCCAACCAGTTCTTGGCCGCGAAGAATTCGTGAAATGCCGGCAGCCGGCTGCAAAAGACCTCGAACTCGGCGGCGATCAGCAACAAGGCGGCAAGCATCAGGCCAAGCGCAGCCATGACCGCCGGCGCCGAGAAAATCCAGCCGCAACAGCCATCGAGCCACGAGAGCCAGGCGTCCGGATCGACGCCACGCAAGCGAAACGCCAGCAGGTTGGACAGCTTCCCCAGCCACCATTGCCCCCGTTGCTCCGCCGCCCTGCTGCGCAATTGGTCCCCCTGCCCGGGCGCCTCGGCCAGCAGCAGGCCGCTGCGATGGAGCATGGCCGTCAAGCGGCTCAGTTCGCCTCTGGTGACTTGCTGGGGCGCAAAGCGGCGCTGAAACTGCTCGCACAGCTCGTCGAGCGACGTGCGCCCGTCGAGCATTTGCAGGATCGCCAGCTCCGGCTCTTCAAAACGAAAATACTTGAGCGCCAGTGGATCCTTGACAATCCAGTACGTGCGTCCCTGATACTCCTGCGTGGTGACTTCCAGATCGGGGCGCATCCGCACCGCCAGCGGGCGCGAGGTGCTCGAAGTCAGCAAACCAGCCGGTTGCGCCATGGGCAGCCGGTGCCTCACTTCAAAATGATCATGCTGGCCGCACTACCCGGACGCAGCAGCCACTCGTCGCTGGCCAGGCGGTTTTGCACTTCGGCCCGCACACGATATTTGCCGCCGGCCGTTACGAGCGGGCTAATGTAAGTCACCGCGCCGGAAAACCTCTCGCGCCGGCCGCGGGCCAATTCCACCTCGACGATCACCTGCTTGCCGGCGATTTCATCGACGTTCAGCTCCGTGGCAGCCACGAACCCTTCCACCCGCAGCCTGTCCATGCGCACGATCTGTACCACCGGCTCGCCGGCATTCACCCATTCGCTCGTTTCGTGGTAAACCGTGGCGACTTCGCCCGTGATCGGCGCGAGAATCTGCCGGCGGGCCACGCTCAGGTCGGCCGCCTGCACGTCCGCATGGTGCTTGTCGGCGGTCATTTTGGCGACCTTCATGTCGAGCTTGCTCTTTTCGATTTGCAACTCATCGCGGTGTCTGGCCAGCTTGGCTTTTTCAATCTCGGGCACGCTGATCGAGCCGGCGCTCTTGCGCTCGACGGCCAGCAGCCGCTGCACCTCGGCCGTGGAAAAGGCCAGCGTCGCTTCGGCAAAGCGCACGTCGATGTCGTCGGAAGCCTTGGCGATCGCTGCGTCTCGTTCCACCTCGGCGGCTTGTTTCTGGATCTTCGGCTGGCTGTCGTCGAGCTGCGCCAGGAGCTGCCCTTGCTCGACGACATCCCCTTCCCTGACGTCGATTTTTACGAGCGGCCCAGCCTCCAGCGCGGGCACTTGAATGTCCTCGACCAGATAGACGAGGCAGTCTGCGATCTGCGCCGCTGCGGCTGGCAGCGCTGGCGATCCGGCCGCCGACTCGCTGCCCGTCGTCGCCGGCCGGCGAACGCCGCTGATTGTGGGCGGCGCTGCGACAGCCGCAGCGACTGCCAGGACGAGCGCTCCGCTGAGAACAAACCCCCTGCTGGCATTCATCGATCCAGGCCTCCCTTACAACCAAAACAGGACCTTGCTTTGCACCGTCTCGATCAAATCGCAAAACCACACGTAGCCCAGACTGCGCCGGCCGCAGTGCAGCCGCGCGGTCACGGTCGTCTGGTCGTGTAAATGCGGCAGTTCGTCCTTGTTGACGGCCACTCGCACGAGAATCGTATTCCCCTCGTCGCCGCGCACCTCCGCCGTCTGCTCGATCTCGACCACTTTGCCGTGGAACTCCGACCCTGGATGGCTCGTGAGCGTGAAAATCGCATCCAGTGGCGACCGCTCACCGGGGCCCTGTGTTTGCCGCTGTGCCGTCAGCAGGTGCTTGAGCCGCCGCTCGGGTACGTGCAGTTCCAGCTCCCAGTCGCCGTCAGGATTGGCCAATGTCATCAGCACCTGGCCGCGAGCGACGGGCCGTCGCTGGAGCTGCTCCTGCAATTTCCACGTCACGACTTGCCCCGGCTGATCGGCAACCACTTTTAGCCGTTGCTGCTTCTCGGAGAAGATTCCCAGCTCGCGGCGGATGTTTTCGGCCTCCTGTTTCAACTCCACGAGAAGCCCGGCCAGTTTGGCCTCTTCGGCAGGCGAGAGGCGCGAACCGCTCCCGCGGGCACTGTCCAGCAGACGCTTGTTGGCGGACGAGATTTGCTCCCGATTGGTTTCCTGGCGGCCGATCAGTCGCTGGTGTTCTTCTGCCAGGTCGTTGTTGGCCAGTTCCACCAGCACATCGCCCGGCTGCAACATCTGGCCGTGCGTAACCTGAACGTTGATCACGTCGCCGTCGATGCGGGCAAACACATCCCGCCGCTCGACCGGCTGGAGCTTGCCGCGGGCGGCAATGTCGAAATCGGCAGGGACTTTGACGAGCGCGGCAATCGCCGCCGCCAGCAGCGCACTGGCGAGCAGCGTCCACATCAGCCCGCTGCCGCGCAGAAACCAGGTCATCTGTCCCAATAGTCGCCACAGTGGAAGCAGCGGGAGGCTGTGGTGCTCGAGGGCGTGTGCCAGTGCCGCCGCGCCGTGCTGCGCCACGGTGTGCGACCGGCTGCGAAGCCAGGGGCTGGCTCGATTGTCGGATAACTGCTCGACGATCAGCGCCCCCAGCGGCCGGCGTCGCTTTCGAGCGCTGCTATCGTCGCTCGTCGCCGGCGGAAATAACGGCAGCACAGCCACCAGCCGCGCGTGCGACTGATCCAGGTATGGCTGAAGCGTTTCATCGATCTGCGGCGGCGTGTCGCCGCTGTCCCCCGTGTGCCACAGCGGCTCTCCGGTCCGCAGCACGGCGCGGGCCAGCAGGTTCAGACGCCGAACTTCGGACGCGCGCCGGTCGATGCTGTCCAGGCCGCTGACGGTCGTGACGCGAGCCGCGCGGCGACTGCCAATGGCCAGGGAGAGGCGGTCGCAGCCGATCAGCCGCCGCCCTTCGTTGACCAACGTGTACGACGTTTGACGCAGGTCGAGCGAGCGGTGAATGGCTTGCAGGAAGCTTTCGAGCTGTTGCCAAAACTGCTGCCGATCGGTCAGCTCGCGGAGCCGCTGATTTTTCAAATAATTCGCAGCCAGTTCGCACATCTGGACGAGGAACCTGGCGTAGCCGCGCTGGGTAGCTGGACCGCCGCCGGGTCGCTGGAGGACCTCGACAGCTCCGACGGTCTGCTCCCCCACCCGCAGCGGCGAAATAACGATCACGAAATCCGTCGGATTGCCTGCGTCGCTTGCCGCCGCGCCTGATTGCGGCGGCACCAGCAGCGTCTGGCCGCCGGCAATGACCTTCCGCAGCAGCGCGGCGTGCTGACGTTTCGAGTCAGGCGTCGCTTCCAGGCCGCTGTCAGCGAGGTTGATCTGATAGGCCAGTTCAGGCGCACTGGTAGCGCTCGCAGTCCAGATCGCGCCCCCTGCCGACGCCAGGGCCGAGATGACACGTGACAGAAAACCGCTGTAGAACTCCGCGGCAGCAGCGTCCGATTGCGCAAGCTGCGCGATTTCCTGAACCAGGACGCGAATCTCCTGCCTCGTCTCTTCGACGAGCAGTGGATCGGGACTGCCGACGGCGCTGGCCGCCCCGTCACCGCCAGACGCATTGCCGCCGCTACGAAAATGCGGGGCCGATATTGGACCCGCGGCTGGCAGTCGCTGAGTCACCGTCATGCGGTCGAAACCTTCTTGCTGGCATTCCGAGGAGGGAATCGTCGGCCGCTAGCAGCACGGAATCGGCATCGCGGCACATCGAATTCTTTCTTCGGACGCGCCGCGTTCGTTCCTGCCGTCAAACTTTGCCCAGCCAGCAAAGTTAAACGGTCGTGTAAGAAGCTAGCTTCGAGTCGCGAGGAGCTACCTCCCTGCAAACCAGCGCTTCAAAACCAGCGCGAGCACGCCACTGGCCACGACGGCGACGGCCCAATAGCCTTCCGAGGTCCCATTCCTCACCGCGAAGTCTGTCGAGGAATAGGTCATAAAGGCACAGGCGGCAGCCAGCGCCAGCGGCGGCAGTGGATACAGCGGTGCGCGATATCCTGCGCCTATTTCCCCGCGGCGCCGCAGCACGAAGAAACCGATCGCGATCAGCAGCAGAAAGCCGCAGTAAAACGGGCCAGTGAACACGACCAGCCGCTCAAAGCCGTTTTCCGAGCGGCCAAAGGCAATCGCCAGTGCCAGCGTCGCCAGCGACTGCACCACCAACGAGCGGACCGGCCCGCCAAAGCGATCGTTCCAGGCCCCCAGCCACGTGAACGCCGCATCTTCTTTCCCCAGGGCGTAAAAGACGCGGCCGCCGGCAAACAGCATTCCGTTGATCGCCCCCAGCGTTGAAACGCAAATCAGGATGCTGATTCCGCTGGCTCCCCAGGCGCCAAACCTTAGCGACACCGTATCGGCGGCGACCGCTGGCGAATTTCTCAGGCCCGGCAGCGACAGGGCCGCGACAAACGCGAGTGTCACTAGCAGGTAGATGGCCGTGACCATCGCTGTACCCAGCAGCAGCGATCGCGAAATGTTTCGCTCTGGTTCGCGAACGTCGGCAGCGACGTACGACATGTCGCTCCAGCCGCCATAGGCAAACATCACGAAGATCAGCGCCAGACCGAGTCCTGGCTGAAACGGCCGGGAACTCGCTGGAACCTCGTATGCCTGGCTGCCAGCCGCTGCCAACCCCGTCGCGACGATGATCGCCAGGCCCGCGACTTTGCATGCAGTCAGAACATTCTGCGTCCTGGAACCGGTCCTTATGCCCAAGAGGTTCACCGCCGTGAGCAGGACGATTGCCGCACAGGCCAGCATGAGCTGGCCTGATGGGGCCTGAAGGCCTGGGAGCAGCGGCGCAGCCAGTTCGCTGGCATAACGGGCGAACACGAATGCCAGCGCTCCCACATTGCCCGGCCGCACGATCCAGAATTCGGTCCAGGCGAAAGCAAATGCGGTGCTGTCCCCAAACGCCCGCTTCAGAAAATAGTAGTTTCCACCCTCGTGCGGAAACGCGGTCGAAAGCTCGGCATAGCATAGCGACCCAACCAGCGCCACCAGGCCGCCGACGAGCCAGACGCCGAACAGGCCTGCGATGGCAATCGTCGTGTTCGTGGCCTCCGATAGCGGCGCCGCTTGTCCGCCGCGCAGCCACTCGACCAGTGCTAAAGAACCGTGCGATGCCCCTTCCGCGATATCCGGCGAGGACTTGTAAATCGACGCCCCGATGATGATCCCAACCATGATGCAAGTCGCATCGAAGAGCGACAGCTTCGGCCTGGCACCGTCGCGTGAAGCCGCCGGACTATCGTTGGGATTCTTCAATGGAACCTCTCGAACCTGCCTCGCGGCGACTGTCCTGCTCGCCGTCAGAACGCCTCCTCGAGGATTCGCAGCAAGTCGGCTTCGCTCGCCTGCCGTGGATTGACAGCCAGCAGCCGCTTGATTGCAAACGCCTTGGCCGCGAACACGGGCAGTTGCTCGCGCCGGCCGCCGATGTCCCGAATCCGCTGCGGAATGCCGATGGCCGCTCGAAGCTTCTCCACCGCGTTCACCGCTGCTTCGGCGGCGGCATCGGCCGAGAGCCCGCTCGTATCAGCGCCCAGCAAGCGGGCGATTCGGCCAAACTCCTCCTGGCGGCTCTTTAGATTGAACTGCATCACATACGGCAATAGTAAGCCGTTGCCCGCCCCGTGCGAGCAGTGCAGCGCACCGCCCAGCGGATATTCGAGCGCATGGACCAGCGCAACGGCACAGTGCGAGAATGCCAGCCCCGCCAGCGTCGCAGCCAACGCCATCCCTTCACGGGCCGGCCGGTTCGTCCCGTCCTTCACCGCCGCCACCAGATGCTGGCCGACAAGTTCGATCGCCTTCTCCGCCAGTGCGGCCCCCAGCGGCGTGCGCCCTTCATACGCGACCGGATTGCCGTCCTTCGCATCAAGCTGCGCGTAATCGACCGCCGTGTACGCCTCGATGGCGTGCGTCAGCGCATCAATGCCGCTGTCGGCCGTCACTTTTGGCGGGCAGGTCAAAGTTAGTTCTGGATCGACGACGGCAATTGCCGGCCGCAGAAACTGGCTGAGCGTACTGACCTTGATTTGGTTGGCTGTGTCGGTGAGGACGGCGGCGTGCGAAACTTCGCTGCCGGTGCCGGCGGTGGTGGGGACGCAGACCAGCGGCAATACGGGACCGGGGACATTGTTGAAGCTGAAGTACCTTTCCGGCCGGCCGCCGTGGGTCACCAGCACCGCGACGATCTTGGCCAGGTCCATGTTGCTGCCGCCCCCCAGGCCGACGATGCAGTCAGGGCGATAAGCTGCGGCGCGTTCGGCGGCCTGCACGGCCAAATCGACCGACGGCTCGGCCTGGCCGCCGTCGAAAACTTCCACGTCGCGCATCGCTTCCGCAAGCCAGCGGCCAATTTTCCCGGCGATGCCCGCGGCTACCAGGTGGCGGTCAGTGACCAGAAAGACCCGTTTCCAGCTCTTCCTAGCAATCAGATCGCCGAGCTGCGCCGCGGCGCCGCTGCCGAAGAGAATCTGTCCCGGCGAGAAGAAGTTCCACGTATTGCGCACGGGCCAACTCAGAGTCAATGAAAGAGCCGGCGGGCAAATTGCAGCTCGTCAAGATACCACGAGGGGCATCAGCCACCAGCCGTGGGTACTCACCTCTTGGCCATCAGCTTTTCCACCAGCGTCGCCACCAGCTCCGGTTTGTCCTCGCGGATCAAGTGCTCGATCACGTCCGGCTTGACTCCCAGCTTGGGCAGGTGCAGCTTGAGACTTTCCCACTGCTTCTTCCGCTTTTTGCCCGTCGATAAGTAGAGCTCGGTGACGATCTCCTGCACCCGCTGCAGCGCGATCCCCTCGCGGTGCTCGTAGTAGTTCTTGATGATTTTCTGCTGATGTTTGGTGAATTCGGGCATGAGTCGTCTTCCGTGAGCGGAACGTCGCTGGCCGGCCGATCGCCACTACTCTCAGTATCGTGCGGCGGCCGATCTCAATTCAATCCGGCCCCGGTTTTGCGAAATCTACACCCGATGCTTCAGCCTATCCGCCAGCCGCTGGAGCGCCTCGCTCGAGTCCCCAATGGGGATGTGGGCTTGAATCAGGCTCATGGCTGACCGGTCGGACCAGGCCTTGACGAGTGCCGCGTCGAACTCCCCTTCCGTGCGCACCTCGTAACCGGCGCCGCCGCCGAGCACCTCGGGCAGCTTGTGGTATTTCCACGGATGAATGTCGTTGAATTGCCATTCCCCTTCGTGCAGAACCCGCTCGGTGCCGTAACCCTTGTTGTCCAGCACGATCACGATCGGCGCGTAGCCCTTGCGGACGATCGTCGACAGCTCCATACCGGTCATCTGGAAGGCCCCATCCCCGCAGATCACCAGCACGCGGCTCTTGGGCCGCGCCGTCAGCGCCCCCAGTGCCGCCGGCACCGAAAAGCCCATCGACGTGTAATACGCCGGACTGATGAACTCGGTCCGCTGATGGATCGTGAGCTCGGTGGCGGCAAACAGCGAATCGCCAATGTCGGCAATGACGATCGTGTCATCATCGATCTGTTCATCGAGGCGGGCGATCAGCCGGCGGACGGTCAGCGGGGCCTGCGGTTTGAGCTTGAACTTCGGTTTGGCGGTGCGAATCGCGGCTGGAATTTCGCGAGCTGCCGTGGCCGGCTTCTTTTCCGCCAGCTTGTCGAGGAAGCCCCCCAGTTCCACTCCATGGTAGTGGTGGTGGCGAATGCGGAGCTGTTCGCTGGTGACGTAGACACATTTCGCCGGATCGAGATTGGCCGTGAAAATCCCCAGATTGATGTCGGTCATGAACGCGCCCAAGAGAAGCACGCAGTCGCTCTCTTCCACGAACCGAGTGACCTCCGCCCGCCCCATCGCCCCTTCATACAGGCCGATGTACAGCGGATGCATCTCGGGGACCACGCTTTTGCCCAGGAGCGTCGCCGCCATCGGTATCTTCAGCTTCTCCGCCAGGGCAATCACCTTGTCCTGAAGACTGAAGCGGTGGATCTCGACTCCGGCGATGATGATCGGACGTTGAGCCTTGGCCAAGAGCAGCGCCGCCTCATCGGCCGCCTCTTCCGTCGCCTGCGCGTCGCTGGCCGATTCGGCCCGGTGATAGGAATGCGAAATGTGCGGCACGATCTCGACCATGTCCCGCGGGATCTCGATATATACCGGCCGCTTGAAGCGGGCCGCTGCGTCGAGCACGCGGTCGATCTCGCGGAAAGCGATGACCGGGTCCGACAGTTCGGTGCAGGCGACGCACAGCTTCTCAAATACTTCGATCTGCGTGCGAAAATCCCGCACCTTGTGGTGCAAAAGCGGATTGTTGATCCGCTCTTCCAATCCCGGAGAGCCTGTGATGACTACAACCGGGGACTTCTCGGCATAAGCGCCGGCAATCGAGTTGCAGACGGACAGCCCGCCGACGCAGTAGGTCACGCACAGCGCGCCCATGCCGTTGACGCGGGCATAGGCGTCGGCCGCAAAGCCTGCACAGTCTTCCCGCGTGCAGCCGACGACTCGGATCGGGCTTTTCTCGAGCATCCCGTAGAACGTCAGGATGTAGTCTCCCGGAATGCCGAACACATCGGCAATTCCGTAGTCCTGGAGCCGCCGGATCAGATACTGCCCGATGGAAGCCCCCTTCGCAGGGCGAGACATGGCAGCCGCCGCGTGGGGCGCCAGTTCCGGCATCGTTTCCAGCCGCGTCATGACGAGCCTCACATTGAGGAAGGTCACGGAGAAGCATTCCACTCCCCCGGTACATCATTCGGTGTCGGCGCGTCCTGGATCCGCCGACATCGTTCTTCCTAAAGGATACGCAATTGCTTGCGCCTCGGCACGCCCAATGTGCCGCCTTTGACGGCGGCAACGGCTGAATGAGAGACCAGGGCGGCGGGACTGCTGGATTTGTGAAAAGATACTACGCCGATTGTCCGCCGCTACAACTTCACGCGATGCGTCACAGGGTCGAGACGATAAGGACGTCCTGTGAGTGGATTTCTTAGCGGGACTCCCCCGAGGTAGTTCGAATCGGCCGAAATGTCCGACAAATCCTCCTGCGGCCAGGTGCCATTTTCGGTGAACCAAAGTTCGACCGCACTGTTGATCGCCAGGCGGTTGTGCAGATCGGCTTCCAACTGAAGGTGCGTCCAATACATCGGACAAACGGTGGCAGCATAGGCCGTGCTGACCGTGAGGATCATCCCGGCCAGAAAGGCTTGTAATTGTGCAAGTTTGCGCTTCAATGGACCACCAGTAAGACGCACTTTCATTGGCTCACCCCAAAGGACGATCGTCCGAAAGACCAGGGCTGTAGAAGTAAACGTAGCTTGAGCCGGCAACCCGCAACTGGGCGATTTCAACTTGACTTTGGGCTTTTTGACATTTTTCGGTACGATACGAGCTGCCATCTTTCCCACGGACGGGGCCTCGCGTCATGTCGGATGGAACTCAGCAGCCACGTGTTAGCTTGCTCCCCGCGGATCTCGACCGCCGCACGCCGCGAATTCTGATCACGAGGCTGACGGCAATCGGCGACTGCATCCTGACGATGCCCTTGGCAGTGGCGCTGCGCGAGGCATTCCCACAGGCGCTGTTGGCCTGGGTCGTGGAAGGCGTTTCGGGAACGATGATCGAGCGCCACCAGGCCGTCGATATGGCGATTCGCTTGCCGCGCCGTTTTGCCCGCTCGCCGCGCGCGCTGTGGCGACTTCGGCAGCAACTCAAGGCACTACAGCTGGACATGACCATCGATCCCCAAGGTCTTTCCAAGAGCGCGCTAGTCGCCTGGCTTTCCGGCGCGCGGCGGCGGATCGGCTTCGCCCGCCCCGTGGGGCGCGAGATCAGCCCCTGGCTCAACACGGAGTTGGTCCACAGCCAGGCGACGCATGTGGTGGACCGTTATCTGGAATTGCTCGGGCCGCTAGGAGTGTCCAGCGGCCCCGCCCGTTTTGAGTTTCCGATCGACGAGCAGGCGCGGACAAAAATGGCCGCTGCGCTTCTCGCCCTGGGCATCGGGGGTCAGTTTGCAATTCTCAACCCGGGTGCCGGCTGGGAATCGAAGCGCTGGCCGGCCGAGCGGTATGCGGAGGTCGCCAGTGAACTCGATCGCCGCTGGCAAATTTCATCGCTCGTCGTGTGGGCGGGGGAACAGGAACACGCTTGGGCCCAGCAGATTGCCGCGGCCGCGGGAAAATCAGCCTTCGTCGCCCCGGCATCCTCCCTGCTGGAACTGGCGGCGATCCTCAGCCGGGCGACCCTGTTTGTTGGGTCCGATACTGGCCCATTACACATGGCGGCGGCGCTGGGCATCCCTTGTGTGGGTATCTACGGGCCGACAAACCCCGAAATCTGCGGTCCGTATGGAAAGGGACACCAAACCGTGCGGGCTCCCGTTGATCCCAAAGCCCGCCCCGATCGACGGGGATCTAACCAGGCCATGCGACAAATCCCCTCTGCTTGGGTGCTTGAGGCCTGCAATCGGGCCCTGATGCGGCCACGAGCCGAGTCGGCTGCCTGACGTTTTTCGGGACCAAAAGCGGCCCAAAATCGCCCGCCAGCACCCCCGTTCAACTCCCCTGGCCACCGCCATCGCCAAAACTTGCCGGATTGATTGCTTTCCGCAATTTGCCTAACTAAGATCAGAATTGTCGGGAACCGCGGCAGGTGAGCGCACAAGGTCTGTTCGTGGCCATTTCGGGACGGCCATGAGGTTCCTGATCGTAGCGGGATCAAGCACGTTCCCGTGCCATGAAGGATGTTCGGCGCGGGAGCGTCCGGACAATCAACTGCCGGCATTCCCCGGCAGATCGAATTTCACGGTTCGAACTCCCCGACAAGGGGCTGGTGAGCGGAGTGAATAACATGATGAGGCTCGTTTCGACCTGGTCGGTGGCAGCTGCTTTGGTTTTGGGATTTGCGTCACTGGCGGCGGCCCAAAACGGCAACAACAATCAAAACAACCAGAACAACAACGTCGGTGCTGGTCCAGGCGCGGCAGGCGTGGTGATCAGCCCGGATGGGGTGCTGCGAATTCGCCAGTTTGGCGACCCGAACAATTTGCTGAACAAGCGCTGGGCGGCCGATGCCAAGGCGCGTTTGCCGGGCGATCTGGCGCGAGGCAGCGAACTAAGAAAGATTTCGCTCAATCGCTTGGAGGCCGCCATGGCTGCGAAGCTGGCCGCGGGCGAGCCGATCACCGATGAATTCAAATATCTGGCCGGTCTGACGCGGCTGCAATACGTCTTCTACTATCCCGAGACCAAGGACATCGTCATCGCGGGACCAGCGGAGCCATTTGGAACCGATGCGTCCGGCCGCGTCATTGGCGTCAATTCCGGGCGGGCGGTCCTCGAGCTTCAAGACCTGGTCGTCGCCTTGCGAGCCTATCCGCCAGGCGGCGATCCGACCAAGGAGCTGGGTGTTTCCATTGATCCCACCAAGGAAGGTCTGGAAAGGATGCAGCAGTTTCTGAACCGCATCAGCGGCAACATCGCTCCCGGGAGCGCTCCCAAAATCGTGGAAGGGCTGAAGGAGACCCTGGGATTGCAAACCGTGTCGGTCCGCGGCGTCTCCCCCGAAACCCACTTCGCCCAGGTGATGGTCGAAGCTGACTACCGAATGAAGCTCATCGGCATTGGGATTGAGAAGCCGCCCGTCAAATTGGCGAGCTATGTCGACAAGGCCAGCCCGTCAGACGTTTCGCGCAATGCCCTCACCCGCTGGTTCTTCACGCCGAACTACGACTGCGTCCGCGTTACCGAGGACAGCCTGGCGATGGAGCTGATCGGCGAAGGGGTCAAGCTGGTCGGCGAGAACGAGCTGGTGGCGGCCGATGGCACGCGGGCTGCATCCGGCGGCGGCAATCGGGCCAGTGAGCTCTTTTGCCAGGGCTTCACGGCCAACTATCCCAAGCTGTCGCAGAAAGTGGCCGTCTACGCGCAGCTTCGCAATCTAATCGATATCGCGATTGCTGCCGCGTACATTCAACAGCAGGACTTTTACAGCCAGGCCGACTGGAAGATGGAATTGTTCGGCGACGAGAATCGCTTCGCGGTTGAAGTCTACGAGACCCCCAAGCAGGTCGAGACCGCCTGCACCGCCGTGCTCAAGGGGGCCCGCTTGATGACACCCGTCGGCGGCGGCGTTCAAGTCAATCCGCTCAAGGCCATCTCGGCCGAGAATCGTCAAAAGGACGAGCAGGGAAACATCTCCAAGGCCAAGCAGCAGGTCAAGCTCGACAACCTCAGCAAAGGGCAGTGGTGGTGGGACTAGGCTGAGCGAGCGCTCTCAGATTGACTCTGCGCGGCGAGTTTCTCGCCGCGTTTTTTGTTGCGCCGGCCATATTGGCCCATACCCCTGCGCGGCGCAAGTCATTACCAGTCCGTCAGTTGGGTCCGATTGTTTGGCATTTGCCATTTCGTCACCCATGCTTCACTAAAGGCGGCGCACTAGCGGCCGCTGTCTATCGCTTCTCAAAATTCGAAGGTGATCTCATGCGCCGCGCCGTCGTTTTCGCCCTTTTTGCCGCCATTTTGCTTGCCGTGGGCAAGGGGTCGTTCGCCCAACAAAACACCCCTGCGGCGCTGCGTCCGCAGGTCGAGGCACTGATGGCCTTGCTGGACAGCCACACGCGCCGGCTTTACTACGAGGTCCGCGACCGGGCCGATGGTGACGACGAACAGGCCCAATTCCTCTCCGATGCCCGCGAATTGTGGCGGACAACGCG
>DASRJP010000265.1:0-18603 GCA_035649415.1 Pirellulaceae bacterium | reverse complement strand
CAAAAATCGGTGCCGGAAATGGCTGACTCATGCGATCGGTCCTTCCGTGAGGAGTTGCTCAAGCGCCAGGGAACGTCGAGGGAGCGAGCAGATTTGACTCGCATGTCTAGCGGTATTATTCCGGCAAGGGTCTTTTCCGGCTAGTAGGCTTGGCGATCGCCTGGTGGCCGCTCGCGTCTACTTAATTGCCGGTTCTTTGGCCTTTGTGAACTCCTCGACCCACCGCTCGTCCCACAGTGACGGAAACGAATGTTTCTGGTACGGATGCTTGGCAATCGCTTCCAGGCTCAGTTCGATCCCTAGCCCTGGCTTTTCAGGCAGGGCAAACTCGCCCCGTTGAATCGGGTTCCAGCCGCCGATGAGCTCGTTGCGCCATGGCGCGTCGTATTCTGCGAAGTTCTCCTGGACCAGGACGTGCGGCGTCGCCCAATCGAAATGAATGGCGGCACACAGGGCGACCGGTCCGATCGAACAATGCGGTGACAGCAGCATGTCGTTCGATTGGGCAAGGGTTGCAATCTTCTTGCCGAGAAGTAAGCCGCCGCAGTGCGCCAGGTCCATCTGCACGATGTCGCAGGCCCGCAGCGATGTCAGCCGCTGAAAATCCTCTAGCATGTACAGCCGCTCGCCGGCGGCAATTGGAAACGTGAGCGCCTGTTTCACTTCTCTTAGCAGCTCCAAACTGTGCGGTGTGACTGGCTCTTCGTACCACGCCGGTCGGTATCTTTCCAACCGCCGTCCCATCTCGATCGCACATCTGGCCGAAAGCCGTCCGTGTACCTCAATCATCAAGTCAACGTCTGTCCCCACCGCCTGCCGCACTGCCGCCACGATGTGTTCGGCCTGGTCCATCTCGCGACTCGACATTTCCTTCCAGGCGACGCCGAATGGATCGAACTTCATGCCGCGGTAGCCGCGGCTAACGACCTCGTCGGCCTTGGCTGCGTACTGCTGTGGAGTATTCGCCCCGCCGTACCAGCCGTTGGCATATGCCGGTAGGCGCTCTCTCGCGCGACCTCCCAGGAGTTTGTAAACCGGCTGGCCGCACGCTTTGCCGATAATGTCCCAGCAGGCGATTTCGGCCCCGCTGATGGCCGTCATGACTGTGGAGCCGCCTTGATACTGGTCGCGAATCAGGTTGCTGAACGTTGTCTCGGTGTCGAAGGGATCAATGCCGACGATTCGCTCTTCAAGCCACTCGTGAACTAGCGTCTGAACGGTCAATTCCTGCCATTCGAGGGTCGCTTCGCCGATGCCAGTCAGGCCGGTGTCAGTCGTCAGCCGCAGGAAGAGATAATTCCGCAGGCCACAATTGGCCAGAAAGGTTTCCAGGCGAGCGATTTTCATGGTCCGTGGGACAGGTTTTCAACTTGTCCTGAATGTTGGCGCTTGAATGAACCGGTTGCCGACGCAACAGCTTGGAAAACCTGTTCTGCGAACTGGACAACGGCCGCGGCGCATGTTCCCATAGGGACGCCCCGTCTTCAAGCTGCGCCCCGCGGAGTTGGCCATGCACTATCGATCCGCCGCGACCGTCACCCTGCTGGTGATTGCCGCCTGCGCCCTCGGCCCTGGCCACGCCGCCCCGACCGACAAAACGCCGATCGGCCCCAAATGGTGGCCCAACAAGTGGGGGGCAGTCGACCAGCGGGGCGCCGCCAACTTGCTCACGCCCGAGAAGGTCCTCGAGGCCAAATCACTGATCACGGTCGGCAAGATCTACCAGCTCGGCCGCGTTTACGAGCACGGAATGCCCATCCCCGGCAAGCGACATTACAGCCTGACGATCCCCGGGCTGCCAACTGGCGCGGCCCCGGGCAGCAATCAACTCCTACACAACGACGAGCTGGCCAGCGGCGAGATCGGCCAGCTTGGGACGCAGTTCGACGGTCTGGGACACGTGGGCGTTCGCGTCGGCAGCGACGACATCTTTTATAACGGCAATAAGTTGGCCGAATTCGGCGACACTTACGGCCTCAAGAAACTTGGCGTGGAAAACGTGGGGCCGATTTTCACGCGCGGCATTTTGCTCGACGTGGCGGGAGTAAAAAAGGTCCGTGACCTGCCGGTCGGAACCGCCATTTCTGCCGCTGACTTGCAGGAAGCGCTGGCCGTAACCAAGACGAAGCTTTGTCCGGGCGACGCCGTGCTGATTCGCACCGGTCACGGCCTATTATGGATGGTGGATAACGCGAAATTCGCGGAAGGGGAACCGGGGATTAACCTCGACGCGGGCAGGTGGCTGGCCGAACAGCAGGTGACGGTAGTCGGCTGCGACAACTGGGCGCTGGAAGTCGTGCCCAGCGAAAATCCCGACCGGCCGTTTGAAGTGCATCAACATCTGCTGGTGCGCCATGGCATTTGCGTGCTGGAGAACCTCGACCTGGAGGATCTGGCGCGCGACAGAGTGTACGAATTCGCGTTTGTATTTTCGCCGCTGCGGCTGAAAGGGGCCCCTGGCTCTCCGGGGAATCCAATTGTAATCAAGTAGTAGGCACACTCCGTGTGCCGTCTCCAGCAACGGCACACGGAGTGTGCTTACTACTCATTGAAAGGGCCACGCATTGATCGATCAGGCGGAAAAACCGGCGGGGAAAAAGGTCGAAGCGGGTCTCCTTGCGCCGTGGGACGTCGGCGAGATGCCAATCCCGCCCATATCGGGCTGGAAGATGTGGCTGGCGCTGATCGGGCCCGGCGTCGTGCTGGCCGGCACGAGCATCGGCACGGGCGAGTGGCTCTTCGGCCCTGCCGTCTCGGCGCAATACGGCGCGACGCTGCTGTGGCTGGCGCTGACCAGCATCATCCTCCAGGTCTTTTGCAACCTGATGGCCATGCGATACGCGATCTACTGTGGCGAGCCGATGATCGTCGGCGCGCTGCGGACGCGGCCCGGTCCGAAATTCTGGATCGCGGTCATCGTCGTTCTCGACTTTGCCGCCATCTGGCCCTACAACGCCAGCAATGCCGCCGTGCCGCTGGCGGCGGCATTCCTGGGGAGACTACCGCAGCAGGGTCCGGATGATTTTCTGGTGAAGTCGCTGGGTTTTGCGATTTTCCTGCTGGCCTTCGTGCCGCTCGTGTTTGGCGGGACGGTTTACCGGATGCTGGAAAAGATCATGACCGCCAAGCTGGTCGTGGTGCTCGGTTTTCTATCGTTCGTGGCGGTATTCTTCGTTTCGCCGGGGGTCATGGTTGATGTAGTGAAAGGGTTTTTCCGTTTCGGCACGGTGCCGCTACGACCCGACGTGCTGATTGTGGGGCGGCATTTCAACGTCAAGTTTCAAGCCGGCGGCAAAAACTTTCGGTTGGCAGGTACCTGGGAGCCCAACGGCACTGCCACCGGCGACCTGTATGTGCCGCCCGGCTACGAGAAGTCGAATTACGACCTCCGTACGACGCACGAGTGGCCTTCAGAACTCGTCAGAGTTCCTGACGCCGAACTGGCCAGGACCAAATCCTTCGCCAAGTCTCAGCGATACTTCCTGCAGACCGTCGATCAAGGGACGACGTGGACGATGGAGGGGGAAGTTCTCGATCACCATCGCTGGACCGCCGAGCGGATTGACATTCGCGAGGGGGAGAAATCCGCGACCTACTCGGTCCTTGAGGAGGTCCCAGAGCCACACCGCGGCAAGCTGCAGCAGTATCTCGATCACGAGGGGCTCGAGCATGTCAGCCTTATCGGCTACGCTCGCGAGCGGGGCCAGATGCCGCCGCTGGACTGGGCGATGATCGTGGCCTTCATCGCGATTGCCGGCGCCGGCGGTTTGACGAACTCAATGTTCTCCAACTACGCCCGCGACAAGGGCTGGGGGATGGGGTACCACGTCGGCGCGATTCCCAGCGCCTTCGGCGGACTGAACGTCGGCTTGTCGCACGTGGGGCGCGTCTTCCTCCCCGATGCCGAGAACTTGGCTCGCTGGCGCGGCTGGATGCGGCACATCTGGCGCGACCAGACAATCTGGCTGGTGGCCTCAGTAATTGGCATGGCCCTGCCGTGCATGATGTCGTTGGAGTTCATTCGTAATGCGACGGTCGTCGGCGATCGCGTCGCCGCCATGACGGGGGAGGGGATCGCCAGCCGGTATCCCAGCTTCGGAGGGACGCTGTGGTTCATGACGCTGCTGTGCGGTTTTCTCGTCCTGGCCCCCGGCCAGGTGAGTGCTTCGGACCAATTAGCTCGCCGCTGGACCGACATCATATGGACAGTGAGTCCCGCCTTGCAGCGCTTGGGGACGCGCCAGGTCAAGCTCGTGTACTACGGCATTATGGGGCTCTACTGCATCAGTGGCTTGACCATTTTGTGGCTTTTGCCGGCGCTGAAGATCGCCACGATCAGCTCGGTGCTCCAGAACTTTGCGCTGGGCACGTCCGCCCTCCTCTCGCTCTATATGAACCGCACGCTCATGCCGCGTGAGGTTCAGCCGAGCTGGCTGATGCAGATCGGCTCGGTCGTCTGCGGCGTGTTTTTTATCGGGATCAGCGCGGCCGTGCTGTGGATGTGGGTCTCGCGGCTGTGGTAAAGCAGGAGCAGTGGTTCCAATCTTAGGGAAAACCTTTACGAACCGGCCGGCGCAGCGGTCCCTTTCCAGTAGTCTGGCAGATCGGGGAGTGTGTCGCGGAGAATCTCCAGAATCGCCTGCCGGTCGGCAGCGAGCAAATGTGCAAATGGTTTGCTCTCGTCTTGACCACTCAGAACTTCGTACATTCGTTTGAGAATGTAGTCCTTGGCCTCCTTGGGAAGTGCCGCGAAGCTATCGGAATAGATCAGGTAACTGCACGGGTATTTGAAGAGCCGTTTTTCCAGGTCGAGGTCACGCAGCGACCGGCCGCGAGAATCACGCGGGCCGCGGGCGGCGAATTCCTCCCCAAATTTGGACGTGCCCGCGATCTTGTCCGCCAGCGGCGCTTCACCGGAAAAGAGCAAATACTCCACCAGCGGCTCGCTGGCGCCCTTCAGTCGGGATTTGGTGCTCTCCCACAGGTGCCCCGCGGGTTCGTTCAGCTCCTTGTTGAGCGACTCCTGGTAGTGCAGCGCTTGTCGCGTGAGGAAATTGGCCCGCGTGATATAGTTATGCGCATCGGTCTGATGTTCGAGGACCATCAGGGCGACGATGTCGCTGTGCGGCGAGAGATACTCCGAGGTGTCGAACCGGTCCTTCAGATCGGTGACGTTCTGGCCGGCACTGTTGTCAACGTTGCTCGGCACGTCGCGGCCATGCATGACGAGATTCCCCAAATGTTTTTGTTTGCCGTGCATGCCGGTGACGTACCAGCCCCCCCAGCGCTTCTCCAGTGGAATCGTCTGATCGATGCGGGTCGAGCCTGCGGCTAATAGCGGCATCCCCGACGGGTCGACGAACAGCGATCGCACCACGTGCCCCGGCACTTCCTTGGTCTGCGACGAACCATGACAGATCAGACAGTTATCCCTCTGGCGCACGAATCTTTCTTTGTCCTCTTCAATCTGCGAGAGCGTATAAAACACAGCGCCGAGCTGCGGGTCGGCGACTGAAATCTCCAGCACATCACCGAGACGACAAAATCCGACGTACGTGTCGTCATTGAAATACAGGGCCCGCGGCGATTGCGGCGAGATACGATGCCGCTGGAGACTGGTCTTGGAAAAGACGAGCATCTGGGACGAAACCGGGACGTCCAACTCCTTCAGCAGCGAGGGGAGAAAGCCCGTCTGTGGGTCATAATTCAGCTTTACCTGGCCGGCATGGATCCGGTCGATCAGTTTTGAGACGCGGTTGTCGGGCTGAGATTGGCTGTAGTGGATCGGCGCCTGCTCGAAATCCTGCGCGCCAGCGGGCACGCCGGAAAGTAGCCAAGCGGCGGTCACGACAATCAGAAAATCGCGTTTGCTGGCCATCGATTTGTTCTCCCAAATCGCGGAATTTCGGCAGTCAGCGTTGACGAACCGATGCTCAGTGTCAAAAATGGATGTGCATATCCAGTTTTATTGAATGTATCGGGCTAATACTGGATGTCAATATCCAATTTTGCCTGATTCGCGGGAAAAAGCCATGATTTCGCAAACCGTGGAATACGCGCTGCGGGCCGTCGTTCACTTGGCCCAGCATTCTCCGCAAGCCTGTACCACGGAAGAGATTGCGTCAGCGACGCGAGTGCCGCGTGCCTACTTGTCCAAAGTGCTGCAAGCACTCGTTCGGGGCGGGGTAGTCCATTCTCAGCGTGGAATCGGCGGCGGGATGACACTCACCAAGCCCCCATCGGAGTTGACGATTCTGGAGGTGGTCAGTGCCGTGGAGCCGATCCGGCGGATTCGTTCCTGCCCATTGGGCCTGGCAGCGCACGGCGTCCATCTTTGCCCGCTGCATCGGCGGCTGGACGATGCCTTGGCCATGGTCGAGAAAGCTTTTCAAGCTTCGACTTTGGCTGAAATTCTCGCCGAGCCGAGTCACAGCACACCGCTGTGCGAGTTTCCGGTTAGGATGCAAAAAGCGGTTGCCCGCTAGCGAAGCAGTACTTGCCTCCCGCGCTGAGTCCGTCGTGCGTGGCACCGTGCGCCCCATCCTTTGACGGCCCATTATTCAACAAAATCTTTCTCCCCGCGCAAATGTGACCTGCAACCGGCTCTCTAACCGGAAGGGTAGGTATCTGTGGAGACACGATGGGAGCTTTGGTCCACTGGTACGCCGGCTGGAGCCTGGTTGTAGCCGGGTTTGTATCCGGCGCCGCCATGGGGTTTGGCTTTCATCGCGATGAATTTCTCGGCGCCTATGGGTCGCTGCGGCGCCGGCTGCTGCGGCTGGGCCACGTAGCGCTCGTCGCTCTGGGGATGTTCAACGTGCTATTCAGCTTGCTGCCGCAGACGACTCATGTCAGCAGCCCGCTTATGCACGCCGCATCAGTTGGTTGGCTTGGCGGTGGTGTGGCCATGCCACTGGTCTGTTTTCTGGCCGCGTGGAAGCCGGCACTGCGACCCGCATTTGTGGTGCCGGTGATTCTCCTGCTACTCGCGGCCGTGCTGACTGCCGCTGGAGGCCGTCCATGAAGATTGGACTGCTCGCGATGAGCGGCGTTCGGGCGCACGACCAGGAGCTGCTTCGGCTCGGCCTGACGCTCCCCGGCTTTGTCGAGCGGAGCAAAGTGATCGCCCAGCTCCCCAGTCTGGGACTCTTGTATCTGGCGGCAGCACCACCCGATGGGCACGACGTGCGGTACTACGAAGCTCCGGCCGACGGCCAGGAGCCGCACGAAATCTACGAGTGCGACCTAGTGGCAATCAGCACGTTTTCCGCCCAAGTGAACGAGGCCTACTCGATTGCCGATCGGCTGCGGGCGGTCGGCGTCAAGGTGGCCATGGGCGGTCTGCACGTGACGGTCCGGCCGCAGGAGGCCAAGCAGCATGCCGACTTTGTGATTCTGGGCGAAGGGGAGAATGTCTGGCCGGCTGTGGTCGAAGCTGCCGCGGCATTGAAGCCGCCGCAAGTTTTCGACGCGATGCATTATCGGCCGGTGGATGTGCGGCACCTGCCGGTTCCGCGCTACGACCTGCTCGCCGGCCGCGCGTACAACCGCTACACGGTACAAACGTCGCGTGGCTGCCCGTGGCGATGCGACTTCTGCGCGTCGAACGTGATGCTTCGGCAGGCGTATCGCAAGCGGCCGGTGCAGCACGTCCTCCGCGACATCGACTCGATCTGCCGCGTGCAGCCGCGGCCGTTCATCGAGTTTGCCGACGACAACACGTTCGTGGATAAAGCATGGGGCAAGCAGCTTTGTCGCCGACTAATTCCTTATCACCTCAAATGGTTCACGGAGACCGACATTTCGGTGGCCGATGACGAGGAGCTGCTAGAGCTGATGCGGCAAGCGGGTTGTCGGCAGGTTCTCATTGGTCTGGAAAGCCCCGGCCGGCGTGCAGTGGACGGCATTGAACTGAAGACAAACTTCAAGGCACGCCGCGCCGATTATTACGCCGCTGCGGTGCAGCAAATTCAGTCACACGGCATTACGGTCAACGGCTGCTTCATCCTGGGGCTCGACGAACATACGCCACGTATCTTCCAGGATGTCCTCGATTTTGCGATGGAAACTTCGCTGTACGAGGTGCAATTCACTGTCCTGACGCCATTTCCCGGCACGCCGCTATACGACCGGCTGCTGCGCGAGGGACGATTGCTCGAGCCCGAGCGATGGGAGCTGTGTACGCTGTTCGACGTCAACTTCCAGCCGGCGCGGATGAGCGTCAGGCAACTCCGCGACGGCCTGTATTGGCTCGGCGAGCGGCTCTACAGCCGCGAGTGCACCGATGAGCGCCGCCGCGGCTTCTTTCACCAGTGGCGGCATGGCTATACCAGCCACAGCGACGTAGGGCTCCACGTGGCGTGAGCATGTACGCCCATGCGAACCGGCTACCGCGTACCATGTCTTGACGGGCGGCGCCTTCGCTTCCTGCGCCACCACACACCCTCACCTCTCACCTCTCCCGATCCTGCCATGCGCGCCGCCAACCCGCTGTCGTTCTATCTCGTCGATGCCTTCACCGACCGGCCATTTGCCGGCAATCCGGCGGTCGTTTGTCCGCTGTCTGCCTGGCGGGACGATGCCTGGCTCCAGCTGGTCGCACGCGAGATGAACCAGTCGGAAACGGCATTCGTCGTCGAAAATGGCGACGGCTTCGACCTCCGCTGGTTCACACCCAAAGTTGAAGTTGACCTGTGCGGCCACGCCACGCTGGCCTCTGCTTTCGCGCTCTGGCAGGCAGGATTTGCCAAACGCGGCGAGCTGATTCGTTTCTCCACCCGCAGCGGCATTCTGACGGCCAACCCGCAGGGGGATGAAATTGAGCTCGATTTTCCGCTCAAGCCGCAGCAGTCAGCCCAGGCGCCGTCTGGCCTGACCGCGGCCCTAGGTATCGAGCCGCTGTATGTCGGCCGCAACCAGTTTGATTACCTCGTCGAGGTTGACTCCGCCCAGACGCTCCGTCAATTGACGCCTGACTTCTCGCGACTATCGGCAGTCGAATGCCGCGGGACAATCGTCACCGCCCGCTCGGACGATCCCCAGTACGACTTCCTTTCACGTTTTTTCGCGCCGGCCGCCGGCATTCTCGAAGATCCGGTCACCGGTTCGGCCCACTGTTGCCTGGCCGACTTCTGGGGGAAGCGACTGGGGAAGACGTCCCTGGTTGGCTATCAGGCTTCGCCGCGCGGCGGCATCGTGCGGGTGACGGTTGAGTGTGATCGCGTGCGGCTCGGCGGCCGGGCGGTGCTGGTGGGCCAGGGCGAGTTGCTGGTCTAGCAGCTACTAGCGCACCGCGGCTGCTCTTCTCAGTGGCCTTCGGCGTCGCATACACTGGTTTTGATTCACGATTCTGCAACTGGACGGAGTTGCGCCATGAGACTGTCTGGTATCGCCTGCTTGTTTCTATTTGCTCTCGCGTCTCCAGTCGTGGCAGAAGAGGGGTTCACGCCTCTCTTCGACGGCAAGTCGCTGGCCGGCTGGGAGGGAAACGAGAAAATGTTTCGCGTCCACGAGAGGGCAATCGTCGCCGGGACACTGAAGGAAAAGGTGCCGCACAATGACTTTCTCTGCACCAATCAGAAGTACGGTGACTTCGAACTGCGGCTGGAGGCAAAACTAGTCGGCCAGGGGGATAATGCAGGCGTGCAGTTCCGCAGCCAGCGCTTGGCGAATCACTACGAGGTCAGCGGCTATCAGTGCGACATTGGGCAAATGCGGGGCAAACCGATCTGGGGCTTTCTATACGATGAATCGCGGCGCAATAAGTTTCTCGTCGAGGCAGATGCCGACAAGCTCGAAAGAGAGGTGAAGAAAGGGGACTGGAACGAGCTCGTGATCCGCTGTCATGGCCCACGGATTCAAATCTGGGTCAATGGCATGCAGACCGTCGATTACACCGAGAAGGATGACACGATCGCCCGCACGGGAATCATCGGGCTGCAAATACACGGCGGCGAACCAGCCGAGGCGTCGTATCGGAAGATACGGATCAAGAAACTGTAGGTAGAACGGAATTCATTCGTTCCCTGATTCCAGCCGGAACGGAATGAATTCCGTTCTACGACGCGTGATGCCGCCCAAATTCCTCTATTTCGATATGGGCAACGTCCTGCTCTCGTTTTCGCACGAGCAGGCTGCGGCTCAAATCGCGGCGGTGGCGGGGATTTCGTATGAGCGGGCGTGGCAGATCGTGTTCGACGAGGGGCTCCAGGAGCAGTACGAGCGCGGGACCATCAATTGGGGGCAGTTCTATCACCTGTTTTGTCTGGCGGCCGATTGCTCTCCCGATCCGGCGTTACTCGACGACGCAGCCAGTGCGATCTTTAAAGAGTCTCCCGGCATTGTCTCGTTGTTAATGAAGCTGCGCACAGGCGGACAAAGAATGGGGGTGCTGTCCAACACGTCCCCTTCCCACTGGCGGCATGTAACCAAACAATTTCCCTTTCTGACCGAGCTCTTGTGCGAGTACGCCTTGAGTTACGAACTGGGAGCCATGAAGCCGGACGAGGCGGTTTATGCCGCGGCCGAAGAACTGGCTGGGGTCAGCGGACCGGAGATTTTCTTCACAGACGATCGGGCGGAGAACGTGGCGGCCGCCCAGAGCCGGGGGTGGGATGCCGTGCTCTTTGCCTCGCCGCTCAAGCTGCAAGCGGACCTGGCAGCCCGAGGATTTTGCATCTAGCGCTTGAGCATCCGCCCTTAGCGCACCGGGTTTTGTGCGGTAGATTTTCGGGTGGAAAGCCGACACTTCGTGTTTGACTTCTCGATCGGTTAAGTTTCGCTGGCCCCGCCGGGTATGGTTCCCGCTGCTGAGGCAATTTCATCGCCCTTTCGCGACGCTCAATTCCCATGCCCATCGTCAAGTTCGTCAAGGAGAAGAAGGAAATCGAGGTCCCGGAGGGGGCCAACTTGCGGGCCGAAGCGGTCAAGGCGGGCATCAACCTCAACCAGGGGCTCAACGGCTGCGGGGCGTGCCTGAATAAGTATCTCAATTGCAGCACGATGAGCCTAGGGCTGGTCGGCGGCATGTGCGGCACTTGCCGCGTGCTGATTACCAAGGGGATGGAAAACTGTAATCCGATGACGTTCCGCGAGCGACTGAAGTTCAAGGCCGTTATCACGCCCGATCCGATTCCCGCGCTGGCGTTCGTGGGTCACGAAGACACGATGCGGCTGGCCTGCTGCGTGAAGGTCAACGGTGACATCGAGGTGGAGAGCGGGCCGGAAGTGAATCTGTTTGGCGAGAATTTTTTCAGTTGACGCCCTCGCGTCTTCGTGTCGCAGACCTATTGGGGGCAGAGTCCGCCGGCAGTACAAGCCTTCCTTCGGTCTGACGTTTTCCCGATTTCTGCGTCAGTTTTTGTTGAAAACGGCGCGCCCTTATTGCGCACATCCTCACGCCGTCATGCTGCGCGGCACGTAGTTTGCCCCGTTTCCAAGGGTGGTCGGGGGCAATCACAACTCAAGTAACGGAAGGAACCTGCGATGACACAGCGCAGTACAGTTATCGGTGTCTTCGACAATCGAACGAAGGCACAGCAAGCAATCAATGAATTGAAACGATCCGGCTTTACCGAGGACCAAATCGGCATGACGGCGCGCGACAACGACCGCGTGACCGCCGAAACCGCTAGTGACGAAGAGAGCTATGCGGCAGAAGGTGCCGCTGCTGGCCTGGCCGCCGGCGCCGGCGTCGGCGCCTTGTGGGGGCTGGGGATCGTGGCGGGCGCTTTGCCGGCGATTGGTCCTGCCATAGCCGGCGGAACGCTGGCCGCGATTCTTTCGAGCGCGGCCGCTGGGGCAGCGGCAGCGGGCCTGGCCGGCACGCTGATCGGCCTGGGGATCCCCAAGGAAGAAGCCGAGTTTTATGAAAGCGAGTTTCAGGCCGGCAGGGTGATCGTTACCGTCCGGTCTGACGGCCTAGCTTCGGAAGCTGTGGCGATCATGCGGCGCTTCGGCGGATATGACATGAGCAGCCATCCGCAGCCCTCGGTGCTGGAGCCCGGCGCAGGGTTGACGCATCACGGCGAGCGAACGATCCAGGCGCGCGAAGAAGAATTGCGCGTGACCAAGCAACCGGTTCGCAGCGGCGAAGTTGAAGTTCGCAGGGAAGTACACACCTATCACAAGCAGTTCGACGTCCCCGTTCAGCGGGAAGAAGTCGCTGTTGAGCGGCACCCAGCCTCGGGCAAGGCGGCATCTGGGCCCATAGGCAGCGGTGAGACAATCCGCGTGCCGGTCACGGAAGAACAGGTGCGCGTTGAAAAACAGCCTGTCGTCAAGGAGGAGGTGACGGTCGGCAAGCGCAAGACGCAAAGTACGGAAAGGGTCGAAGGGACCGTTCGCAAGGAGGACATTAAAGTGGAAAAACGCGGCGATGCCGACGTCCGCGAGCAGTAGGCCGCCTCAAACACAATCCTTACTCAAGAAAAAGGCCCGCGGCATTCGCCGCAGGCCTGGTTGTTTCTTGAGCCGGGTCGGCGGGGCGAAACCCCGCCGCTCACTAATCCAAAAAGCCCACCAACTCCTGGCTGCGACTGGGCTGCTGGAGTTTCCGCACCGCCTTGGCTTCGATCTGGCGGATGCGCTCGCGGGTCACCTTGAAGATGTGCCCCACTTCTTCCAGCGTGTAGCTATAGCCGTCCCCCAGGCCGTAACGCAACTTGATGATCTCCCGCTCGCGATAGCTCAAGGTCTTGAGGACCTTGTTGATCCGCGTGCGGAGCATCTCCTGCGACGCGCCAGTGGCCGGGCTCTCTGCAGTACCGTCGGGCAAGAGGTCGCCGAAGTGGCTGTCCTCGCTGTTGCCGACGGGCCGGTCGAGGCTGATCGGATAGCGGCTCATGGCCAGCACGCGGCGGGCTTCATCCACGGTCGTCTTCGCCTTGCGGGCGGTTTCCTCCAACGTCGGTTCGCGGCCGAGGTCCTGGAGCAATTGCCGCGAGACGTTCCGCACGCGACTCATCGTCTCGACCATGTGGACCGGGATGCGGATCGTGCGGCTCTGGTCGGCGACGGCGCGGGTGATCGCCTGGCGAATCCACCACGTGGCGTAAGTGCAGAATTTGAAGCCGCGGCGATACTCGAACTTGTCCACGGCCCTCATCAGGCCGGCGTTCCCTTCCTGGATCAGGTCGAGGAAGGAGAGGCCGCGGTTGCGGTATTTCTTGGCGATCGATACCACGAGCCGCAAGTTGCCTTCCGACAACTCGCGCTTGGCCCGCTGGTACTCGGTGTAGACGCTCTTGAGGGTTTCGACCCGCTTGCGGAGGCTAATGGGCGTCTCCTGACAGGCCAGCAGGATCGTGCGGATTTCAGAAATCCACGCTCTGCGCTCGGCAGGCGGCCCCTTTTCAAGCTTGTGAGCCTCCACCTTTGCTCTGAGTTCGTCGATCCGCGCCAGGAATTCTTCGAGCTGACGGATCATCTGCTCGATCCGCTGCGTGCGAAGTCCCAGTTCTTCCACCAGGCGCACGCACTTGCGGCGGCGGCGGGAGAGGCGCGTCCAGGCCATCTTGCGCTTGGCCTTGTTGCCCGAACGACACAGTGCGGTGATGTAGTCCTTGCGGTTCCGCTTGAGGAGCACCTCCAAACACCGCAGGTTATGGGGGAGCCGCCCCAGAATCTGATCCTTTTCGAGCTTGTCGGTTACCGAAACCTGAACGGTGCGGTCAAAGGGGAGTTCCCCTTCGTGGACGCGCTTCAGGACCTTGAAGGCCTGCTGGATCACATAATCGCACTCCAGCAGTTTGGTGCGAAACCGCCGCCGCGTCACTTCGATCTTCTTGGCCAGGAAAATCTCCTGGGCCCGGGTGAGCAGGGGGATTTCTCCCATCTGCGTCAAGTACATGCGGACCGGGTCGTCCGACCACGATTCCGTGTCCGAGGCCAGATCGCTAAGCAGATCTTCCTCTTCCAGTTTGACGGGGGCTTCGGCTTCACCCGGTTGTTCGACGACCTCCAGGTCGTCTCCCTGCTCGAGTTCCATCTCGACGACGGCCTGTGCCGCAAAGCCTTCTTCATCTTCCGGCTGGCGGGCTACGGTGTCGTCATCGAATTCTTCCAGAAGTGCGTCGTACAAGGGGAGGTACTCCTAACCAGGATCAACAAATGAATTGGGAGGCACGACGTTCGCGATCCATGCGCCGATTTTTGCCGCGCAGCGGCCAACCGTTGGGGATCGGCGGTCGGGAAGCGTCAGGGATGCGCTGAATCATCACGGCGTCGCAATCAGAACTTCATCCTGGTCGAGGAACGAAACTCGCTGCTTCGCCTTCAACATTACGAGTCAAATCTAACACCCAGGCGACCGTTGTCCGGACGATTGCGCCAATTGGCAGGAGATTACGATGGGGTGAACTTCTCCATACCGCAGTGCACGTTGCCCAGGTGCGCCAGCTTGCTCAGCCGCTGCGGACCAAATGCCGTCGGCATTGCCACCACGTATCTCAACGCCAAGGTCGAAGACATCGTGAGCAGGTACGAGCGTCACTATTGCAAGAGGACCCGGCAGGGGAATCAATTACCCGCCGGTAGGATTTCGGAACCACTCCGCTCCGGGAGACACAACTTTCGCAACGCCTCGGTTCCGTCATCCGCCGTCAAGCCCCAGCGACAAGCCCAAAAGCGTCGGGTTTTGGCAGGGTCGTTCGTCGCAGCTTGTTTCGGCTGTAGCAATTCTAACTACCGTCAGGCTCAGGTCCAGCCTCCGGCCCAGTTTTCGGGCTCGGTGAAGCTCCGGCCGCGTTTTTACGCCAAAACGTCCGGGATTTGGGATGGTCATGCGGAGGTCCGCCGTATGCAATCGTCTCTCCGACACTTCGCCAACAGCGGCCTGGATTTCTCATTTTGATCCATAGTACGCGTCACCGCGGGGGCCGCGGCGACATCCTTGTTTCTCGTCGCGTACGGCATTAGCATGTCCCCTGCCATCGGGGTATTCGTCTCGGCGTTTGAACGTCCAGCCAATTCCTTGCAATTTTCAACCCACAGCGAGACATGTCGAATACGGATCTGCGCGGCCGCACCGCACTTGTGACGGGGGCAAGCCTCGGAATTGGCCGGGCGGCTGCCTTGGCTCTGGGCAAGGCGGGCGCCAAGGTGGGTGTCAACTACCGATCCAACGCCGACAAGGCGGAAGAGGTCGCTCGTGCCATCCGCGAGGCCGGGTCCGATGCCATCACTCTCCCAGGCGACGTAGCAGATCAGTCGCAAGTGGAATCCATGGTGGCCGGTGTGACCAAGCGGTGGGGCAAGCTCGATATCGCTGTCAGCAATGCGGCTTACAGCGACCGCGAGCGTTTCTTTGAAGCCGACATGGCCGGTTTTCGCCGTACCGTGGATGTGACAATGTGGGGGGCGTTTTACCTGATGCGCGCGGCAACGCAGCAGATGATCAAACAGGGAGGAGGGGGTGCTATCGTCATCGTCAGTTCGCCGCATGCTTTCATCCCCGCTCCGCGAGCCATGGCCTACAACATGTCCAAGGCAGCAATCGAGCACGCCGCGCGTACCGCCGCCATCGAGGTCGCCGAGTACCGCGTCCGCATCAACGTCATCCAGCCTGGCTGGACCGATACGCCGGGGGAACGGAAGTTTGCCAATGAAGAGACACTGAAAACAGCGGGCGCCAAAATCCCGCTCGGACGGCTTGGCACCCCGGAGGAGATTGCCGAGGGGATTCTTTTCCTGTGCGATCCGAAACACGACTATATGACAGGGGCTTCGCTGCTGATCGATGGCGGAATTAGCCTGCCTTGGTGGGCCAACCGGGGATCGGCTGCACCGGGGTAACTGGACACTTAGGAAATGTGACTCGAACCTCAAGGGATTATGGAGCGTAAACTGCCGTAGCAATTGGCTTTCCTGTCGCCAACGATCAGCTAGTCGCTAAGTGGTTTATTGGTTGCCAGCGAGCGGCAATGGCACAACTGGCAAGCCGATTCGCAGTGACGCATTCGACCGCCAATGAAGACCCTGTATCTCCTCCCTTGTACCTGTGGCCGCCGGCTTGAAATCGACGCCGGCCAGGCGGGAACGCAAATCGATTGCAGCTGTGGCCAGACTCTGTCAGTGCCGTCCGTTCGGGGACTGCGTCAATTGGAAATTGTCGCGGAGCCGGGGACCGTTGACTCTCCCCCAGCCGCCTGGAATCCGGTACGAGGTGCAATCTTCTCGTTGGGATTGCTGCTCGCCGCGTCAGCCCTGATCTTCACGGCGGTGAATTTTTACTGGTTCTGGCAGTATCGGCGGCTTGCGGATCCGGCCGAATTTGCCTTGAAGATGTCCTACGATGAAGTCGACAGAATGGGCCCCGATGAGGCGGTAGGCACGTTTCGAAATGAGGAATCCACTGGGCTCGGAGTCCCTTACCCTCCGCCATGGGTGGAATACGACAAGATCCACGACGAGTCAGGTAAGCGGGCGATCTTGGGATTGGTCATTGTTGGGGCAGGTCTCGTCGCGTCGGCCGGATCGATGCTAGGCCGGTCGCCAAAAAAGTAACCACCCCGGCCACAGCGTTTGTGTCCTTCACTCGCGCCGCAACATGGTCCGGCAAGCCGCGAGCAAAAGCAGCGCGGCCGCGAAATATAAGGCGCTCACCGCCAGACACACGGCCGCCACTCGATCGTCCGCTCCTGCGTGAATGTCGCCGAACATGCGGCGCTGGAGCGTATCCACGCCTGGGCACATCACGAAGTTCGACCAGGCCAGGTCTCCCGCCGCAATCGCAAAACCCGCCAGCCAGGCTGCCACGAGTGCTGCCTTGCGCAGCGGCAAAACGACGCGCAGCAGGATGGTCCACCGACCGGCGCCGTCAAGCTGAGCCGCTTCGATCGGCGCGGTTGGAAAGCGCTCGACGGCCTGGCAAATGGTCAACAGAACGATGGGAGCAGCGCGAATTGCCTGCGCCATAATCGCGGGAAGAACCGTGCGGTCATAGATCCAGGCAAACAGGGGCAGGTCGTGATTGAGCAGTGATGCAATCGCCAGTCCAACGATCGGTCCCGGCACCGCCCAGGCGACGGCCGCCGCCACCAGCACTGGCCAGGTCTTCCAAATGCCGCGTCGGGACGCTTCCGCCAGCGGGATTGCCACGATGACATCCAGCGTCGCCGCAGCCGCGGCGATGATTACGGTCCAGCCCAGATCGCTCCCCATACTCCATAGTGCGGTCCATGGCAGCCAGAAGCACTTGGCGGCTGACCAGGTGCGTACCGGCGTGTCGTCAAGCAAGGCGACGTCCGTGCCCGCCTTGTAAGTCATGCTCGCCAGCGGCAAAACCGCGAGAGTCCCCAGCAGCAGCCAGACCAATGCGGCCGACGGCAACTTCCACGGGCCCAATCGATAGGTCAGAGGCGCGCGCTGATCTTCGGTCTGACGACCGGCAAGCGGCGCGAGAAGGCGGACCGCCAGTATGCCGCCGGCCACAAGCAGTGCGGTCGCCAGCATCGACGGGAGCAATTGCCACACCGCTTGCGGCAGCGGTTCCGACTGGAGGGTCATGAAGGCCTGCTCGGCCAGCGTGTAGTCACCCGGCTCGATCAGGTAAATGTTCGTCACAGTCATTTCGCCCGCCGCAGAAATTGCCGCCAGCAGGGCCGCCGCCGCGAGAAATGGAGCGAGCTGCGGCAGCACGATGCGGGTCACGACGCGCGGGCCGCTGGTCTCCAGCAGTGCCACTTCCTCCTCCTCGTGCCGCACCAACATCAGACCGATCGAGACGATGATCGCGACCCAGGGCACCGCCGCCATGGCGTGGATGAAGATGACCGCCGGCATTCCCGCCAGCAGCGGCGCGCCGACGATGCTTGTCAGCCACCCCAGTTTTCCAAACGCCGCTTCCCAGCCGGCGACCTGCACGTACAGCGGCAGGAACAACAGAAAGACCAGCACGGCGAATGCGGCCTGTCGTCCGGGCAGGTCGGTGCGCGTTATGAGGACGGCGAGCAAAGTCCCCAGCGCAAGCCCAATCGCAGCCACCGAAGCGCTCAAGGTGATTGTGTTCTCGAGGACGCGCACGTTAGCTATTGCCGGCGACCGCCCGGTTGCCTGCGGCTTTGGACCGCCGGCATCGACTTTCGCAATCTCGGCAGTGTCCTGCGCAAGCGCAGCAGCCAATCCCAATCCCAGTACGAGGAACGCTGTTCCAGCCGATCGGATCCAAGCTCGATGTTGACCTGTCCACATGGCTCTCAGTGTAGCTGACGTGCTGGCGCGCTTGAAAAAAGTTTCGCAGCCGCCGCCCTTGCCGCGGGAATAAGTTTCGCCTACGCCGTATCTACCTATCGAGGCCTGATGCTGCCGACCGCCAGGAGAGCGAATTCTCGCCGCCGGGGCGCGCCGGACGTCAGGTGGTTTTCGGCGTCTGCTGAACATCCGCGAATGCCACTGCGCTCATCCTGCGCGCTCGATCCAGGAGAAAGCCAATGTTGCGCCTGCTTGCCGTGTTCGCCAGCCTGGTTGCGTTGATCACTTGCGGCGGTTGCGGCGCCGCCGGACCCGCAGTGGATGGGCGGGCCGACCGAGTAGCCGCGGCTAAGACGACCGCACCCGCAGAGATCGCCCAGCGGCGCTATCCGGCATCGCCAGCGCCTGCCAGCT
>DASRJP010000264.1:0-9013 GCA_035649415.1 Pirellulaceae bacterium | reverse complement strand
AAGTGCGCAAAGCGGCCACTGAATTGGGCCAGTACATCATGCCGGAGGGTCAGGCGCTCCCTCAAGTGATCCAGAATCCATTTGTGGGCAAGCCCAAGTAGCAGCGCAAAGTCGGTACGCCCAATGGTCCCTACGCCGAAGGCGTTGCATCTTCCAGCCCAGGGTTGCACAGCGCAGCCGAGCTACCCTGGGAAACGAAATACGCACGACCATTTCCCGAACCCCGCAGGGGTTCGATTCGGATTGCCGATCGTGTGACGGCGCGGCGTGCAACCCATCGGGTTGAGGAAGAGGAACGGCGGTCCAAATCAGCGTTTCCTCGCGGGGCAGTGCCTTGCCCAACACCGCTGGCGGCATCAGGCGATTGGAAGACGTGTACCCGCCTCCGCATCGCTGAAACGGCCATGACACACGGGCAAGCCCGTGACACTCGCCACGGCGGTCATTGGTCCAGCTCGGTCACCAGCGGTGCTCGACCCGCGCTAAATTTGTCATAATAGCCGCCCGCGGATCGGGCTAACGCCGCGTCTGGCCAGATATCACAATCTTAGGAGTCTATGCCTGTGAATCGCGTTCGCACGATCTGCTATCTCGTAGTCGTAACCGTTTCGATCGTGGCACCGGGGTGCAATCCGCCAGGAGCCGGCTCGCGGGCGGCAGCGCCCTCCAGCCAGAGCGAAACCAAAACGGCGACAGCCCCGCAGCAACGCGACGAATCGTTCAACAGCGACACAACAACAGCCTCAGGTCGTTCGAAGGAGGACCTCATGGGCAACGACGAAACGTGGAACGATGAGTCGCGACAGAATCTCCGCGAAACCCTACGACAGGTCATTGTCGGTAATGTCCGGTTAGCACGTTACAAGCACGACGATATCCTGGAGACCTGTCGTGAGTCCTACATTCAGGATGAGTGTCCCGAGGACGAATGGGAAACATTCATTCATTTTGCAACCGAGGAACTCCATCGAGCCGCATTCCTGCTTGCCTCTGAGCAGGCAAAATGGCCCGCAGTGACGGATTGCGATCGCCTTGATCGCGTGGAAATGGCCCTACGAAAGCGAGGCATCCTGCTGTGGCAAGTCTCACCCTGCTGCGACACATGCACACGGGGCGAGCTCACAGAGCGGATCAACGTGATCGACCGCCGAGATCCAGGATTCCGCAACCGCATCCGTGGTTACGCATTTTTCATCGATCAGAACATGCCCGAAATGTTGTCCGAAGGGACCGATCTGTCCGTATATCTAGGGTACGGCTGGATCTCGCAGGATGACTTGGAAGTCGCCCCAGAGGCTTACGAGGAGAACGCGCTCGGCATCGCCCAGGAAGTTTGCCGATGCCTGCGCGATGAAGGTTTCGAGGTTGATTGGGATGGCACTCTCGCCCGGAAGATTGGCCTGTCACTCAACTGGCAGCGTCGCACATTGCTTGAATAGTCAATCGAAACCGTTCCATCTTGCCAAAATACCGCCACCTGCCGGCTTAACTGCACGCCACATCGGAGCACGCTCAATGTCAAAAGTTTCGTTCGACCTAATTAACCGTGACCCGATAAAAACGGTAAGTGCTCTGATTGACGATGCTAAACTGTTGCACGATGCCAGCAACGTTCACAAGTTATGGTTTCGTGGCCACTCCGAGGCGACAGATCAGCTTAAGCCCACGATTGCTCGTCCGGAGAAGTATGCATATGCGAGGCGCAAAAAGGAATTCGGGCGATTTGAGGAGCAGCAACTGCTAAACAGATTCATGCGCCGGGCCTTCCCATACGACCGCGGAGTCGTCAATGCAGGCTACGCACTTTTTCTCGCGCGTCACCACGGTCTGCCGACGCGACTGCTTGATTGGACTGCGAATACACTCTTTGCTTTGTATTTTGCCTGCATGGAGAAAAATGATTGCGACGGCATGCTATGGGCTTTTAGGCAGAGACCAGGGTGCGATGGATTAAACGGATTTGATTTAACGACGATTGCCAGCGAAGAGGACCTTTTTGCTCGATTGGATAAAGGAATACGAATTATATTCCCTGTTTTCAATTCGCCACGGCTAGTCGCACAAGACGGCGCGTTCACTTCACATGCGCATCCTTGGGAGCCACTCGAAAAGTTGGCAGGCAAGGTATTTGACGAAGACACACTAGACATTGAACATCTTTATTGCTGGCGGATTCCCGAGGATTCAAAGCCGGACATCATTCGCCAACTCAGCGCGCTAGGAATAAATCACAGAAGCGTTTTTCCAGACCTTGACGGCATTGCTCGTAGTCTTTGGGAGACAGAAGTGCTTTGGAGAGGCGAGACAACTTGAAAGCCGGCGGGTGGCGATGTCGGCTGATCCGTGTGCCAGCCTCTGGCCGTGCGGAAGCGGGCACACGCCATCTATCACCCACGGGCCGCAAGCGTCATTTGAAAAGACGTGGCCCCGGCGTCGGGCAGATGACCGATCGGCTGGCAAAAGATCGGCTGGGTGACAGTCAGGAATGTCTGTCCTACTGGGGAGGCGGGTTAGCCTCCGGCTAGGATGATTCTCCCCCGCCTGCCCCAGGCAGAACGTGGGAACAAGTGGTACAAGTAGTTCGGGCTTCACCACCCAAACCGGTCGTTCGGCAAAGATTGGCCGCTTGCGGCGGCGGCATAAGCCGGGCCGACGATGCCGCGGCCGCGGCTTTCGATGGCCGAGATCAGCTCTTCGTACTGCGGCATGTGGGGTGGGCAGAATGGCAGCCCCTCTCCATCCTTGAATCGCGCCACGGCGCCGTGGAGGTCCCCCGTGTATTGGCCGTTGTAGTAGCACTTCGTTACATGCCGCTCGACCTGGACCAACTCGCTCCAGGGCTGCGAGTGGATGCGGCCTTCGAAGAGCCAGCGAATCCCGCTGCTGGACAGGGCGACCCATTTGACCACCTGCTGCGCGCTGCTGTACGTAGCCCAGCCCAGCACGAGCGCAATCCCGCCGACTAGCCACGCGACCCACATCGGGGCGCCCAACCACTCCCGCAGCGGGGGCGCAACGCCCAGGGCGACGGCAGCCGCCAGCGCGATACCCGTCAGGATGTAGCCGGGGATCTCCATCGCATATCGGCCGTGGAAAACGACCTCGTGCGGCGTGGGGGGCGAATCCTGCTCCAATACTTGCTGGCTCATAGCCCGGCTCCGGTGACCTGCAACCTCTTGCAGCAACCATAGGATGCAAAGCGGTCCCCAGCCGTACGGCAATGGCACGCCGTCACCACCTGCTTAATCGGCACAAGCGGATTGCCGGAGTTTCACTGCCGCGAGCGATCGAGGAACCCCATCACGGTGGCCGGCAGCTCACATGTCCAGGCACTCAGAACGGGCAGCCAGCAAATAACCGTTGAGCTGCACCGCCACTCGTCGCCAGCCAAAGCGGCCGCAGGTTCTCCCCCCTTCCAAAAACAGCATCAACGTTGTGCGTTCCCTCAGCGCTGATCCCGGAGTCTGTTAGCCTCCGGCTAGGAGCACGACGTCCCCCCGGCTTGCAGTGAGTATCCGCACCTGGTGCTAAAGACTACTCAGAAATCGCAAGAGGTCAGCCAGGTCGTCATCGGGCGGCGACTCGCCGTGCGGGTGGCCGTGGGTGACGAAGACGTCTGCGAGGGCGGTGGCCCGGCCGTCGTGGAAAAACGAGTAGCCTTGGCTGACGCCGCGCAGCGATGGGGGATTGAACTTCGTCATTTCCTTTTCATCGCGCAGGCCCACGTCGTAGGTGGCATCCGACGTATAGCCCCGCGCCGGCACGTGGCACTCCACGCAGCCGAGGCGCCCAAACAGGGCCTCGCCGCGGGCGATTTGGGCCTTATCGTCCTCGTCGTCTGTGGCCGGCTTGAGCGGCGGCGGCGGCGGCAGAGTTTGCAGAAATGCCGCGATGTCGCTGACTTTTTGGGGAGTCGTCTTTTTCCCCATCGTTTTCTGCACGGATTGGAGAATCTGCTCGTGCAGCGACGGCACTTCACCACTCCAGGCCCACTTACCGGTTTGCGACGAGCCGAGCAGGGTCAAGGAACGCTTGTGCGTTCCTTTGCTGCCGTCGCCGAGCGTGTCGGCCAGTTGGCCCGTGGTGTGGCCGTCGGGGTGGCAGGTGTTGCAGCTCGTCCAGCCGTTGGCCGACAGGTTCGTATCGTAAAACAGGGCTTCGCCGCGGTCGGCAGCCGTGAGCGGGCTCACCGGACCAAGCCGGATCTTGCGTTCGCTAGCCGGCTTTTCGGGATCGGAGACGACCAGCTCGTCGTAAAATCGCCGCAGGCGCACTTGCTTCTGGCCGGCCGCAGCGGCCAGCGACTGGAGACGTCCTTCGGTCGTGACCGTAATTGGCGTCGGCGCCAGCTCGGCCATCTGACGGAGGTCTCCTCGAAAATACCCCAATCTTTTCGGCGCCTCAGAACTGCCAAAAAAGTGTTCCAGCCGGCCCTGGAGCAGTCCCTCGATCGAATACTCACCGAAGAAGTTGGTCAGTTGCCTGGCATTGTCGCTGCCTTCCGGAGCGCCTGGCGCCTTGGGGTCCGCCGGCAGTGGCCGGGCCGTTTGATGCGCGACATAAAGTCCGCCGGGATCAGAGCTCAGCGCCATGCCATAGATTCGGACAATGTGTTTGGCAGGAATTTTGACCACGTTCTGCGCGGCGACGTCGAGCAGGGCCAATTGGCCGGTAAAGGCGTCGGCCACCAGAACGTGCTCGCCGTCGGGCAGATAGATCTGTTTGCCGGGTGCGAAGCTCAGCACCAGCTCATTGAGTTTGGTGAGCGTAAGGGGCGCAGGCCCCTCGGCGGGCGCGACTGCAAAGGTGGTGATCGTTCGCGACCAGAGCGAAGCCACCGTGCAGCGCAAGCCATCCTTGGACACGGCAATGCTGATCGGGTTGCGACTGACGCCAATTCGCTCGGCAATCCGCAAGTGCCCTGCTTCCCACTTCAGCACCACCAGCTCGTGACGTCTTTCATCGACCGCCAGTAGCCAGCCGTCAGCACCCAGAGCGGCCACGTCCGCCAGCCGCTCACCGACGGCCACCTCGGCCAAGACCTTGTGCATTTCGATATCGACGATCGAAATGCTGCCGCTGCGCTGGTTGGCAACGGCCAGGAGTTTACTTTCTTCGAGCCACGCGGCGGCGACGGGCCGGCGGAGATGGGGCTGGTCCTTGAGCGGCACTTCCGCCGCCCAGAGCACACCGCCAAACCAGAGGCACAGGAGAGAACAGACCGCGGTGGCCACAAGCTGACTGATCCGGCGGGCGCTCTTGGCAAGTGTTGAGCGAGGACGGCGCGCTGGCGCGGTCTTTCGATTGGCGGGTAAACGCATGGAGCTTACCTCCTACCAACCGCACCTTGCCATTGCGGTTTAGCAACCCGATTGTAACCGATTTTGTGCTACTAGTCGTTCCTTTCGTGGGGGACAGCGCGGCCGCTGGCAGCGGACAAAACGACTCCCGACCCCGTCGATCAAATCCGTTCATCTACCCTGATTAGGGTATGGGAAAAGTTGGGCCAAGGAGGGACGATTATCCTCGACCTATTCTGCCCTCGGTTATGGGAGTGAACCATGCCCCGCGTCAACTTTGGAACCAAGAACGAACCGAGCTTCGAGCTGAAAGAGAGTCCCGACCTGATCGCAGTCCGCACGAGAAGCCGCCGGTCGGCCATGGGAGTTGGTCCAGTGCCAGCGCCAACCGCGGCCGAAGTGGGGGACGGCAATCTGGTGGCCACGTTCCCTGAGGCCGGCGTCGAGGTTTATCGGGTGCCAACCTCCGTCAAGTCGCTGGAAAAGCGCAAAGCGTCGCTGCGTACCGCGCCCGACGTGCAGTTTGCCGGTTCCGTGCTCATTCATCCGAAGTCGAAAGAGCCGGTTCTCTACACCGAGAACATCTATATCAAGTTCCGAGAGAATCTCGATCCGGACGACTGCGAGACGATCATTCGCGAGGCCGGGCTGACCGTCAAGGAGCGGCTGGATTTTGCCACGAACGCCTACTTTGCCGCCGCGCCGGAAGGAACGGGCCAGAAGGTCTTCGACATCGCGCTCAAGCTGCTGGAGCGCAAGGACGTCATCAACTGCCATCCGGAATTGATTCAGGAACGGCGCAAGAGGCAACTGTTTTCCCAGCAGTGGCACCTCAAGGCGACGATCATCAATCAGGTGCAGATCAATGCGCACGCCAACGTGGAAGCGGCTCACCAGGTCACCAAGGGGGCGGGCGTTACGATCGCGGTGATTGATGACGGCGTGGACATCGACCATCCGGAATTTGCCGGGTCTGGCAAAGTCGTCGCCCCGCGCGATGCGACGCTCCAGACCGGCGACCCGCGGCCAAAGGACACGACCCCCAGTCGCCGCTTTGGAGACAACCATGGCACGGCCTGCGCGGGAGTGGCCTGTGCCAACGGGGCCGAAGGAGCATCGGGAGTGGCCCCGCAGGCCAAGCTGATGCCGATCCGGCTGGCATCGGGGCTCGGCTCGGTGCGCGAGGCGCAGGCTTTTCGCTGGGCGGCGGATAACGGGGCCGACGTCATCTCGTGCAGTTGGGGACCGGTGGACGGTGACTGGTGGGACACGACGGACCCCACGCACACGCAGCCGGTGCTGCTGCCGGCCAGCACCAAAGACGCGCTGGATTATGCCGTGGCAAACGGCCGCGGTGGAAAGGGCTGCGTCATCCTGTTTGCCGCCGGCAACGGCAATGAGTCGGTTGAGATGGACGGGTACGCCAGCTACGAGAAAGTCATTGCCGTCGCGGCCTGCAACGATCGGTCCAAGCGCAGCGTGTACAGCGATTTTGGCAAAGCGGTTTGGTGCTGTTTTCCCAGCAGCGACTTCGGCCACGAGCCGTTTGACCATCCGGAGCCGCTGACGACCGGGATTTGGACGACCGACCGGCTGGGAAATTTTGGCTACAACCCGGGAAACGTGCAGTTCGGCGACGCCGGCGGCAAATTCACCAACGATTTCGGCGGCACTTCCAGTGCTTGTCCTGGTGCGGCAGGAGTCGCGGCACTCGTTCTGGCGGCCAATGGCGCGCTGCGATGGGACGAAGTGAAAGACGTGCTGCGCCGCGCCTGCGACCGGATCGATCCCTCCGGAGGTCAGTACGACACCAAGGGGCACAGCAAGTTCTATGGCTATGGCCGCCTCAATGCCCAAACCGCGGTAACGCTTGCCAAAGCGAACGTGGGGCGGCTGGTCGTTGTCAACAAGCTCGTCAATACGCCGATCCCGGACCTGGGGACCGTCGAAGGAACGCTGGAGATTGCCGAGACTACGCCGGTGGAGAAACTGGCCGCTTATGTCCGCTTGGAGCACACCTACATCGGCGATCTGATCATCGAGCTGATCCCGCCGGCTGGCAGCGGCATGCAAAAGGTCGTACTTCACAATCGGGCTGGCGGCAGTCGAGATGACCTGGAAAAACTCTTTGACGCGGCCAATACACCTGCGCTTCGGTTGGCCGCCGGAAAGAAATGCGACGGGACATGGATCGTACGCGTCCAGGACAGGGCCGCCCAGGACGCCGGCACGTTGATTCAGATTGGGCTGCAACTATCGCTGCCGCCGGCGTCGGTGCCGCGGGCGCCCGCTAGGAGGCGATCGACAAAAAAGCGCAAGGTGAAGGTTTACACTAACAACGGGCGGCCCCGAAAAGTCGCGGCCCGGGCATAACCCCTAGGGGGTAGATAAGTGCTGCGCCGGCGGGCTCGTTTGCTGCCCGTCGTGAAGCTGGATGACGCCGCCGCCGGCTTGGCGCGCGGCATCGAGCGCTTGCCAGGCTCGCTCCAGCAGCCGCTGGGCGTCGTTCCCTTCCGCCAGCTCCGCCGCGCCGACGCTCAGGGAAAATCGCAGTGAAGCACCGCTGACGGGCAGCTCGAAGGTCTCGACCGCTTCCAGCAGCCGGCGAGCGACGTTGGCGGCATCCGCGGCGCGGGCGCCGGGGAGCAGGATGGCCAGGCCGTCGTCGGTCCAGCGCGTCTGCTGGTCCATGTCCCGCAGTGCCGCACAGGCCAGTTGGCTGAGGGCTTGCAGTGCCGTCTGCTGGGAATGGTGTCCGTGCTGGCGGACGACTTCGTCCATGCGGTCGAGCCGGGCCAGAATGAGGGAGCAAGTGGCCCCGCCGCGCCGCCACTCGGCAATTCGCCGCGTGACGGCGGGGACGAACGTGGGGTCGGAAAAAGTTTCCGCGGCTAGTTCCACGTGGGCGCGGCACTGTTCGCTGGAAGTGCTTTCGCTGTCGCTGCGGCCTGGCTCTTCGCTTGCGGGCTGGTAGCGGTGCGGCTGATTGCCGTCGTGCCAGTAGAGGCAGTCGCGGTTATTACTTTTGGCGGCGTGCAGAGCGGCCTCGGCGCGCGCGAGCCACGACTGCTGGTCGTCTCCCGGGCGAAGTTCGGCCAGGCCGCCGCTGGCCGACAACGGCAGCTCGCGGCCGGCGGCCACGACGGGCCTGGCCAGGATCGACTGCCGCATCTTTTCGGCCCGCTGGCTGACAGCGGTGAGCGACGCGCCGGCAAAGAGCACGAGGAATTCTTCGCCGCCGAAGCGGGCCAGGACGTCGGTCTCGCGGGACTGGCCGCGGATGGCGTCCGCGGCTTGCTGGAGCGCTTGGTCTCCGACTGGCAAGCCGTGCGTATCGTTGAATTGCTTGAACTGGTCCAGATCGAGGAGCAGCAGCACAGCCGGGCGGCCTTTGCGCTGAAAATCGTCCACGCAGGAATTCAGCGCCTCAAACATCGCGCGGCGATTGACCAGTCGCGTGAGCGGGTCGGTTCGCTCGGCAGAAGAAATGTCGTAGAGCTGCCGCTGCTGGGTTTGCAGCTTCGATTCGGCCTGCGAAAGCTGGTGCTGGATTTGCTGGTTCAGCGCCAGCAGTTTGCAGACGACTGCCGTCACGGCGGCCGAATCTCCTTGCTTGGCGCTGGACAACTCCGCATGGATCGCTTCGACGTTGCCGCTGTAGTCGTGCACCTCGTTGGCGAGGCGACTGGTCAAGTCCGTCAGCCGAGCCATCC
>DASRJP010000263.1:0-37744 GCA_035649415.1 Pirellulaceae bacterium | reverse complement strand
CCGGCCAGCGGCTGAATGAACTCGACGTTCGCAAAGACGTTCTCCAGCGATTCGGCATTCCCTGGCCCGACGCTGATCGAGCCGGCGCTGTCGCTCTCGCCCTTGCGGTAGAGGAGCAGGTCGCCGATGCCGTTGTCCTGGATGCTGAGGCGGTCGCGGGTGTGCGCCTCGCCGCCCTCGATATCGAAGAGGACGGAGTTCACGAAAGCATCGACGCCCAGGGCGTCGGCGTGCGTCACAAAAACGATGTCGTCGCCATCGCCGGCCTCGATGCGGACGCGCTCCACGGTGCGGACGCCGGCAAGCGTGACAAGGATGTCGGTGTCAACAATGCCGTTGAGCGTCGTGACCAGCGCTGTGTCTGCCGTCTGATTGGCCGAGATCACGTCGTTGGCGGAAGTGCCGCGCACGAGAATCGTGTCGAATTCGCTGCCGCCGTCGAAAGTGTCCGTGCCGCCGCCGCCGATCATGGTGTCCTCGCCGGCGTTGCCGAAGAACTGGTCGTCACCTGCGCCGCCTTCCATGAAGTCGTTGCCCGGGCCGCCGATCAAGATGGCGTCCGCGGACAGATTGTCGTTGCCGGTGCCGCCATCCAGGGTGATGAGGACGGTGGCCTCGACGCCGGCTTCCGCCTTGATGGTGTCGTGGCCTTCGTTGCCGCGAATAGTCAGCCGGTCGGTGCCAGCGTCGCTTCCGTCGAAGCGCAGGTCATAACTCAGGCCCGCGACCTTGACGATGCCGAGCGAGACGCTGGCCAGCAGGTTGTCGGCCAGCGGCCGGCCTTCGAAGAACAAATTGTCTGCGACTCCGTCGCTACCCAGGCTCACGTCCACTGCCCGAACCGTGGTCGTGGTCAGGTCGCTCAGCACGCCCGTGTCGCTGCGGCCGACGGTCACGGTGTCAGTGCCGCCCAGCGGGTTCAGATTAACTTCCTCGATGTCCGCGGCGTCGATGTCAATGGCGGCCTGGACGCGGAACAGGTGGAACCGCGACGGCCTATTGGTGTCGGCAAACAGGAAGAACTGTTCCGCCCCGGCGTTGCCGAAGAAGAAGATCTGGTCGGAGTCACCTGCGCCCCCCTCGATTACGTCGTCGCCATCCCCCGGGTCCCAGAAGAACACGTCCGAGCCGGCGCCGCCAAAGAACTGATCGTTGCCTGCATCGTTTGCCGCAGGATCGCGAATAGCGGGGTCGCCGAAGTGGTCGTTGCCGTCTTCACCGTATGCCGTATCGTTGCCCCCGAGGCCAATGAGCACGTCGTTGCCGGCGCCGCCGTAGATGTTGTCGGCCGCCGGGGTACCGATCAGCGTGTCGTCCCCAAGGCCGCCGAACATGTCGGCATCGATGGTCCCGGACATGTCCACGGTGTCGTTGCCGTCGCCGGCATCGACGGATTTTTGCAGGCCGGCCACGTTCAAATCGAGGTCGATGTTGTCATTGCCGTCGAGCGTGTTGAGCGTGAGCTTGTCGATCGACGCTCCAATCGTCACGGCGCCACCGTCAATCGTCACCGTCGTGGCTGTCGAGGTGACAATGTTGGCGCCGTCGTCTCCAAACAGGTTCAAGGTGTCAAAGCCGACGGAGCCGCCGGTAAACGTCAGCGCGGCCGTGCCCACGCCCGAGTAGTTGAACACTGGAGTCGGCCCGTTAGCGGTGAAGTGCCCCGTTCCGGCGCCCGTGGGGGTTACGTCAAGCACATCGTCCGCACCGGTGCCCAGCACCGTCACGTTGTTGCCGTTGGCGAAGATGTTCACGACTTCGTCGCTGCTGTATTCAACCGCGCCGAACGAGGTCTCGCTCAGGCGCCGGGAGCCCAGATCCACGGTAACGTCGCCGGCGATGTTCGTGGAGCGGCTGAAAAACAACTTGTCATCGCCGTTGCCCCCTTCGACGACGACGCGCGAATACGGATGGTCGCCACTGATGCTGAAAGAGTCATCGCCGTCGAGGCCGAGCCACTCGAGCTGGGACACTCCCGGCGTCTCCACCACCAGCGTGGTGAAAAAGCCGCTACTGGTGATTTGGTGGAAAAACAGCGAGCCGGACGCGCCCGTGCCATCCACATCGTCGTTGCCGCTCGTGCCGAGAATCTTCAGGATGTCACTGCGAGCTCCACCAGCAGTGCTGAATATCAAAGTGCCAAGCGCGGGGTCGAACCCGCTGTAGCGGATGGGGACGAGATCATTGACACGAATGCTGCCCGAGCCGAGGTCGTCATCATCCGGCTGGGCAACGATCTCCGCCGAGCCGGGCGTCGTGACTTCGATGATGTCGTCGAGCCCGACACTTCCTTGGGCGTTGACGTCAAGATGCTCGACCGTCGTGGCGGAAATCGGCACCGGACCTGCGCCCGTGATGGTTGCCGCGCCGATGGCCGTTAGCTCAACGTTGATCGAATCGGCGCCGCTGGTGCCGTTGACGATCAGGTTGTCGCTGGCGGTCGGGTCGCCGCCGTTGACCGTGATGGAAGTCAGGCCCGTGGGCGTGCTGGGGTCATTCAGATTGATCTCGTCGCTGCCGGCCAGGCCGTTGATCACGAGGTTCGTCTTGGCGGAGAACTCGATCGATTCGAAGTTGTCGATCGTGATCAGGCCATTGGCAACCACCGAGCCTTGCGAGTAATTGATGGCGTTGTCGGCCGGCGTGGCATTCACCGTCAGCAGCGCGGCGGGCACGGTGTTGAGCACCGGCGCTAGACTCTCGAATTCGACCTTCTGGGTGCCGCTGGGACCAACGATAATGTCGCTCCCTTCGCCCGGATTGGGGCCCACGCTGTAGGTGTCGCTCGTCTGCGTGTCGCCGCCGGTCTGGAGCAGCACCAGGTTGTTGAAGCCGGTACCGCCGTTGTATTGAATGCCATTGGGAATGCTGATCAGCCCATTGGAGCTATCGACGCAGAGCGTATCGTCGCCGCCTTTGCCAAGCACGATGATTTGCGTCACGCTGGCCTTGGGTGCAGTGAACTTGAGGACGCCGTTCTCAAAGAATTGGATGAAGGTTCCCGACGAGTCGAGCTTGATGATGAACTTGTCGTTCTCGCCCGCGAAATCTTCGTCGCCATTGACGGTGATGATTTCGCTGGTGGCCTGGACGCGGACGCCGGTCGTGTACATGTCAAAGCTGCCCCCCTTGCCGGCCGGATTGTCGCCCGTGCTGTTGGAATTGTCCGCCCAAACGGGGCGCAATATCCCACCGAAGAAGTCGAGTCCGGTATAGTCGCCGTAATCGACGTTGCTGCCGGCCGTCCCGGCGTTTGATGCCGACGGCGTCACCACCACATTTGGAAGAAACGTGGCCCCGCCGTCGGTGCTGATCGAGACGAAGTAATTGGCCTCATCGTTTGCGATGCTGTTGTTGTCGTCGATGGCGTCGTTCTGGCCGTTGTCGAAGCGAGCATCGTGCCAGCCGACTCCGACAAAGCCGGTGGTTGAATCGACGGCGATTTGCGGGAGGAATTGGCTGTTGTTGCCGACTTCGTCCGTTATTTCCAGCGCCGCGGACCAGGTTGCGCCGTTGTTGAATGAGCGTCGGAAGAAGATATCCATATCGTTGCTTTCATCGACGGGTTCGTCCGTGTAGGACATGTAGAGCGTCCCGTTGGGTCCATAGGCAAGATTTGCCTCCGCATCGACGGATCGGCCCGGTTGGGCCGGGATGTAGTCGAACAAGCCCACATTCGTGCCCGTCACGTTGACCTGAGCGCCGAATCCCCCTGGTCCAAGACCGTCCGCGTCGGTGTTGGTGAAGATTGTGCCCGGCCCTTCGCATTCGCCAGGGTCAGTGGAGTCGCCGTCCGCATTGCCATCTGCGCATGTAACAATTGTCTGATACGTGACAACCACCGCACCGGAAAGCGGATTGATGGCGATATCGCCAAACTGCCCGCCGCCCGGCACTGTCTGCTCGGCATTAAATGCACCAATCACGCCGAGGCCGGTCACGGGGGCGCCGCGGGCCTTGAGGCTTCCGTCGTTCCATGTGACCCACACGCTGCCCGCTCCTGCCGCGACGCTCGGCTGATCCTCGCTTCCTGTGTCGATGGTCGCCACCAGCGTGAACGATCCGGGAGCACCGGTCGTGCTCGTCAGCAAGACAATGGAATCATCGCCGCCGCCGACATTGCCGTCGGCGCCCATATCGATATCGGTGACGAACAAGTTTCCGAAGCTGTCCCAGACCGCATCATTGTCACAGCACGGTGCGGCGGTCACGCCGAGATTGAAGTTCGCAAAGCTCGCGCCACCATTGGTGCTTCGGGCCGCGCTGTCACCGGGATTCGAAGCCTCAAACACGCGGTTCGGACTGGTCGGATCGACGGCGATCGTCCCTTCGGCCTGATTGCCCGGCGCCTTTGTGATATTCACCAGTGTGCCGACGCTCAGCGAGATCGGACCAAAAAACGTCGGTGCGATGGTCAGTAGTGCCCGCTCTTCCAGGGACTCGAAGTGGAGCTTGCGCCCGAGTCGAGTGAGTTCGCCCGACTTCCAGGCTTTGAAAAACGAACGACGCTTCTGATTTCGGGACATCGATCGGCGGGGCGAGGGATAGCTCACGGCAATACTCCTCCAGCGGAAGCAACTCAGAGCGAGACGCTAGCGTTCGGCAGAAAATGTACCGATATGTACAGATGGAGCGGTAAACCGCATCGTCGGCATTCATGCGATTGCGGGCTTGTGGCAAACTGGGAAAGATGTTAACTCGCCCGAAAACCCCAAGTCAAGCATCGTAGCGCATAAATCGCATACGTTTTATGCCGTTTTTGGCTGAGAATGGCCAAGTGCCGCAGAAAAATGAGAGCTTGGCCTTAGTGCGCGGCTGCTCAAAAGCGCCGCGCCACTGGCAAGAAAAAATATCGGGCCGGTCAAACGACCGGCCCGGAGGGCAATTCCATCAACTTCGCGCGGCAGTTATTTCCGCGCCGACAGTCTACCAGCGAACTTCGACACGAGCCGTCAGCCCGTCGAAGCTCATCATCCCTTCGAAGTTGTCCGACGGATCGGCAAAGTTGTTGTGCTGCACTGCGTTGATCCATTCGTTCGTGCGGACCACGTTGTACCAGAAGCTGAACAAGTAACCGGCACTCAGACGCAGATTGCCGCATTCGTTCTGCCAGCCAGCGCCCAGCTCCAGGTCGTAGATCGAGACCACCTTGCCCGCCTTCCACTGCGTCTCGACCACGACCGGGTCAAAGCTGCCTCCCTGCACGTAGCGAGCCTTGGCTTCGCCGCCGAGCAGGCTCAGATAGGTCTTGCCGTAGAAGAACAGGTTGCGATGGTAGGCGTAGCGTTCGCCTTCCAGGCCCAGCCGCAGGCCCGCGCCGTAGTAATTGACTTCGCTTTGGACAAATTCGCTGCCGTTGGCCGAGAACAGCGCGTCGAACCGCTGCCGCATCTCGCCGTAGCGGACGCCGAGCAGATAGCCGAGCTGGTAGTCGCAGTTGTAGGCGAACAGGCTGCGGTAGTCGGCATCGATGAGCTGGAACTGGATGTCGTAGTCGGCGACGGCGTCGAGGTTGTCCGAAGCGACATCAAACGTGGCCGGATGCGATACGAGCGAACGGATGACCGCTCCGCCGGCAGGGGCCGTGAGCTGGTCCACCGTGTTGCCGTAGAAGTCCGTGTAGCCGATCTGAATTGCCGTGGCCTCGTCGAGGAAGCGGCCGGCGCCAAAGCGGAAGCCAGGCTGCGAGTCGATGTCGACGACTCCGACGCGGCCGACCTGAATCGGGGGCGAAACAAGCGGATCCGTGTCGGTGGCGCCGTCAATCGCCACGCCGTAAGCCACTTCGCTGTTTCGGGGACGGAGATAGAGAAACTCACCGTACGCGAACCAGCAGTTCTTACCGAAGCCGGGGTCGCAGCACTTCTGGCAGCCGCCTTTGCCGTTGACCACGGGGGCCTGAATCTGGGTCGGAGGCGCCATGGGGGGTGCGATGTCATATCCGACCGGCATTCCATAAGGCGCGGCCATCCCGTAGGGAGCGGCCATGCCATAAGGACTCGCCGGAAGCATCGCGGGTCCCGGATAACCATATGGGCCAGGTCCGTATTGCGCCTGCGCCGGCACTGCCTGCCCTGCCAATGCGGCAATTGTGACCGCAAATACGAACAAATAGCTCTTCATGGAAAATTCCCCCCTGTGGTACTTGCCCGATTACTCCCATCGACCCCACTGAGTGATAAATCAAGCCGAAAAGGCATAGACGGAAAAGCTTCGCCATGTTCGCTGGATTAACAGCAAACGTGTGCGCCACAGCGGCGGACGTGCTAGCAGGTGTTCCCTGCTGGCCAATACGCGTGCCAAGAGGGTGCGGGGCAGAAGCGGATCGGGCAAATGAAAAGCAGACCCAATCAAATGCGATCGAGCGAGTCGAGCCAACGGATCAGATCAGCGATCTCAGCCTCGGTTAGATCCCGCGACTGTTCACCGAGGGATTTCAGCAGGACTGGATAGAGACCTGCCTGCAAGCGCTGCCCGACCGCTTTGGCGCCAGCCGCCGCCGGCGATTTTTCAGCAGTTCCCAGGAAGAATGCCAGCCGGATCAGCGGATCGTTCTCCGGCAGCACGGTACGCGCCGGCGGCGCGGCATCCACCGCGACCACTGCCCGCACGCGGTCGAGATGGTTCAGCCCGACCAGAAACGCCATCGAGCCCGCCGTCTGATAGCCGTAGACGGCGATCCGACTGCGATCGACGTTGTAATGCGACAAGAGATCATCGAGTGTTTTGATGACCAGCGCGTCATCGGTCGGCTCCCATTTGGCCGGATTGGATGCTTGCGGCGCCAGCACAATGAAATGGTGCTTCTCGCAAGCGTCCTTCCAACGGGTGGTGAGTGCGTCTCGCTGCAAGCCGCCCGCACCATGCAGCCAGATCACGACACCGTGCGGCACGTCGGGATGATACGTCTCGGGCACGAACGCCACGCAGGCGTTCTTCTCCTCGGGCAGCTTGATTTCTACCAGCCCCGCAGCCGGCTTGGGGTCCGCAGCTTTGGCCGGTTCGGGCTGCGCCGCGGGCAATTCGGGGGGGATGTCCGTCGGCAATTTGGCTGGCGTTAAATCAATCGACAGCTTCTCGCTGCCACGCTCGATCGACAGCGACACGACCTTGCCAGGCTCCAAGAGTGCGACCTGATCGATCATTTCCAGGCGGCCGGCGACCGGCGCCTGATTGGCGGCGACGATCTTGTCTCCGGCTTGAATGCCGGCCTTGGCAGCGGGACTTTCGGGATAGACAAACCGCACGCTAACGCCAGCTCCCGGGATACGCAGCGGGAGAATGCCCAGAAAGGGATGCTGGTAGGGCGCCAGTTTTTCGACGAGCGGGACCTCGGCCTCCACGCGGTCAGTGCCGCGGCGAACGACGACCTTCACCTTGTCGCCCGCATAGCGTCGTCCCAGTGCGTGCCGCAGTTGCGTCTGGCGGTCGATTGGCATGCCGTCCACTTCGACAATCACATCTCCTGCCTTCAATCCTGCTTTGCCAGCCGGACCGTCCGCTCGAGCCCCCACAATCTCGGCCGGGAGCGAAAACATGTCCCCTTTCTTAAGCGCTACTCCCAGCACGCCCGGATGGAGATCCTTCCCCTCCTTGAGCGTTTCCAGCCGCGCATTGATATCCGCCAGCGGCACCGCGAAACCGATTCCGGAGTCGTACCATTCTGCACCGGCGATTTCGCTGGCCTGCTGCTCCGCCCCTTGCGGCTGCTGCGGCGTGAGGGGCACGAGCACCCCTAGCACGCGGCCGCGGATATCGATGAGCGGTCCACCGTAGTTGACCGGCGAGATCTTGGCGTCGGTCTGGATCGCCTTCCCCCAGATGCGATCGAGCGCACTGACGATTCGCACCGAGAAGTTGGGCTCGCTCTTGGAGAGCGTACGCCCGACAGCAATCGCCCATTGGCCGACCTGCATTTCCTCACGCGGCACTGCCGAGGGTACGGCGAGCTTCTCGGTCGTATTGACCTTGAGCAGGACCAGCATGCGGCTGTGATCGCGGGCGACAATCTGTGCGGCGGCCCGCTTGCCGCTGGGAAGCGTTACCAGGATCGAAGTGGGCTTCTGCACGAAGTTGAAAGCGCTGGAAACGATCAAACCATCCTCGGAGACGACCAGCCCCGTCGTAGGGCCGGTGCCAACGAGCAACTTGCCGACTCGCTCGAGTCCGCCGACCGTCTCGATTTGCACGACGCTGGGAGCGACGACGTCAACCGCAGAGCGGAGCGCCTGTTCCTCGAGATCGTCGAGCGTCTCCTGGCCGGCGGCGGTTGCGGCTAGAACCGCGAGAAATAGTGGGATCAGAGTGTCCCAACGCATCGACGAGTCTCCTAATTCCCCGGAGAAATAGCGAACTCCAGCAATTCCTGCCCGCGCTGAACGGTCAGCCGAATTTCCTCGAGTCGATCGATCCAGCTCAGCTCTTCGCTGACCAGCTTGCACGATGCCACAATCCGGCCGTTGACGAACAGGATCAGGTCGTCGCGCTTGATTCCCGCGGCGGCGGCGGGGGAACCAGCCTTGACCGCTTCCACAAACGGGGGCGTCCGCTCGATGGGGTTGGAGACCAGTTGAATGCCGAGCGCGGTGAGCGTGTGCGGTTCTTTCGGCTTCTTGGCGTCTTCGCTGCGAACCGACGGACGTTGCTTCCCCGCCCGGATGTCCTCGACCGCCTGCGCCAATTCGCTGACTGGGATGGCAAAGTTCAGCAAGGTGTTGGTTTGGGCATTCTTCAGCTCCTTGCCGAGGATTCCCGCCAGTCGGCCGCGGCGGTCCGTCAGTGCGCCGCCCGGGGCGCCCGGATTGTTGGTCATCGCATCGAGCACGTAGACCGGACCGCGATAGTTCGTTTCGTAAACGCCGCTGCGGGCTGCCAGGTCCGTCTTGGCGGAGACGACGCCCGAGAGCACGCTCATGGCCTCGCTGCCGAACGCCACCCCGTACATGTTGTTGATCGCCAGCACGCGCGCACCGGCGGACAACGCGACCGCCTCGTCGAGATTGAAATAATTCACCTCGGCCGCTTCGATCTTCAGCACCGCGATCTCCAGCCGCGGATCCATGCCGACGAACTGTGCCTCGAACTTGCGGCCGTCGGACAGTGTTACATCCACGACGTCAGCATCGAGGATGTAGCTCCACACGGTCAGGATGTAGCCGTCGGCGCTGATGAAAAAGCCGCTCTGAAATTCCTCGAGTCCCCGCAGCCCTCCAGCGCCATAGATCTTGACCATTTTCGGCTGGATATCCGCCACTGCCTGCGCCAGCGAAGTCTGCGCTCTTACCATCCCGGGGATCAGCAGCGTCGCTAGCCACACCGCAATCCAAGCGCGGCATACTTGCCGCCGCACCACGCGGAGGAAATCGAAGAGGTAAGCCATCTACGGCGCTCCTCCCGTGCCAGGCTGCAAGTCGATCTTGGTCCAGCGGACATCGAGAATCTGCTTGTCGCCAAATTGGACCACGATGCGTGTGGGGAACTGTCGCCCTTCCTGCGGCTGATAATCGAGGAAGCGCACTTCGCAAGGATCCTGTTCGGCGTCGCCGAACATTTCCAGGAGCGCAAGCTGGCCGCTGGCGGGGTCGAATACAAAACTGGTCTCGACGACGTTGTTCACGCCCACGAGCGTGTCCGCCAGGCCCTCGATCCCTGGGCACGGCGCGGTGCCGTAATAGTGCAGTTGGCCATACTTCTGAGGGCCCATAACCAACAGCCGCCGCCAGAGATGGAGTGCCGCGAGCAGCCCGCCACTGCCTGGCGGCCCAAGCTGATCGGTCAGATCCTTGTTTGCATCGACGGTTACCGCTCCTGTGGGAAAGCTGCCGGAGCTTTCGTCGTCACCAAGCGTCACGGAGATTTTTCCGCCGTCGGCCAGGTCCCCTTCCAGCGTCCAGATACCGGCCACCTTCGCGAAGTCTCCCTTGGCGGCAAAGGCAGACCAGACGCGATCCCGATTCAGCTCGTTGAAGTAGTAATTGGCGTAGCCCGGCTTGGACTGGATCAGTTTGGCCGCCTCGGCCGGGATTTGCGGCTTCGGCTGCGGCACGGGAATCGGAAGCCGCGGCAATGGCAGCGGCCCCGGCTGGCCGTCGCGCGGGCGCCCCTTCTGCCCATCCGGGCCTTCCTTCGGCTGCTGCGGTCGCGGCGGACGCTGTACTTTGTTGATCAACTCTTCCTCTCCGTGGACTCCCGCCAGACGCACTAGAATCTCGGTCTCCTTGCCGTCACGCCGATAAACCAGCGGCACTCGCCAACCTTTTGGGAAAATGCCCAGAGCGTTCTTGAAATCGTTTTGCGAACCGATGCTGCGACCGCCGAAAGAAACAATCTCGTCGTCGTAGCGCAGGCCGCGCCGCCAGGCGTCCGACGTTTCCAGAATGTTGTCCACCAGCACGCTACCATCTTCGGCGGCGGCGACGGTCGCGCCCAAGGTGGCATGGTCGACAATCCGCCCGCTCTTAAGGCAACCGAGGAAATGCTTGATCTGATTGATCGAAATAGCCCAGCCGACGCCGACATTCACTCGTACACGTTTTTCAAAGGAAATGCGACCATTGATGCCGATCACCTCGCCTTTGTCGTTGAACAGCGGCCCTCCGGAGTTCCCCGGATTGATCGAAGCATCGGTCTGGATGCAGTCGGCGTATTCGATGAGCGTCCCGGACGGATATTGGTAACGGTGGACGCCCGAGACGATTCCCAGCGTGACGGTGGGCTGAAAATCGGTCGCCAATAGGAACGGATTGCCGACGGCAAAGCACCAGTCGCCAGGCTGCACCCGATCGCTGTCGGCCAATGGTGCAACGGGAAAGTCCTCGCGGCCCAAAAGCTTGATCAGTCCCACGTCTCCGACCGGATCGATGCCAACGACGACGGCGTCGTAGAGCTTGCCGTCGGCCATGCTGCACTTCATGTAGCTGCCGGCGGGCTGGACGACGTGAAAATTGGTCAGCGCATATCCGTCGGCGGAAACCACCACGCCGGAACCGCCGCCAGTACCTTCCTTGGCAAAGATGCAGACGGCTGTCTTTGTCGCCCGCTGGATCGTTTCCACACGCTGCTGCTGCGCCTCGAGGACGGCAGGCGGCGGCTCCGCGCCTGCGGCGAATGACCAAGACCCGAGTCCCAATGACCAAACAAGCAGGAATGACCAATGACGGCCAATAAGCACGGCATTGCTTATAAATCCATTGGTCATTGGGACTTGGTCTTTGGTCATTTTCATTTCGTGAACCTCGCATTGGCCAGGTCGAGCTGGTCCGCAATATCCAGCCCCTGGCCGTCCTCCACTACGATCGTCAACCGGCCGCAGCCGGCCAGGTCGATCTCGATGGAACGAGGTTTACGCTCATCCTCGGCGGAGAAAGTCTGGCGATAAACCTCGCGGCTGTCTCCCAGGATGATCAGCGTCAAATTCGCGGCCGGACCAGCCAGGTCGTCGAGGCCGACATCCGCCCGGAACCACCGCATCCCTTCCGGCACGCGATACGCCAACCGGGTGCGGCCGGAAAGCGCCAGTCCGCGGGAAAGCTTCTTGCCGCCGATGCTCAGCGCTTCGCCGCCAAAGGGGTGGTCCTTGCGAGGCGCCTTGAGCTGTTTGAACGTGGCGGTCATGTTTCGCGGTTGAAAACTGGCGTCGGCCAGCGATGCTTCTTCAGCCAGGTCGGACAGGAACTTCACGTTGCCACTGGAGAAGTCGATTTGCGACAACTGGGAGAGCGGAATGCTTACGGAAACACCGGCCGGAGAGACGAGATTGAGGCGATCCCCCATCAGCTCGATGCTCCGCGCGCTGAAGGATGACCGCCCAGCGTCGATGACCCGGCAGACGGGAGGAGGCAACTCGCGCTTCACCGGATGAAAATAGACGATGCCTTCGTTTTTTTCGCGCTTGACGTCGATCACGTCGCCGCTGAAGTCAAATTTCGCGGTTGCCAGCCCAACCTCAAGGACTGTCCCGTCCAATTCGTCGAGTGCCGTTTCGATGACGGACCGCGGCTCCTGGCCGGGCTGCTCGATCGTGCGAGTCGAGATTTTGCGGACCACGAGCAAATCGCTCTCTGGCGTCCCCTTGATGATCTTCTGCCACTGCTCTGCCAGCGCAGCGTCCTGCTCATGAAAACGGACCCAGCGGATGGAGCGCGTGGGCATCTGCACGGGGGCGCCCGACAGCAATTCCACTTGGGCCTGGCCCTCGGCCGACTGGAAGGAATGCCCCACGAGCTGCGAGCCATCGAGCAGCTCCAGCCAGACGCCCGGTTTTTCGGCACTGGCCGCCGCTGCAAATTGCAGTGACTGCACATCTTTGATGGCCAGCGTCTGCTCGCCAGCCGCTGTAGACACCGCGACCTTATCTGACGTCAAGTCCTTGAGCGCCCCCTCCAGCTTCTCCCCCGACAGCGGCTCCACAACGACGTCGATTCCTCTGGCAGTGCTCGCCAGTGCCACGAGAAATGCCGTCCCCACCATCAGCCAACGGTTGACGCGAGCGGTTGGGCCTGGTTTGCTGCGTGAAACAGTCATGCGGTCGCATGGTGCTGGCCCGGCGCGCGAGGGGCGGCACGCGGGCGACTGCGGGAGTTGCCCCATCACTTTACGCCGTCCTGCGCCAAACGCTTGAAGTACTCCTCAATCGTCTCGCGGAAATGGGCTGGCAGCTCTCGTCCTATCTGTTGCAACACTTCCTGCCGATCCTTGGGAGGGAGGTTCCCCCAACCGTCTTTCTTGCCGATGTTCTTGGGATCCACTTCCCCTTTGGCGTGCATGCTGGGAGTGCGGCTGTCCTGGAGCGGGGAACTCGGCTGGCGGCTGCCGCTGCTGCCCGACTGCTGCTGTTGCTGCTGCTGTTGTTGCTGTTGTTCCATTTCCTCGATCATTTTCTCCAGCTTCTTGATGATCTCTTCTTCTTCGTCGCGGACTTTCTTGCCCGCCCGTGCCAGCGTCAGCCGGCGCCGCACATCCGCCATGAGTCGCGACACTTCGTCCAGCGAATCGGTCTTGAGTGGCTTCAGATCCGCCTCCATCAACCGGGCGACCGTTGCGTAGCGCTTGGGAATCTCCCCTTCGTTTTCCATCAGTTTGGCGACCGCCGCCAGGCAGGGCTCTTTGTGAAGCAGGCGATGATGCGCCAGCGACTGATGAAACAGGAGCGATGCCGGATCGACCACGTCGGCCGGCGACAGCCCCGCCAGCTGTTCGAGAGCCTCCTCCATCAACTCGTTCTGCGCAAGCCAACGGCCATAAAGAAGCCGCAAGTTGTTCCTGGCCAGCGGCGGCGTGCGCTCGTCGGCGAGAAATGAAAACTTGGGAGGAAATCCGCCGCCATGGGCCGCCTGGCAATGGTCAAGCACCGCCCGGGCCTGCGGATCGACGACGGCCAATGACATCACCAGCCGTTCCAGCAAATCCGCTCCCTCCAGTGCCAGCGCTTCGTCCGGCCACAGTGCCGCGACCTTCGTGCGCGTCAATTCGTCGGCGTTCAGCCCCTGGAGATAGTCGTCCAGCGCGGCCTTCACTTCGGCTGTCGCTGGGATCGACCAGCTCGCCCGCGGCGCCAATTCGTCGCCTTGGGCCATCGGCATGACTCCCAGGCAAATGACTCCAAGGATCAGTCCCGATAGCTTGCGAATGCCGACCATGACGTTTCCCTTTCCTGAAAGCATGGTTGTGTCCGTGATGCGCCGGTGGTTTATTGGTTCTTTCCCAGCACGAGGTCGCGCGTGATACGGAAGATTTCCTGTTGCCGTTCGCTGAGCGCCTTGAGGGCGTCGACTAACTCGCCAGCCTCCGCCTGGCCGACCAGATCCTGATCGTCCTCCAGCAGCCGAGCGTAGCGCACTGTCCTCTTGTTGACGCGCTCTTGGAGCGACTTGATCATCTTCAGCTCGGCCAGTTCGTCCACCAGCGGCTGATCCTGCTGCTGTTGTTGCTGCTGCTGCTGTTGCTGTTGCTGCTGCCGTTCTAGGTCCTGCTGGGCCTGCTGGAGCGCTTCGATCAGCTGTTCGAGGGCCGCGATAATGTCCTCCTCATAGCCGATCGTGATGTCGTCCACCTTCGCCTCCCCGAGACGATTGGTGACCGCCAACATGTCTTCGTGCATCTGGTCGACCGTCGTGGGGAAGGCAATGGACGAGCCCTCCTCAACGAGCAGCGACAGGGCCCGCTGGGCGTCGATGGCGATCTTGCGTTCATCGACCGAGAGCTTGCCAGTTTGAACGAGGAACGTCTCGCCTCGGTTCTCGGCCGGCAACTGATCCAAGCGGCGCGTCGATTCGTAAACTTTGAGCTGCATTTCGAGCATCCGGCGGAAGCGGGCCTCGAGGTCGGCCAGGGTGCGGGCGACTTCTTCCTGCCGCATCTGGCGAAGGATTTCTTCGAGTTCCGCCTTGGCCTTTTCCAGTTCCTCGCGGGCCTGCCGCTGCTCCTCGACTGATTCATTGCGCTTGGCCTCTTCCAGGCGCTTCTGGGCATCGCGCATCTTCTGTTCGGCCTGCTCGATTCGCTTGCGGGCCGGATTGTCCTGCTGCTGACCCTGGTCCTGCTGCTGCTGTCCCTGGTTCTGCTGCCCTTGATTCTGTTGGCCTTGATTCTGCTGTCCCTGGGACTTCTGGCCGTCAGACTTCTGACCCTCTGACTTCTGACCATCGGGTTTCTGCTCATCGGACTTTTGGTCGTCCGACTTCTGGCCGTCAGGCTTGCTGCTGTCCGACTTCTGGCCCTTTTGACCGTCGGATTTCTGCCCCTCCGACTTTTGCCCCTCTGATTTCTGCCCATCCGATTTTTGGCCATCGGACTTCTGGCCGTCAGATTTCTGGCCGTCAGACTTTTGACTATCGGACTGCTGGCCGTCCGATTTCTGTCCTTCTGACTTCTGACCTTCTGACTTCTGACCGTCCGACTTTTGACCATCCTGGTTGGGTTGGTCCTGCTCCCCGTCCTTCTTCTCTCCGTCGCCGGTCTTCCCCTCTTCGTTTTCCTTGATCTTGTTTGCCAGATCGCCCGTGCGGGTGGCCAGATTTCCCTGGTCTTGCGAAAGCTTCTTGGGGTCCGCTCCCCCTTCTGTTTGCCCCTGGAGCGATTTTTGGAGCCGGATCAGCCGATCGACTTCCTTGATATATTCCTTGATCCGCTGCTGCTCGCTCTTGAGGCGGTCGGATCGATCCTCACTCTGGAGGAGGTCCAAGAGAGCCTTCAGATCGGCCTGGACCTCCGTCTGGCCGTCCAGCGCCCGCTTGAGCTGCTTTTGACCGAGGAGTTTGACGATCGTTTCCAGTTCGGTTTTGGTCAGCCGCTCCTTGGATTGCTCGATCGCCCGCCGCAGCAGCGCCGCCCGCTTGGGATTCGTCGCCTCCTCCAGCGACGCCATCTTGAACATCAGCTCTTCCAGCCGCGCATAGCGGTCGGCAACTTTACTCTGGTCCAGCGTCAGTTCGTCCCCCGCTGAGGCGCCGCTGGCCGTCGAATTCGCAGGGACGTCATTCTTCGTCGCCGCATCCTGGGCGCCCGCCCCAGCCAGGAACGCGCCCGCCAGGAAAAAAACGGCGGCGCCGAACATGCCACGCTGCGACCAGGGAAGGTTCATGACGTCCTCCTGCGGGGTGCCTTTATTTCAAGTCTTCCAGCGCCTGACGTTTTCGTTCTTGACTGGTGCGGTCGCGGAGCGTTTCCTGATCCCGCATCAAGTCCCGTACCAGATCAACCAGTTCATTATACGTCTCTAAATCCAGCATTTTCTTCAAAACCGCTTCGAGCTGTGCAATCGTTTCGTTTGTCTGCTCGAGCACGTCATCGGTCGCAGCGCCTAGTGGAGCCGGATCAGCCGGCGGCGCAGACGACTGCCGCAGCTTCGCTTCCAGCTCTCCCAGCAACTGGTCGAGCCGCGGAAACTCCGTGGAAGCGATCCCGCGCAGCGGATCGGCAATCTGATCCTTGAGGCGGACCTTGCGCTCCTCGGTGTCCACTCGATTGTTGATCAGCTCCTCGCGAATCGCGGCAAACCCCTCGGCAATGCCGAGCGTCTCCTGGGCCGACTTCTGGCTTTGCTGGAGAGCACGCTGCACGCGCAGCAGCCGCAGCTCGGCGGCCCGCTCGGCCGCCTGCTGGGGCGTCAGCTGGGGAGCATCGGGATCGAGTTCTTCGGGCTCGGCGGTCGCATCACCGCCGGGCGCCAGGCTGGGCTTGATCCGTAGCAGCGAGTCGCGCATCTGCCCCAGCTCGTCCAGCGTCTGCTCGAACCGCCGGCGGAGCTGGATTTCGCGCACTTCCAGTCGCGCCAAAAGCTCATCCGGCGTGACCACGTCCAGTTGATACCGCTCGCCCGAGCCCAAGTGCGGACCGCCCGCGAGGTCGTACTTGTCTTCCGACTGAACGGTCAGAAACAACTTGTCGAGCGGATTGATTTCCAGGCCCTGACCGAGACTTCGCTGCTCGCGGAAATCGATCTCGTGCTTGACCGCGCCGCTTTTGCCCAGCGGCAAATCGAGCTTCTGCGGTTCGCTCTCGCCAAGCTGCACGTCGAACCAGGATTTGGCCAGGGCGTAGTCGTCGCTGATTTTCCCCTTAAAGGGGATAGTAACATCCGGCGTGACGGCGGTGCCAATCCCGCGCATCTTCACTTCCACTAGCGGCGGCCGATCTTCGACTGCCGTCAAAAACACTTTATGCGGCCGCTCAGTCGTCACGTTGTCTGCATCCAGGAGCGAGATTTCGAGCGTCACATTGCCCGCCAGCGCGCCGATGGGATATTCAAAGCGCTGCTTGTCGGCATGATCCACGCCGAGCTCAACGACATCGACGGACTTGTGATCCAGGTGATCGACCTTGTAGATCTCCGCGCGGCGGAGTTGCTTGTTGGACTCGAACTTGAGCGTCACCTTAGTGCCTGTGGGGATGAAAGTCCCTTGCGGCAGGTACTCCTGGTCTTTCACCGGCAGGTAATTGCTTGTGGCCTCATCGACCATGTAATCGGGATAAGCCAGGTCGAGGCGGGTGGAGATGATTGCCGGGCTTTCGACAACTTCGAGCCGATGGTCGCGCACGCGATGGTCGTAACCGACGACGTCGAAAGTGAGCGTGGCGAGAATTCCTTTAAAGGGTTTGCCGTCGTAACGGAAATGGCGGTATCCGGCTGATTCGCGGAAGCTGCTCATGAGCACGCTCCCCCGGTCGCCCCCCGAACCGTCGGCCGTGCGCTCCGCCCGGTACTGTACGCTGCAAGTCAGCGGAGCGACCTTCGCTGCCGGCGGAGTCAGCGCCCGAACTTTCAATGCCACATGGGCCCCTTTGGCAACCTTGACCACGCCGTTTTCGAATGGCAGCTCGACGGTCCGCGGCGTCGATTCACCTGGCGCGGGGGCACGCTGCACTTCGATCCCCACGACTTCGATGCGCGCACTTCGCTCCCACGGCTTGTCGCTCATGAGATACAGGCGTTTGACGGCCTGCAGCGCCGTATCCGATTTTGCTGAAGCAAAAGCGCCGATCGAGCCAGCCAGCGCCAGAGCCAAGGCTGCCCGCAGCACGAGCGGACCGTAGTTGAAAATTCGACCGGGCCTCGCCCCACGAATTCGCTCCTTGGCAACGGCCGTGGTATGGGCCAGCATTTCGGAGCTAAACTCGGCCGCATGAGCCGGCGTCTCGTTCATCTCGACAGCGGTCACGAGGCTTTCTTCAAGGTCGGCGTGCTTCCGCTCCAGGAGCAGCGCCATGCTGTGATCGTAAAGCGGCACGACAATCCGTCGCCCGATCCAGCGGTACAAGATGTAGACCAAAACCGCCGCTACGGCCGCCAGCAAGATCCCTCGGGCGACCGCCGGCATTTCGCTGGCGCCAACCAGCACGGGCAAATAGTCCAGAGCCAGGGCGACCCAGAACATCAATCCGATCCAGATCACGGCCAGCGACAAGCCTTCCACCCAGACGTACCAGCGAATTCGCCGACGAACACCGGCAAGCGCCCGTTCAATTTCGGGTGTCAGATAGGCCGGGCTGGTGGCTTGTGCCATTGATTCGACCCCATCGGGTGGACGGTGTCGGCGGTCGGCACCCAGCAAGCCGGATGCCCGAAGGGATTATATGGTCTGCTAAGGACTTCCGTCTAACTCAGTCGCTACGTTTTGGTCTGCGGTTCATCCCTCAATTATGCCAGCTTGCTAAGCCGGCGGATCAGCCATTCCAGGCTCAAAATGCCGCAAATCAGCCCAATCAACCAGGTCATCAGCAATTGCTCAAAGTGGCGATCCGGCGTTCCGGGCAGCACGGTGATCTGGTCCTGGGGCTTGAGCAGGCTTTCTAACCCCGGGTGGCCCGTCCCGGTGCGGTTAACTGCGGCAGCCATGCCTACGTAATAGGCACCCCCGGTCCGGTCGGCAATCGTTCGCAAGAGCTGATCGTTGCGCTCGGGACGCTGCGTTTCCAGCTTGGGAATCTGAGTCCTGACCTCACGCTCCAGGAGCTGATCGGCCGCCTCAGGATGCTGAAGTTCGACGCGGTAGTCCCCTTCCTGAAGGACCGTGAACTGTTGCGAGAAAGTCCCCTCGCGGGCGGCATCCTTGACCGCATTGAGCGTCAAATCGACACGGGTCCCGTCGGGCTGGACGAGAACGGCTTTGACATCGGGACGACTGAGCGGCCGATGCTGCGCGTCCTGGAGTATGGCCCGCACGGCGACCTGGTCGCCGACGACGCAACGATCCTTGTCGACCAGCAGGACGCCGCGGCTGGAGTCGCGAAGAATCCGTCCTTCGGCCGCCCAGCGGATCAGCTTGGTGTAGAACGTCTCGAAATAGCGCTCGTCCAGCTCGCGGATCCGCCACATCTCGCAGCTCGCCATGAAGAACACGCGCCCCGAGCCGTAAAAATGGCCGGCCATGTAGATCGGCAGCTCGTCGTCGAGTTTGGTGTCGGGGTCGGAGAAGCGGGCGTAGATGCGGGCCCCCGGCTTGGGGTCCTTTACGGCGTAGTAGCCGAACACGCCCGCGAATTCATCGCGCACTCGCTGACTCGACTCGGCATCGTCTTCCAGCCACAGGAACTCCGCCTCCAGACCGTCGCGCTCGAATTTCAGCGGCCACGGTTTGTCTCCGCCAAACCGGCCAAGGCTCAGCGTCGCCGAGCCCTGATAATAGAAGGCGACCGGGTAGAGCGCCTTGATCGTGTCGAGCTTGGCGTCGCCGCGCGGGCGGCTGGACCAGCTCGGAGTGAAGACCGGCCCGGCAACGACGATCAGCCCCCCCGCTTTTTCTGCCACCCAGCGCTCCAGCAGTTTCACCTGCAACTCGTCGAGCGACTCCCAGTCCGCGTCGAAAGCTACGATGCAGTCGTACTCAAACAGCTCGTCGGCATCCTCGGGAAACTTGACAAGGATCTCGTCGGCTTCTTGCGAGTTTCCAGGCTGTGCCGACTGGAGCAGCACGTCCACGGTGACCTCGTCCTTGTCGCGAAAGAGCTGATTGCGCAGAAAAATGAAGTCGCGATGCGGGCCGCCGGCCAGCAAGAGCACCTTCGTTTTCTTGTCAACGACCTCGACCTTGGCGGTCTTTTCATTGTCGCGCGCGTCGATTTCCCCCTCGATCGGCTGCACCCGCAGCCGATAGCGGCGAATCCCCTGTTCCTCCGGAGTCTGCTCGAACTTGATCGGTACCGCATCTCCTGCGGAGCCGACGTTGACCACTTGCTCGTCTTCCTTGACTTCACCTTGTCCATTGGCGTCGCCGGAGTAGAGTTCGACAGTCACACTGGTGCGATTGGTCCCCTGGGCCTGGACGAAGCCAGTCAGCGTGAACTTGTTGCCCGGGTGAACGCGCTGCGGCGCCTCGAGATCGACGATTTTGAGATTCGGCGGACGCCGATCGGACCCTAGTCCGATTGCGTACACGGGAATCATCGCTTCCGCTGCCGAGCCGGCCGCGACCTCGTAACTCAGACCGCCGTTTTCGCCGCCGTCAGTGACCAAAATGATGGCGGCAATCGGCCCGCCGCGCTCCTTGTCCACCAGATACTTCAAATTGTCGCCAATCCGCGTTTGGGTGCCGCGTGGAAGGAGCTGCTCTGCCCAGTTGACCGGCGATTTCTCTTGCCGATCCGCTGACTCCTGACTCCTGACCCCTGACTCCTGATTCCTGTCCCCTGTCTCCTCGCTTTCCTCCACTCGCGCCTCGCGAATCCCTGCGACCGCCAGCAGATCGACATCCGGATGTCGCAGGTTGGCTACCGCCAGGACCACCAAACCCGCAATCAGCGTCACCATGCTCACCAGTAGCGACCAGGAGGAATGCTCAACTCCGACCTTGGTGCGGCCCCACAACAGGTACACCACGCCGCTGGCCAGCGACACGCACAAGAGTCCGAGCGCAACCACGCTAATGGCCCGCGCCTGGCGGAGCGCTTCCGCCAGCTCGACTTCGGGCGACGCGGCCTTGCTCTGCGAGGCGTCCGCCGGCGAGGGCCGCTTGGGAAAGGTCGCCACTTCGATCGGCGTCTCTGCCTCGTCGAAACGGTACACGACCACGTCGTGCCGTTTGCGAAGCGATTCCAGCCAGCTTCCGGCGGCAAGCTCGGCAACGACCTGGTCCATCCGGCTAGGTCCGTTGGCGCTGCTAGTGCCATCGTTGTCCCGCAGCGCCATGCTCTGGCTGGTATCGATCAAAAACAATGCCCGGGAATTCTTGACCAGGCTCCGCTCGGCCCGTTTCTCCAGGCCAAAGAAGAAAAACAGGATGCCGACAAACGCCAGCAGACGCAGCATGAAGAGCAGCACCGCCAGCCCCCGCGGCAATTCGACGCTGTCCCGCAGATACATGTAGGCAGCGTAAAACGCGATGAGGATGCAGATTGCAACCAGCACCAGCCAATGCCACCATTCGGTCAGCGATCGCAGTCGCGCGAGTTGATAATAAACGCCGACGCCTTGTGCCAGGAGTGCCGCGGGAATCATCGGGCGGCTCCTGGTTGCGGGTGGTAGCTGGCGCTATATGCCAGAAACTGCTCGCCAATCAGCAGGCAGACCAAGGCGATCATCACCAGTTGGCTCAGGTTGTAGCCGCTGGCGACCGCCTCTTCCTGGTGGTACTGATCGGCTTGATGGAAGTTGACCTTCACCGGTTCGAGTCTGGTGAGTAACTCCTGGGAGGGGATCGTGGTCAGGTCCCCCTCGGTCGGGTCGGGATTTAAAGCCCAGCGGCGTAGATCGATGTCCCCCTTGGTGGTCATCGGCCAGGCCTCATAAATCCCCGGCCGATCGGTCTCGTCGCCGACGTGATCTGCGGCAGCCGGCCCCAAGGAGGCGGCGATCGTTTTGGCGCCACTTTCCGGGGCTGTAGCTTGCAATTCAATTTTCACACGCGATCCCGGCTCGTCGCCCGGGCGCACGAACACCAGGTTGCTGCGATATTGTGCCGCCTCCAGATTGACCTCCAGCGGCGTGCCGACGGTGCGCGGATCGTCAAGCCGCTTGTTCGTCGCCAGGTACGCCTGCATCTTCAGTACGGTCACGACGATGCTGGGGTTTTTTGCCCAGTCGTTCCATTGCGGAGCCAAAGTGGTGAGCACCGCCACTACGCTCCCCTTGCCCATTTTCTTCTCCAGCACCAGCGGACTGCCGTTGCGCAGCTTTGCCAGCACCGACGTGCCAGAATCGGGCGCGGGCTTCCAGCCTTCGCGAACGTGAAGGTATTTGTCGATCTTGACGCCGCGGATCAGCGGGTTGGTCTGATCGAGGAAGAAGCTGAAGATTGGGTGCCGGAACAGTTCCATGTCGGGCTGGCCGGAATCGAGAGCGGGGGGCAATTCCAGCTCAGCCGCCAAGGGGGCGGGGAAAATGCCTTTGCCGTCGTCATACAGCCGCTTGTTGTAGAAGCCGACGTTGACCTCCGGTCCGCCAAAGATCGCCACGCCGCCGCCGGCACGGACGTATTCGTCCAACAGCGTGACGGCTCGCTCTTCGAGCGTCGGCACGTCGAGAAGATAAATCGCCGTGTAACCCTTGAGCGTTTCCGGCGTCGCATCTCGGAGGAACGAAATGGGCTGTCCTTCCGGCCGGATGCCCGTATTTGATTTCTCCAGGGGGCGGAACGCCACCTCGAGGTAATAGCGGTGCTGCTGCTCGACGGAGCCGTCCAGGACGAGCACCTTTTCCCCCTCGGGAAAATCAATGACGCACAAACGCCGGTTATCCGTGTCCACCGGATCTTCGCCGAGCGTGGCCTCGACCACGTGCTTTCCGTACTGCGGGAAGTAAACCTGGACGCGGCGCACGACCGTCTCGCCCGGGTCGATCTTGTCGATCACGAGCGTCGCCAGCTCGTCCCTGATGCCCTTGAGCTGCTCGGCCGGGGTAACCTTCGCGTCGCCGGGTGGATAAAAAGTCGATTGCAGCTTGAGCTGCACCTTCGTCGCTGGCTGCTTGCCGAAATTGCGGACCTTGACGTTGACAAACAGCGGCACACCGGCGGCACGTGTCTCGTCGGCGGGCGCCAGGTCGACGATGCCGAGGTTCGGCTCCTGGCTGCGGCCGCAGGAGACGAGGTGGATTTCGGCCTTGTGCCGCTTGATCTCCTGGAGCATGGTCTTGATCTCGCTTGGATTCCCCCATTCCTTGGCGCGGAAATCCGACAAGAGATAGACGACGCTCGTCTCGTCCCGGGTCTGCGCCAGTACCTGCTTGACCAGCGCCAGCGCATCCAGCGGACCCACGGAAAGTGCGGTCGCGGCAAACGTCTGCTGCTTCTTTTCCAGCGTCAGATCGAAGGCGCCATCCACCGGCTCGGCATTGAAGTCCGTCCGCTGTGCGGCCGCCTCGGCAGCGCTGCCGGCCGCTGCGCCGCGGGCCCGGGAGAATCGCAGCAGCGTGAATTTTTGCGGACTATCTTCGCTCTTGGCCCGCCCGGCGATATTGCGAATCACCTGCTGGGCGGCGTCGAAGGCGCTGGCCCCCAGCGCGCGATCGGTCATCGAGTAGCTGTCATCCAGGAGCACGTAGTGGTGCGTGACCCGGTTGCCCAACAGGGCCAGCCACTGGTCGCGGGTCTTGAGCTGGGCGAGCATCGCCACGATCAAGGCCACGGCCGCCATCCGCGCCAGGAGCAGCAGCAGTTGCTTGAGCCAGATCCACTGCTTGTGCTTCTTGTAGCTGGCCAGCAAGAACTCCATGGCGGCCCACTGAACCCGTTTGTGCCGCATCATGTTGATCAGATGGATCAACAGCGGCACGAGGGCCAGCAGAAAGCCCCACGTCAGTGCCTGGTAGACGAACTGCATGTCAAGGGTTCAGGGTTCAGGGTTCAGGAGCCACGAGTTAGTAGCGGTTCATGATCGCCAGCCGCTTGGACAGGAACGAGGCCAGCGCGGCGTCGAGCGGGTCGCTGGTGCGAACCAACTTGTAGTCGACCGAACTGCGGGCACACTGGTGCCGCACCTCGTCGAGGTAGCCCTGGAGTGCCGCCAGGTAGCCTTCGCGGAGCGCCCTCGGATTGCAGTTGAGGAAGTCGAAGGATTCTAGCCCCTCAAACCGCGTCGGCCCGCTGAACGTGAAGTCCAGTTCGTCGTCATCCAGGATATGAAACACCAGCGCGTCGTGCCCGCGCTGGCGAAGCATCCGTAATCCTTTGAACAGGCCCGGGCGATCGGCCAGCAGGTCGGACACTAGCACCACCATGCCGCGCCGCGGGGCCGATTCGGCGACGCTTCGCAGGATGCCCAGCATGTCGGTCTTGTCGCGCGGCTCGTGGACCGCCAAGGCATCGACGATGGAAAATATGTGATTGCTTTTGGTCCGCGTAGGGACGCTGGTGCGGATCTTCTCGTCGAATGCCGTGCAGCCGACGGCGTCCTGCTGCTTGAGGATCAAGTACGCCAGCGAGCAGGCCAACGTGCAGGCGTACTCATACTTGTTCAGCGGGCCATTCCCGTAAGCCATGCTCTTGGAAACGTCCACCAGTAGCGTGCAGCGGAGGTTGGTCTCCTCCTCAAACTGCTTGACGTAGTAGCGGTCCTGCCGCGCCCAAACTTTCCAATCGACGTGCCGCAGATCGTCGCCGGTGACGTATTCCCGGTGCTGGAGGAATTCGATCGACTGTCCGAAGTACGGGCTGCGATGCATCCCCGCCAGGAAGCCCTCGACGACGTGCCGCGCCCGGATTTCCAAGCGCGAGATGCGCTTGATCGCCTCAGGATGCAAAAATCTTTTTGAACCGGGCATCGCTTATCAGCTCGTCTTCCTTGGTGGGCGTGGCGGCAATCAGGCGGTCGATGATCTTGTCGGGAGAGATCCCGTCGCTTTGCGCGGCGAAATTCACCACGATCCGGTGCCGCAGCACGGGCCTGGCCAGGGCCTCGATGTCGTCGGTCGAGACATGCGTCCGCCCGTGAAGCAGGGCCCGCGCTTTGCCGCCCAGAATCAGAAACTGCACGGCCCGCGGTCCGGCCCCCCAGGAGAGCATGTCGGGCACGAAATCCGGCGTCCCGGGAGTTCCCACTCGCGTCTGCCGCACCAGCGACAAGGCGTAGCGGATGACGTGATCGCTGACGGGAACTTCGCGGACGATGCGCTGCAAATCAATGATGTCGGCCGCGGCGAGGACAGGCTCGATGACCTCGCTTTGGACGGCGGTCGTGCGGCGAGCGACTTCGAACTCGTCCTGGAAGCTCGGATAATTCACAAAAACCTTGAACATGAAGCGGTCCTGCTGCGCTTCCGGAAGCGGATAGGTCCCTTCCTGCTCGATCGGGTTCTGCGTTGCCAGCACGAAGAATGGATCGGTCAGCGGATGGCGCACGCGGCCCACGGTGACTTGCCGCTCCTGCATCGCCTCCAAAAGCGCGGCCTGGGTCTTGGGCGGCGTGCGGTTGATTTCGTCCGCCAGGATGACGTGGGAGAACACAGGCCCTTCCATGAACCGCCGCTCGCGAGCGCCGGTGGTGCGGTTCTCCTCGATGATCTCGGTCCCCGTGATGTCCGCCGGCATCAGGTCGGGCGTGAACTGGATTCGGCTGAACGTCAAGTCCAGCGACCGGGCCAGGGTGCTGATGAGCAGTGTCTTGGCCAGACCCGGCACCCCTTCCAGCAAGCAATGACCCCGGCTGAAGAGCGAGATCAGCAGCTCTTCGATCACGCTGTGCTGACCGACGATGACCTTGGAGAGTTGCTGAATGATCTTCTCGCGAGCGTCGTTCAGTTTGCGGATCGAATGGGAGTCGGCAATCGTGGCGGCGACGACGCCGGAATCGACCGGGCCAGCAGGGCTCATGCGTTCCTCGGCAGGGCGGATTAGGCAAACAGCAACGGTCGCGCCGCCTGGGGAGGCGAGAGAGACCTTGCCAGTCAGTGAGGGTAAGCGACGATTTCGTTCAACACGTTCGGGCCAACCTAGTTAGGATAGCCCAAAAGTGCCTGTCCGGCTACCGCGCTTGCGCGGTCAATGGGCAGTGAAATGCCGCGAAAAACCCGCGCTAGGGCCCAGCCCCCTCAAGAGCAAATAGCCCCAATGAAGCAGCGCGACTAAAGGACTGCGGTCAGTTGCTCCCCAACTCGGCAAAGAAGTCGTCCTCTTCTGATTCCTCCGCGTCGTCGTGCTCATCGATGGGCTGGATCACCGACAACGGCGATTTTGTCGGGAGCGGCCCGTCGGTCAGCACCCGATCCACGCTGTTGGCGTAGTTGGTCTGATCGACTGTGGTGGGCGTCGATGTTGGCGTGCTGGACGAGCTGGAGGTTGCCGAGGCGGTGCTGGCAACCAGTAGCGCTGTGTCCCCATCGGCTTCTCCCTCTCCTTCGGCCTGGACGGAGCTGGCGCCGGCGGCGGCCGCCTTGAGGTTCAGATGGTCGATCACCTGCTTGGCGTCCATGGCGGTCACCATGCCGTCCACATTGACATCCAGGAAGTACTCCGGAACGCCTTGGCCGCTGGAAGCGGCCAGAACGGGGCTGAAGGCGCCCGCACCGTAGCGGTTCAAGTGGCTAATGACCAGCAGCGCATCGATCGGAGAAACGATCGTGTCCTGGTTGACGTCCAGCGGATTGTAGGGATTGGTCGCTTCCGCTTCTCCAGCGCCGACGATCTGAATCGTGGGCGAGGACTTGAAGAAGATCTGCTCGTTGGGAATGACGATCGGCTCGCCAGTGGTCTGGCTGTGAACCGAGGTCTCGAACGTGAACGTGGGACTGTCCTCTTCCGGATTGGGTGAGAACTTCAGCGATCCTTCGGCATCGGCCGTGAACTTGATCGCAAACAGCAGATTATTGCCGGAGCCGAGGAAGTATTCGGTCTGCTGACTGATCAGCGCGCCCGCCTCATCGACGATGCCGGGGGTCGAGGCCGTGGCCGAGCGGGCCGACGGATAGAGCGGCCCAAAGGTGATATCGATGCCGAAGATGTTGTTGGCCGGGTTGGCGTGGACCAGATGGCTGTTGTAAAGGGCATCGACATAGGCCGAGAGGACGCCGGAGGCATCGGGGATGCCCGGGATCACCGGATCGGGGAACGAGCCACGAAGGTCCCGTGTGAACGCCCGCAATTCGATCGTCTCGTTAAGTTGCACCGGAGCGTTGTTGAATAACTGGTTGCCGTTGGAGTCGAACAAACCGAATTCAATCTGCACGATGTGGCTGTCCGCCGGCTCGCCGAGCTGGTCGAGGACTTGCACCAGCACCTGGGCCGCAGAGGTTTTTCCGGAGAGATCGCGTACCGTGTAGAAGAATGAGTCTGCGCCCGTGAAATTCGCGTTGAGCGGCGTATAGAGCACTCGGTTGTTGACGGCGTCGATCGTGACCGTGCCGCCGGCAGTGGTGCCGGATACTGTCTGGAGCTGCAAGGCGCCGGCTGGACCCTCGATGTCGTTGGCCACCACGTCGAGCGCCACATTGCTGCTGCCCTTGAGGATGTCGAACGTGTCGTCGACAGCGACCGGATCGGTCGGCACGACATTGATCAGCACTTTGCCCTTGTTGGAGACGTTGACGCCATCCCAGATCTGGTATTCGAACGAGTCCTGACCGATGTAGTTAGGCTTGGGCTTGTAGCGGATCGTGTCGTCGGTTGGATCGGCGGTCCCCTGGTCCTCGATCAGGAGCAGGCCGCCGGCATTGGTCCCGGGCGGTACGCCTCCCGGCAGGAATTCGAACGGCAGCCCGCTGACGCCGGGGAAGTCGTTGGCCATCACGTCGAATTCGTTGTCCACAAAATTCGAGTCCCGCGCGACGGTGAACGGACCGTCGTCGTTGGCGGTGGGAGCGACGGAACGAGAGGCGGTCGTGTGATCCTCGACTTCGCCTGCGGTCGCCGGTCCGATGGGACCGATCCCTCGTTGCAAAGACCAGCGGAACCGGGAGAAAGTGTCGGCAACCGCTGCGTCGAGCGGCACCAGGAACCCGATCAGATGCGTCCCCGTTTGCAGGGACCTGTCCTTGATGATCTGTTCGCCAGCATCCAGGAAATCGCCATCGTTGTTGAAGTCGATCCAGCCTTGCAGGAATCCCGATCCGAACGTGCCCGAAGAGACATCCACGCGCACGGTTGCCGCTTGTCCCGGAATCACGTCCGTGACGAAGGAGACCCCGTCCTCGTCATCCGTATCGTCCAGGTCGTCGCCATCGGCGTCGGGACTGGGCAAACCGTCGATTTCGTCGTCGATGTGCGCATTGGCGGTGTCGCTGGCGTCGCCCAGGAAAAATCCGGGCAACAGGCCATGCGACGGGCCATTGCTGGCCTTCAGAGTGCCGTAGCTGTCCGGCGCGTCGCCAAAATCGATCGCCGACCGATTGCCGAACACCAGGCCGAAGGTGATCTGGTTCCCAATTACGACGACGCCCGTAATGCCGCCGCCGCCCGCCGGCTCCGTCTGTACGTAACCCGCCTTTTGCACTTCTCGCACGGTATACGTACCAGGCAGGACGTTATTGATCCGAAAACGGCCCTGGGAATCCGTGATGGAGGCCGGTTCGCCAATGCCAATGAGGCCGTCGTTGTTGACGTCAACGTAAATCACAAACCCCGGCAGCCCCGGCTCGTCCGGATCGCGCACTCCCAAAGTGTTCCCCGGCTTGTCGATGTCCAGATACTTGATCCCGTCGATCGAACCGGGGAGCGGTTGATTGCCAAAGTTGAGATTGCTGACCGAATCGCTCCGAGACTGGAGCGTGATCGTGTGGGCGAAACCGACGGACGAATTAGGGAAGGTCTGCTTGAATCCTGGCTTGACCACCTCGCGGATCTTGTAAGTGCCTGCTCCGAGAGTGGCCCGCAGGTTGTACGTTCCATCGGCCAGAGTAACCGTGCTTGGCTCCGCGCCGTCGAGCACGCTGTTGTTGTTCCGATCGACATAGACAACCCAGCCACCCAGGCCAATTTCATTCGCGTCCAATTTGCCGTCGGCATCAACGTCGCGCCATACCTTGCCGCTGATTTGATTGCGCGTTACCTGGTCCAGCGCCTTAGCCAGGTTCATTCGGCCGCCGCTCTTGACGCGCGGCGCCAGCGACGGCACCACATCGACCGTCTGCATCAGCAGGTTTTTGACTTCGTCATTCGTCATGAACGGGTCAAGGGAGCGCAGCACGCCGACGGCGCCGGCAACCATGGGAGAGGCCATCGACGTGCCGTCCAGCCACATGTAGCCGACCGGCGTGCCGGGAGGCTGCGGCGCCAGCGGCGGGAGGAAGGTTGGGGCGGTGCTGAAAATCTCTTCGCCTGGGGCACCGATATCGACCGAGTTAATGCCAAAGTTGGAAAACGTTGACATCGTGTCCGTGCGAGCGGTGGCGGCAACCGAGATAATGCCCGGGAGATTGTATCCGGCAGGGTACGCGGGCGTGGCTGGCGCGTCGGTGTTAAGGGCCTGGTTTCCGGCCGCCGCCACGAACAGGATTCCCGCTTCGGTTGCTCTGCGAATGGCATCGAATTGGGCAAACGAAAAAGCGCCGGGGCCAATTGCGCCGTAACTGTTGTTGCTGACGACGATGTTGAAACCGAAGTTCACCTTCATGCGGTGAATGTACACTTGAGCGCCAACGATCGCCGCGTTGCTCAGTGAGGTGGCATTCCCGGCCTTGATGGCCATGATTTGGGAATTCCAACTGACGCCCGTGACACCGGTGTTGTTATTGCCGATGGCCGCGGCAATTCCGGCAACGTGCGTGCCGTGGCCCCCTACATCCAACGGATCGTTGTCGTTGTCGAATGTGTCCCAGCCGCGGACGTCGTCCACGAAGCCGTTGCCGTCATTGTCAATTCCGTCCGGCGTTTCCCCCGGATTGACCCAGATATGGGCTGCCAGATCGGGGTGCAGGTAATCCACGCCCGTGTCGATGATGGCGATGATGGTGTTGGGGTTGCCAGTCGTCTCGTCCCAAGCCTCGGTTGCATCAATGTCTGCGTCAAAAACGCCGCCGAGAAACGGCGGAAAGGGACTTTGCTGCCCGACATTTTCGAGTCCCCATTGCAGTCCGAACAATGGATCGTTGGGGATGACCGAGGGGTGATACAGGAAATTGGGCTCCGCATACTCCACGATCCCTTGCTCGTGCAGTGTCTTGATTGCGGCAAGCGTTTCGGATCGGTTTCGCGCGGTGGGAAATCGGACATGGTACATGTCCAATTCGTCCCAACCGGTCCAGATGCCGGCTTGCAATTGAGAAAGAAGCTGCTGGATCTGCGGTTGGGTCGCGTCCGCTCGGAAACGGACTAGCGCTTCCGAGTCCACGAATTCCGCTTGCTGCCAGTTGTCGATGGGAGCAGGGAACGACGACAAAACTTGCCGCGTCTCCAGGGATTCGAACAACATCTGGCGGAAACGCCGCCGGTCAAGGCGGCGATGGTTGCGGGCTGCCAGGGCTGATGAGCGCGCAGAAGGGCGTTTCGCAGACGAGGTCACGATGATCCCCTTTGTAGGGCCGAAGCGAATGATGCCAAAGTGCAACGGGACGAGGCAAACGGGTAGTCTAATTACGGCAATAGCTGATTGCTACTTTTCTGTCGAAAATTCCGCCTGGGGCTGGCTTTACGGAAAAAACCAACCATTTCAGTGGGTCACGTTGGATCGTCAAGATGGATGGATCGGGTGGCCTGGGATAAATCGGTGCCGATTATAAAAGCCATAAAATCCGTGTCAATAAAGACTTTTCTCATGCACGAGCTCTCGGCAGACCGCAGGACGCACCTTGGACGCGCCGTCTGGGCAAGAAGTTCCGCCAGCAAGATTGCTGACGGGTGGCGCCAAAAAGAAAAACCCCGCGAATAACTCGCGGGGTTCAAGCGCGCCATGCCCTGGCCTTAAGTGTCGCCTCGACTACCACATGAATTCGAGCCCAGCCATCAAGCCGTGGTAGAACACATTGCCGTTGTCGTTGATCGTGGGTTGCCGAATGATGTTTCCCGGCACGCCGGCAAACACGGCGGGGGGCGTTGGATTGAAGTTCTCCGAGGCCAGCGCGACGCCGTCCACGAACAGGAACTGGTAACCCAGCTTGAACGTCCAGTTGTAGTTGATCCGGTACAGCATCATCAGGTCGATGTTCCCCACGAAGGCCACATCGTCGACTTTTGCCGTTTCCGCAAAGGGCGTAACGAGTGAAGTGGCTGTGATCGTCGTGCCCTGGCTGGCGTGATTTCCAAAAATGCCCGCCTTCCCTTCGCAGCCCAGCCGCAAACCAGGGATGACGCAAAACCACAAATCGCCGCCCATTTGGAAGCCGGTCAGGCTGTTGTTCGTGTTGACATCGAAGTCCGCCAGACCGTTGGTGTCGTTGATGGCGATGTACTGGAAGTCCTCATCCAACTTGAAATACCGTACGCCAGCCAGCCAGGAGCCTTGAAAGAGGCAATTGGGGGCAATCCAGCGGCGGCGGAAGTTGATCTCGAAGTTGTCGAACGTGGAGGAGTAGTCGATCCGCTGAAAGCTGCTGTTGTCCGTTTCGGCAAAGCCGCCCGGCGGATTCTGGCCGAAGTCGGAAACGACCGAGAACAGGTTATCCGTGGCGCTTTCCGCAATGGCGCTTCTGTGCCAGTGGAACGTCCCGTAATAGGTGAATTCGACGCTGCCGCCGGCTGAGACCTGAAACATTCCTGAGAACCGGAATCCGGAAGCATCGTCGAAATCAAGTTGATCAGTGCTCAGTACGATCGGTCCGCCAAGGCCCTCGGAAGCCAGGTCCACGCCGCGATCGACGTCGTCTCGCGTCAGCAGCATGTAGTCAACCGCGACGTCATACCACCGCGGAGCGCAGCAGCCGCCGTCGCTGTAGGGACCGATTCCGAGCAGATGCGAGAGCGGTCCGCCATGACCGAAGCCGTGACCGAAGCCGCAGTGCGAGCAGCCCTGCCCGCCGCAGTATGGGCAACCATCTCCACCCATGCCCGGCATATAGGCGTCCGAGGGACTGCCCATCATCATTGGTCCGCCCATCGGCCCCGGCATTGGACCGGCGGGCATCGGCTGCCCCGGCACGAGGACGCTTCCCTGACCGCCGTCCGGGGCGGCGTAGGCTGCCATCATCGCCGGATGAGCGTACATCGCCATGGCGGGGTCGTAGGCCTGCATCGCGCCATAGGGCGCTTGCGCATACCCAGCGGGCGGATAACCTTGCGCACTGGCTGTGGAAACGGCCAGCGACAGGATGACAATCGTCAGGAGTGGCAACGTCCAGGCCCAACGCATCTTCATCGGAGAGTCTCCGCGGCTCCAAAAATTGCCAGGCTGCGACGGGCGTCACCAGCGTATGCCGGGCCGACTGTCGCGGTCTTACAGGGGGTGGCTTCCTCAGGTTTGGCCGCAATCGGTAGTGGCGTTTGCGTCTCGCCTCAGACGCCCCTCCTTCTGCCGCAAAGCAGAGAGAATACGCGCCGGAAGCGGTAGACTTTTCGCTCGACAGAACCTATCGGCGCGTTACAACGGGCAAAATCAGTACTTTCGATACAAACGGCACTTTTTTTGGAAAACGCTGCTTTCGCGTAAATTGCCCAGTTTCTCGACGCCTGCGGAACGGCGTCGCCCTGGGTGCCCAGAGCTGCCTACTGACGACAGAATGCACGGCCAAAATACCGTTGCCCGACAGCTCGCGGCCGGATTCTCCAGTTGGCGGGCGGAAAATAGTTGCCACCCCTGCAAGAGGCTGCCAAAATCAGGGTCGTTGCCCCAGCGATCTACCCCGGCGCGAACATGGCAAAAAACGAGTCGCTAACGGACACCGGCGCTTTTGTTGATCATCTGGACAAGAGCGGACTCCTCACGCCGGAGCAAATGGTCCAGGTGCGCAAATCCGCTGCCGGCCAGGCGGATGCGTCGTCGTTGGCTCGACAACTTGTCAAAAACGAAACGTTGACGGCCTGGCAAGCGGCGCAGATCTTGGGCCGATTCACGCGACTGACCGTCGGGAAATATCGTCTGCTCGGCGAACTGGGGAAAGGACCGATGGGACGCGTGTTCCTGGCCGAGCACGGCAAGCTCAATAAACGCGTTTCGCTCAAGGTGCTGCCGAGCCGTTTTAGCGCTCAGGCGGAGGTGCTCAAGCGCTTCCTCCAGGAGGCGACTCGAGCCAGCGCGCTCAACCATCGGAATATCATTCACCTCTACGACGTGGGAGACGAAGAGGGCCGCTTCTACCTGGCGATGGAATATGTCGAGGGTAAAGACCTTCAGCGGCAGGTCGAGGAGGGAGGTCCGATGCCGGCGCAGCGTGCGATCGACTTGGCGCGGCAGGCGGCCGATGGACTGTCGCACGCCCATGAGCAGGACCTCTCGCATGGCGACCTCAAGCCATCGAACTTGCTCGTCGATGCTAGCGGCGTCGTGAAAATCCTCGATCTTGGCCTCAGCGAATTGGCCGACAGCTCCACCCCGGTTGGCGCCGGCGAGGAATCAACGGAGGCTCCATCGCTGGCCAGCCTCGCATACCGAGCTCCCGAGCTGCTGGGTGACAAGCGGCGCTCGGACGTTCGCAGCGATCTCTACTCGCTGGGGGCGATCCTTCATTTCCTGCTCACTGGCAAGCCCCCGGCCCGCGACAACAGCGATGTGGCGGAAGGACTCCTCAAGGTCGCGGGAGTCGTGCCCGAACTTGCCAACGTGTGCGACCACTTGCTAGCGAGCGATCCTAACGAGCGTCCCGAATCGGCAGCTCAGGTCGTCGCCGCACTCGAGTTGGCCCAGCGCGCGCTCCCTACGGCCGAGAAAGCCGCCGACAAGTCGCCGTCCGATCGCCAACCCGCCGCTGTCGCCAAGCGACCGCTCGTGGCCAAGCCACTGGAAGTCGCGTCGACTACAATTGTCGCCACCGAAGACGCTGACGCTGCCGAGAGCCCATCTGTGGGCCCCTTGGGATTTGCGATCAAAACGGGGCGGAAACGCAAGTCGAGTCCGGCTCCCGCAGTCGCTGCCTCCGCTCCTGCCGCGAGTGTCGTTGACAAGGCGTCCGCTTCGCCTCGCAGCAAGCGTGCCTGGCCCGTGATTCCTATCGCCGTGATCGGCGGCGGCGCGCTGGTCCTGGCAATCATGGTGACGGTCGTGGTCGTGCTCCTCAATCGTGGGGGTTCGCAGCCCGTCGCCAAAGCGACGAGGGCTGATGCGGCGTCTGCGGCGAAAGTCAGTAAGCCCACCAAAGCTAGCGAGTCCAAACCGGAGTCAAACCCGGAGTCAAACCCGGAAACGAACCCGATCGCGGACTCGACCGGAGCCGCGAGCAGCACGCCTCCAAGCAATGCGGGCAAAGGCGAGCCGACCGAAAAAGGTTCGCCGACAAAGACTAGCGACACGCCCGCCGAAACGAAGGGGAGCGAGAAGGCGCCAGCCGAGACAAAGCCGATGCCAATGCCGGCGACCACGACGGAAGCGACCCCGCCAACGGCGACGCCCGGTGCGTCAACCACTGATACGAAAACGACCAAAGCACCAGCCAGCGAAACAAAGCCGGAACCGGCTCCTACCACTCCCATGCCTGCTCCGGCGCCAGCGCCTGCCGCCAACCCCTTCGCCGGGTTTGCGACGGCCGTAGCCCTGCCGCCGCTAGAAACGATGGGTAAGCCCGCCGCTGAGGCGCTGAATCCGGTCCCCCTGGGGCTCATCAAGATCGAGCCCACGGCCTTGTGCCTCGTGCAACTCAAGGGTGGGCAGACCGCATACAAGGGTAAGAGTTCATTTCTCCTGGAGCCAGCCAATGGGGGGACCGCGCCGCGCGATTGGGAAATCAAGTTCCAGAGCGAAAAGGATCCTCCGGTTGTCGTAGCCTCGCTGGCGCTCAAGGACGATCAGCTAGTTTTCCAATGGGCCGAGGAAGCGACCAGGCAGCAGTCGGCGCCGTTTCTGTGCAACTGCGCGTTGTCGCTGAGTGCCGGGACCGCGCTACACCAGGTTGCACTCCGCAAGCCGATCACTGCCGAGCCGCTTGCCGCGCAAGTTGATAAGGGTGTGTTCAGCGAGACGTGGAACATAGAATCCCCGCCCCCCGGCAAACAGGTTACTGTCGAAATCGGTCCGCTCGAGGGGGGAGCTGCCAAGCACAAGGTTGATCCCAAGTTCGAGCTGGAGGCGTTCAAGGACACCACCTATTTGATGGCCGGGCATGCCGACGATGCGCTGATTCTGGGCTTTAAGATCGACGTCGCGATGCCGGCCAAGAGTTTGCGAATCTCGGCACAGCCGCAGTACTATCTTACAGGAATGCCCAAACCCGACCGTTACATGAAGGTGACGCCCAAGCAGCTGGCCGACTTCGCTGCCGGCCGGATCAAGGCTGCGCAATTTGACACTGCCGCGACAAAGGCCGCGAAAAATCTGAACGCGGAAGAAAAGAAGCAGCGCGAAACGCAAGCCAATCAAGTGCTGGAAGCCGCACAGAAGGGAATGGCGCAGATCGAACAGCTCAAGGAACTTGCCAAATCGCTCCCAGAAGGAGGCAAAATTCATTTTCGTGCCTACTTCATGGCGGATGACGTGAAAGTTGACTTGATCAATTCGGGCGCGCCTCCTGCGCCGCCGCCCATGCCGCCGGCAGCCAAGCAATGATGACGCTGGTCTGCCGACCATGCCACATTAGAATTGCGGCATGAGCCTCAGCGAAAGACTACAGCGACAGCTTGCCAGCACGCGTCAGTTGAGCGAAAAGTTGCTGGCTGCGTTTCAAGAGCCTGCGCAGTGGGTGCACCAGGTGCATCCCGGCTGCAATCACGCCCTCTGGTTCGCCGGCCACATGGCCAATACGGACAACTTTCTATTGTCGCTCGTAGCGCCGCAGAGGACCGCGCCGCTGGAAGGCTATCGCGAGCGATTTGGCATGGGGTCGCAACCGGTCAATCGCCCAGAGGAGTATCCGCCGCCGCAAGAAGTGCTGGAGACGATGCGCGAGCGGCGGCGTACGCTGTTGAATGTCCTGGACGAAATGTCGGACGAGGACCTGTCGCGTGCCACCCCGCCGGGCTCCCCCGACTTCCTCCCCGATTTCGCCTCGGTGTTCGAGATGGCGAACTGGCACGAGGCGATGCACGCCGGCCAGCTCTCCGTGGCCCGCCGCGCGCTGGGGCACAAACCGCTGAGCGGCTGAAAGGTAGTAGGCACACTCCGTGTGCCGTCATCCCCTTCGCGCTACCAGCAATTTCTCGGCAATCTCGCGCGCCAGCGTCGTTTGTTGCTGACCGACGTGCAGCACGACGATTCCCGCCTCGGCGCGGCTTTCCGCAACGTTGCCTTCGGCGCCAATCGCCAGGCCGCTGTCCGTGAGGTAGCGAAGAAATTCCGGCGACTGGTCACTCACCCGCACGATTTTGAATCGTTCTCCGGCACGCAACGCTGACAGGAGCGTCGCCTGGGGACTGGCGATCGTTCCATCCGCCTTGGGAATCGGGTCGCCGTGCGGGTCGGACTCGGGATATCCGAGATAGGCATCGATCTTGTCGATCAGCAGATCGCTGACCGCGTGCTCCATGTTCTCCGCCTCGGCGTGCACCTCGTCCCAAGTCAACCTAAGCGTCTTGACCAGGAACAGCTCGATCAGTCGGTGTCGCCGCACGACGCGGAGCGCCAGCGAGCGGCCGGCATCGGTGAGCTTTGCGCCGCCGTAAGGGATGTACTGCGCCAGCCCGCTCTCGCTGAGGGTCTTGAGCATGCTGGTCACCGTGCTAGGCGACACGGCGAGCGTTTCCGCCAGTGCGCCGGTGGAAGCCATTTCCCCCTCCCCCTCGGCGGAGAGCTGATAGATGGCTTTCACATAGTTTTCGATGGTCAGGCTGGCCACGCCTCGTTCCTCCTGCACTGGCAGCCGCATTCTAGCGCCGGCCGCGGGCGAGGTGAACGGCCCATTGCGGGTCGCGCCGACCTGGAAGATGATCCACGGCATGCGACTCAACGAGCGAGCCTGGGAACTTTGCGACCGCTGGTGTACCGAGGGAGCCGGCGACTCCGACGTTGAGGTCGTCCCGATGCCGTGCGGCACGCGGGTCATCGACTGCGGCGTGAAAGCGGCCGGCGGGCGATCGGCCGGGTTGAGAATGGCCGAAATCTGCCTCTCCGGACTGGCTCGCGTCTCTGTAAAGGCGCTCGGCGAGAGCGTCTGGCCCGGACCATGGATCTACGTATTCACGGAAGAGCCGGTTGCCGCCTGTATGGCCAGCCAGTATGCCGGCTGGCAGATCACCGGTGAAGAATTCTTCGCCATGGGCTCCGGTCCGATGCGGGCTGCCTATGGCAAGGAAAAACTGTTTGACCACATCGGCTATCGCGAGCAGCCGCCGGTCGCCGTCGGCGTGCTGGAAACGAGCAAGCTGCCGCCGGACGAAGTGTGCCGCAAGATCGCCGCCGACTGCGGCATTGCACCCGACAAACTGACCCTCGTCTGCGCGCGAACGGCCAGTGCCGCCGGCCATCTGCAAATTGTTGCCCGCTCGGTTGAGACGGCATTGCACAAGATGCACGAACTGGGTTTCGATCTTCAGCGCGTCAAGTCGGGACAGGGCTTCGCGCCGCTGCCGCCGACCGCTCCCGACGACATGACCGGCATCGGTCGCACCAATGACGCCGTGCTCTACGGTGCGGCGGTTTTTTTATGGGTCGTCGGCGATGACGATAGTCTCGCCGAAATCGGCCCAAAAATCCCGTCCAGCGCCTCGCGCGACTTCGGCGAGCCGTTTGCCGCCATCTTCGAGCGCTACAACCGCGACTTCTACAAGATCGATCCGCTTCTGTTCAGCCCAGCGGCCATTTCACTGTTCAATCTCGACACCGGTCGTTCCCACAGCTTCGGCGGGCCGCGGCCCGATGTGCTCAAGCGGTCCTTTGCCGGTTGACGGTCATCCATGCGTTTCGGCATCCTCGCAAATTCGGACAGCTATTATCTGCGCGAACTTTCACGCGCCGCGGCAAAGCTCGGGCACGAGGCGACACAACTGCCGTTTGCCGAAGTAACAGCGGCACTCCAGGCGGGCGGCCAGCTGTCCATTGCAGCGGGAGAGCACAAGCTTTCCGATTTTGATTCGATCCTCGTCCGCACGATGCCGCCGGGATCGCTGGAACAGGTTGTCTTTCGCATGGACTGCCTGGGCCGGCATGAAGCAACGGGCGGCGTGGTCATCAATCCGGCCCGCGCGGTCGAAGCGGCCGTGGACAAATTCCTCACGTCAGCGAAGCTGGCCGAGGCCGGTTTGACGACTCCGCGGACGATCGTCTGTCAGACGGCCGACGAGGCGCTCGCCGCCTTCGAGCAACTCGGCTGCGACGTCGTCCTCAAGCCGATCTTCGGCAGCGAAGGCCGCGGCATCACCCGACTCAACGA
>DASRJP010000262.1:0-21210 GCA_035649415.1 Pirellulaceae bacterium | reverse complement strand
GCCGGCGACTCGTGCGCGTGATGCCCCGCCTCGTGCGGAATGCGCTCCTCGCCGTGGAACGTCAGGCAGAAGGCGCGGAACGTGTAAAAGGCGGTGAGGAATGCCGCAAAGAGGCCGGCGTAGTAAAATCCCGAATAAATGCGGCGATAGGCCAAGAGCTGGCCATCGGTCAGACGCGCAAACGACTGAGCCAACCGATCGGGCTGCTCTTGCTCGCCGGCCGCATGATGCCGAGCCTCGCGCAGGTGCTCGAGCTGATGTACCTTGTCATGGACCGCGCCCAAGATGGAATCCTTGCTCCAAAAGCCCGACAGAGGAAAGATCCCGGACAGCGCCAAGCAACCGATGAGAAAGGTGACGTAAGTCCAAGGCATCCGCCTGACCAGCCCGCCAAATTTCCGCATGTCGATCACGCCCCCCATCGCGTGCATCACGCTGCCGGCGCCGAGGAACAACAGCGCCTTGAAAAAGGCGTGCGTAAACAGGTGGAACATGCCGCCGGTCACCCCGGCGAGAGTCCCCGTTCCCAGCGCCAGGAACATGTACCCAAGCTGGCTGATGGTGGAATACGCCAACACCCGCTTGAGGTCGAATTGCGTCAGCGCAATCAGGCCGCCCAGCAGGGCTGTCACCACGCCGACGACCGACACCGTCAGTTGCGATTCGGGCGAGGCGGCAAACAGCGGCGCACAGCGGGCGATCATGTAGACGCCGGCCGTGACCATCGTCGCCGCGTGAATCAGCGCGCTGACCGGCGTCGGACCTTCCATGGCGTCCGCCAGCCAGACATGGAGCGGGAATTGGGCGCTCTTGCCGCAGGCTCCGAGCAAAAGCAGCAGGCAGATTGCCACGGCCCGCAGGTCGGTCACGTAGTCGTCGTGCACCAGGCGGTCCCTGCCGAGCACTCCCCGCACGACCCGCATGGCGCCTTGCTGTTCGTTGTCGATTCCCGGCCGTATCGGGGCCGGGTCGGTCGGCACGACGGAAATGCCGGCCAGCCCCCGCACGGCGCCCAGTTGCTCTACGATGGCCTCCTGGTTGGTCGAGCCTCCGGCCAGCGCATCATGAAAATTGAGCGTGCCGTACGTTGTCCAGATAAGAAACAAAGCGATGGCAAAACCAAAGTCTCCGACGCGGTTGACCAAAAACGCTTTCATGCCAGCCGCCGCGGCGGATGGCTTCTCGTACCAGAAACCGATGAGCAGATAGCTGCACAGACCGACTGCCTCCCAGAACACGTACAGGAGCACAAAGTTGCTCACCGTCACCAGCATCGTCATCGAGAACACAAACAGGCCGATGTAGGCGAAGAAGCGCCAGTAGCCGCGATCGCCAGACATGTACCCCGCGGCAAAGATCGCCACCAGCGTCGAGACGAACGTCACCATGCCCAGCATCATCGCCGTCAGCGCGTCGGCCCGCAGAGCGACCGCAACGTGGAAATCCTTCCAGCCAATGTCGATGGCCAGCGGATTAGCTGGAGCCGGCGACGGCTCGGGCTCGCTGTCGGCAGTCGGCGCTTTGCTCGACTCCTGTAGCCGATAGGCGTGATCCACGCTGGCCCAAGTCCACAGCGTAACGACGCGCTCGAATCCGGCCGTCACGGCTCCTTCCCCTGTGTCCCGGTCCAATTGCTCCTGCTGCTCGAATTGAACCGCTCTCACCAGAACCAGGCTCAGCACGCACGAAGCGGCCAAGGCCACAATCACCGGTAGCGACAACGCGAATTGCCACCCGGCCGCGCGGCGTGCCACCCACGGGCCCAGCACCGCCGTCACGATCGCGGCGACCAGCGGCAATGCCGGAATGAGCGGCAGGCAGTTATCGATAAGGCGAACGCTATCCATGTTTCTCGTCGGCGCCTTGAAAGCCGTCAGCGGACCTACACCTGATTGCGATGGGACAACTCTTCGAGGTCGATTTCCGGCCGTCGTCCGGCCGGCGTCAGCACGGGCCACACGCGATCGCTGGTGCGCTCTTCCGGCACCTCGGTGTCAACGTACGCGGGCAATCCCTCCTCGCGCAGGTCCTGCCAGACCGTCGCGTCCAGAGTGCCGCTGCGCCTGGCGAGCATCAGGATCAGCACCAAGGCAATGCCGGCTTCGCAGGCGGCGACCGTGATGATGAAGATCACCAGCATCTGGCCGCCCCACGGGCCGGCGTCGGCCGAGTCGGCCAGACTCGCGTGATAGCGGCCAAAGCCGATTAGCGACAGAGATACGCCCTGGAGCATCATCTCGGTGCACAGAAACATCACAATCATGTTCCGCCGCACAAGGAAACCGACCAGCCCCAGGACGAACACGATGGATCCCACAAGCAGGTAGTTATAGAGCAGACCCGTCTCGTTCATCGCGTGGCCTCCTCGATCTGCGTCTCCAGACGACGCTTCCCTTGGGCGGCAATGGCGACCGCGCCGACCAGCGCCGCCAACAGGAGCGTGCCGGCCACTTCGACACTGATCAGATGCTGGCTAAAGAGGACGGCGCCCAGCCCGGCCACGTGCTCTTGCGGCCTGAGGACTGGATGGGGCTGTTCCCCCACTTTGATGGCTGGTTTGTCGGACGGCGAGGGAGCGGCTGCCAGCGCGACGTCAGCCGCCTTCGCCTGGTCCTTCAGCCCACCCAGCAGAAACGTGAGCGTCCCAACGATTGCCGCCGCTACGACGACGGACGCCGCCTTGGAAAACCAGCCCCAGCCAATTCGATCGTAGGACGCGTGGCCCTCCGGCTGGGCCAGCATGAGCACAAACAAAAACGTGACGACAATGGCGCCGGCATAAACCACGACCGTGGCCACACCCAGAAACTGCGCGCCGTTGAAAAAGAAGATTCCCGCCGTTCCGAGCAGCGACAAAGCAAACCAGATGGCCGAGTACACCGGGCTGTGAGAAGTGATGGTGGCCACGGCGGCCACGATCGCCACGCCAGAGAGCAGCCAAAAGACGACTTCGTCGCTAATCGTCGGCAAGAGCGGCCAGTCCGACGCGATCAGCGGCAATCCCACGAGCAGTCCGAGAACGCCGCCCAGCAGCTTGCCGTAGCGCATCCGGCGAGGGAGCGCCAGCCACAAGCCAAGCGCGGCGATCACGAGCCCCCAGAACGTGCGGCAGGTCACGATCTCGCGCAACGTGAGCGACTGCGCCGCAATCAGTGGCAGCAACGACGGCAGGCCGTTCATGTGGCGGTCCCTCCCATCTGCGGCGAGCGCATCGGCTCTTTGTCCTTGGTCGCGTCATACACGCTGAGCAGCTTTTCCTTGTCGAAGATCATCTCCTCGCGGCTGCGGCCGGTCAGGTTATAGAGGCTCGTCAGCTCGATGGCATCGACCGGACAGGCTTCCTCGCACATGCCGCAGTAGATGCACCGCAGTTCGTCGATCGTGAAGCTCTGAGGATATTTCTCGCGGTCGGGCCAAGGGCTTTCCTCCGCGACGATATCGATGCAGTGCGCCGGGCAGGCGGTCGCGCACAAGAAACAGGCCACACATTTCACCCGCCCCTGCTCGTCGCGGTTCAGCCGATGCACGCCGCGGTAAATGAACGGGTTGGCGATCTTCGGCTCTTGATCTGGATAGCTGACCGTGACGACGTCCCCTTTCAGCGACCTGGTGAGGTGCTTCAGCGTCGTGGTCAGACCGTCGACGAAGAGGGGGACGTACATCTTCCCCGCCAGGCTAAGCCGCGGCTCTTCGATCCAGGCGATATTAGGGTCGTTTGGTTGCATTCGATAATATTGATATGCTTATGTAATTAAAGGCGCGGCAATTGCAAATTGGTCATTGCGAATTGCAAATTGCAAAATTGCAAAGTAACAGCATCCAATTTGCAATTTGCAATGATCAATTAACAATTTGCAACTCCGGAATCCGCTCATACCAGTGCATAAGGCTCCGCTAAATCTGTGTATCCACCTCGGCCGTCATCGTATCTAACTGCGGCCGGTTGTCCGCGACGAGCGGGTTGGCCAGCGACGTGACCAGCCAGGCCAGCACGGCAACTAGCCACGCGCCGGCATACACGACCGCGCCCCACAGCCAGCTCGTGCCGTCCGGATCGTTGATCGCCCGCAGCTCATACAGTGCCGCCAGGGCGACGAGATTCACCAGGCCCAGCGGCAGCATGATCTTCCACGCCAATTTCATGAGCTGGTCGAATCGAAACCGAGGCCAGCTCCACCTCGCCAGCATGAAGAACAGGATGACGAGAAAAACCTTGGCCTGAAGCACCCCGATGCGCAATAGCGCCGTCAGCCAGGTGACGTCCTGGCTCGTTGGATCGCCGGTGATCCACGGCAGATGCCAGCCGCCGAGAAACAGGATCGCGATCAGAAACGAGGCCGTGATCATGTGCAAAAACTCGGCAATCAAAAACAGCAGCAGCTTCATGCCGGAGTATTCGGTGTGATATCCGCCGATCAATTCCTGCTCGGCCTCGGGGAGGTCGAACGGCAATCGCGCCGCCTCGGCAAATGCTGCGACCACGAAAACAACGAAGCCCAGCGGCTGCGCCAGGGCGAACCAGATGCCGCTGGGGAGGCCGCGCGTCAAATCGGTGGCGCCCGTTTGGGCGACGATGATCTGATCCAGATCGAGCGAGCCAGCCGCTAATACGACACCTAGTAGTCCCAATCCCATCGGCAATTCGTAAGCGATGAGCTGGGCACTGGACCGCAGTCCGCCGAGAAAGCTGTATTTGTTGTTGCTGGCCCAGCCGCCGAGAATCACGCCGTAGACGGCAATGCTGGTCACCGCGAAGACAAAGATCAGCCCCACGTTCATGCCCACCACCATTCCCGGCGCGACATTCAGGTGGATCGGGTCCACACGGTTGCCAATGGCGGGAAGAATGCTGCCGAAGGGAATCACGGCAAACACCGTGAGTGCCGCGGCGAGGATGGCGATGGGCGCCAGGATGTACAGCCGTTTGTCGACGTGGGCCGGGGTGTACTCTTCCTTGAGGATGAACTTCAGGCCATCGGCCAGCGGCTGGCCGAGTCCGGCCAGGCGGATGTTCGTCAGCGGCAGTCCCACGCGATTGGGTCCAATCCGGTCCTGCACCCAGGCGGCCATCCGCCGCTCGAGCAGCACGAAGTAAGCCGCCGCGGTCATCAGGCCGCCAAGGAGGATCGTGATTTTGATCAGGGCTTCTTCGACCATCGGTACTTGGTTCTGAGTTCCGGGTTACGCCAGTTGATTCACCCTCAAATCGACTCCCACATCCGGAATTGGTCCTGCCGCGGCTGCAAAAAATGCAATTTCCCGCGCCACTTTGTCGAGGACGAGGCGGCTCTGGTAAAGCCCCGGCAATCCGACCAGCTGCCAGTAAAGTTGTCCTTCGACCTTGACCCCTTGCGGCGGGCGAACGGCCCAGTCGAAGGACTGAAGCCGGTTGCTGGAGTTGACGAACGAGCCGGCCCGTTCCGGATAGGTCGCGCCTGGGAGCTGATAATCGGCCCGCTCGTAGAGGGGCGATGTGAAGCAGTCCTGCACGATGAGGCACTTTTCCGCGGCGAATTTTTCCGCCGTGACCGCATCGTTCCACTCGGCATGGCCCCCTCCAGTGAGCCAGACCGCACCGAAGGATTCGCTCTCGAGCCGCCCGAGAAAATCTCCCCAGTTGAGCAGGCTGCCGCCGAGCCTCGCCACGATCGGTTCCACGCCGCGGCGATTGGGGCATTTCTCCGCGTGGATCGTAAAGCCCATCGGGAACTTCTCGTCCTTACCGGCCACCGGCACTGGCCCGAGCGCGAGCGCAGCTTGCGGGTCGATCCCTTTGATATATGTCGCCAACAGATACGCCTCTTCAACCGTCAGATGCGGCGAGAGGACGGCTGCCAGGCGGCCGCTCGTTTTGAGCTTTTTGTCGATCTCGGCCGCGAGTGCTCCCCACTCGACGTTGACGTACCCGCCGGCCTCCTTGCGGCGCGGCTCGGTCAGCCGCCGCTCGTCATGCACGTGGTGAAAGCCATAGCGACCCTCATCGCACATCCACCACTGGTTGACGTGCGGGTTTTCCCTCGGCCGCAGGCGGTAGATGCGGTCCTGGTTCTCGTCGATTTTGATCGAGCAGCCGGTCGAGCACTTGGCACAGACGTGGTCGTGGCTCTTCATGAACCAGACCCGCTGCTGGTAGAGAAACTCTCTGTCGCCCAGCGCTCCGACCGGGCACAGATCGACAACGTTTCCCGACAGCTTGTTGTCGAGCGGGAACTGGGGCTGGCCCTTCTCATCGCGAAAGACGTCAATCTCCTCTTGCGCGCCGCGATTGATCACCATCAACTCGCTCGTGCCGCTGATTTCGCGGGCAAATCGCACGCAGCGGGTACACATCACGCACCGATCGACGAACAGCGTGACCGTGTCCCCCAGATCGCGGCGGCGGCTGGTAAACGGCTTGACGTCCGCCCGCCGCTCCTTCTGGCCATACTCGAAGTGATAATCCTGAAGCGAACACTCGCCGGCCTTGTCGCAAATCGGACAATCGACCGGATGCCTTAGTAGCAGGTCCTCCTCGACCATGGCCCTGGCCTGCTGCACCTTTTCGCTGCTCGTGATAAAGACGCTGCCGTCCTTGGCCGGCGTCTGGCAAGCGGGAACGACTTTTGGCTGCATCGTGACCTTGCCGGTGGCGGGATCCTTTTGACCCGCTTCGACCAGGCACATCCGGCAGGACGCGACGACGCTGAGCCCCGCGTGCCAGCAGTAGTGCGGAATCTCCACGCCCGCGCGACGCGCAGCCTGAATGCCGTTGAGACGCTCGTTGGCGCCGATGGGGATTTCGATTCCGTCGACAATGACAGCGGGCATTTGAAACAACGGTCGCTAAGCGGACGACTATCACACATTGCAAATTACAAATTCTTAATTGCAAATTTGCAATTATCAATTTGCAATAGTGCAGGCGATTGGCATTTGAAGCATGTATGCGCTCTAGTGAATATTCAGTAATTCCATGGCCGGCACTGGCTTGGTTTCCATCCAGCCGCCGGGATTAGTGCTCTTGATAAAAGTCTCCAGCTCGGGCCGGAATTTCTTGATGCAGTTCTTGATCGGCCATGCCGCGCCATCAGCCAGGCCACAGATCGTCGTGCCGGGAATGATTCCGATCGTCTCGCCGATCTCGGCCAGCAGGTCCAGGTCCCGCAGTCGTCCCTTCCCCTGCTTGATCCGGGCCAGCATCTTCGTGGCCCAATTGGTCCCTTCGCGGCACGGCGTGCACTGGCCGCAGCTCTCGTGGGAGAAGAACCGGCAACTGTTAAAGAGGTAATCCACCATCCTCACCGTCTCATCCATGACGACGACGGCCGCAGTGCCCAGTCCCAGGCAGCCGAATCGGCCCGGGCCGTTGAAGTCGAGTGGGCAATGAAACTCCTCCGCAGATAGCAGTCCCATGCTGATGCCGCCGGGGATGGCCGCCTTGGCCTTGCGCCCCTGCCAGATGCCGCCGCCGAAGCGATCGATCAGCTCGGTGACAGTCAGGCCCAGCGGCGCTTCGTAGCAGCCGGGCTTATTGACATGCCCCGACAGGCAATACAGTTTGGGGCCATAACTGCCGGCGTCGCGCGGGTTCTTGGGGTCGGGAGGTACGCCGATCGACTTGAACCACTCGACGCCGCGGTCGAAGATGTGCTTGACGCAGGCGACGGTCTCGATGTTGTTGACGACAGTGGGCTTGCGAAACGCTCCTTCCACGGCTGGAAACGGCGGCTTGATTCGCGGCCAGGCGCGCTTTCCTTCCAGGCTTTCGATCAGGCCAGTCTCTTCGCCGCAGATATAGGCGCCTGCCCCGCGGTGCAAATACACGTCCAGCGAATACGCGCTGCCGAGAATGTTCTTGCCCAGATAGCCGGCGGCATACGCTTCGTCAATCGCCTGCTGAGTATGCAGCCAGGCGGTTGGATACTCGCACCGCATGTAGTAGTAGGCGGTGCTGGCCTGCGTCGCATAGCAACTGATGATCAGCCCCTCCAGGACCTGATGCGGGTCGTCCTCCATCAAGATGCGGTTGTTGAAGGTCCCCGGCTCGCTCTCGTCGGCATTCAAACAAAAGTAAATTGGCCCCGGATGGTCCTTCGGCAGGAACGTCCACTTGAGGCCAGTGGGAAAACCGGCGCCTCCGCGGCCGCGCAGACCGCTGGCTTTGGTCTGCTCCTTGACGTCGCTTGGAGTCAAGGTTTTGAGCACCTTCTTGAGCGCCTGATAGCCGCCGGCAGCTTCATACGCGCGCAGCGTCTGGCTGTCGGGCTTGCCGACGTTGGCCAGCAGGACTGGTTCAAACTCAGGCACTTATTTCAGCCCTTTCACAAACTCATCCGCCTGTTGGTGCGATACCGATTTGAGCAGCGTGTTGTCCGTCAGCATGCACGGTGCGTGCTCACAGGCACCGAGGCACTCCGCGTATTCGACGGTCAATTTGCCGTCGGGCGTGGTCTCGCCCGGCTTTACGCCGACTGCGTGGCATAAGTGATCCAGCAGCTCTTCGCCCCCGCGCAGCGCGCAGGAAATGCTCCGGCAGACCCACACGCGGCACTTGCCGTGCGGTTTGTCCTGCTTGAAATAACCGTAGAATGACAGAGTGTCCTGAACTTGCGCTGGATGCAGCCCAAGCAGCTCAGCAATCTCGACGACCGCCTGAAGCGGCACGTGCCGCAGCTTTTCATTGACGACATGCAATGCCGGCAGCGTCACCGCCTGTTTCGACGGATAGCGAGGGATGTAGGCATTGATCGCCTGCACCATGTCGTCAGTAAGAATGCGCTGTCTTGCCATCGTCACGTACGACGGCAATTGCAAATTGAGAATTGATAATTGCAAATGTGCAATTAACAATTTGCAATGATCAATTTGCAATTGCCCCCTTCCTTACCTATCAAGCTCCGCCGCAATAATATTGAGGCTTCCTAATACCGCGACCACGTCGCTCAGCGTGTGCCCTTTGATCAACTTGGGGAACAGCGCGAAGTGAATGAAACTCGGCGGCCGGCAGCGCGCGCGATACGCGACGTTGCTGCCGTCCCCCGACAGGTAAAAGCCGAGTTCGCCGTTGGGCGCCTCGATGGCGGCATACGCTTCCTCGCTCGGAACGACAAACCCGCGGTTCCACATGACCAATTCAAAGTGCGTGATCGTCCCTTCGATGGTCTGATAGACGTCCCGCTTGCTCGGCAGCGTGGTCCGCTCATCCACACCGACGTTGAACGGCCCGCTGGGGATGTTTTCCACCGCCTGCTGCACGATCCGCAAGCTCTCGCGTATTTCGGCCATGCGGACGTAATAGCGGGCGAAGCAATCGCCAGCCCGCGCGCAGCAAACCTTGAAATCGAGATCGCCGTAAGCCAGGTACGGTTCGTCCTTGCGGAGATCGCGGGTCACGCCGCTGGCGCGGGCCACCGGACCAGTGGCGCTCCAGTTGGTCGCCTCCTCGGGGGTCAGCAGGCCGACCCCTTTCGTGCGATCGATGAAAATGCGGTTCTTGTTCAGGAGCCGCTCCATGTCGTCGAGCGTCTCGGGAAACGTGCGTACAAAGTCCCGAATCTGGGTGACGACCTGGGGCGTGATGTCGTACATCAGGCCGCCGACGCGGGTGTAGCTGTTGGTGAAGCGCGCGCCGCACAGCGTCTCGAAAATGTTGTAAATCCGCTCGCGCTGGTAAAAGGCATAGAGAAAAAACGTGAAGGCGCCCACATCCAGTCCTATCGCGCCGGTACACAATAAGTGGTCGCTGATGCGAGACAATTCCGCAATGATCGTGCGGATATATTTGCAACGCGGCGTGATCTCGATCCCGAGCAGTTTCTCCACAGCACCGTGCCAGGCCACGTTGTTGGCCATCGGCGAGATGTAGTTCATCCGGTCGGTGACCGTCACGTACTGGTTGTAGTCCAGGTGCTCGCCGATCTTCTCGAAGCCGCTGTGCAGGTACCCGATGTCGGGCAGGGCGTCCACCACCCGCTCGCCATCCAGCTTCAGCACCAGCCGCAGCGTGGTGTGAGTGGCCGGATGCTGCGGGCCGAAGTTGAGTGTCCACAAGTAGTCCGTTTCGGACGTTGGCGGACGGTCGGGAGGGGCTACGACGGACATGAATGACGAATGCCGAAGGTTAGATGACGAAGGATGCACGTCTGCCGCTACGCTTGACTCCGCAAAAGCACGGGAAAGTTATGTCGCTCGCCGCGGCCTTGCAGGGGGTAATCCTTGCGCAGCGGAAAGGCGGTGAACTCTTCGGGCAGGAGGATCCGCCGCAAATCGGGATGCCCATCGAACGCGACGCCGAACATGTCATATACCTCGCGCTCCAGCCAGTTCGCTCCGCTCCAAAGTGGAACCAGCGACGGCACGCGCAGTCCGGACTCGTTCACGTAGCAGCGGACCGTCAGCCGTTCGCTGGTGATCGTATTGGCCAGCAGATACACCAGCCCAAAGCGGTCCGTCGCCCCGCGATAGTTCAAATAGTCCACGCACGTCACATCAACCAGCAGATCGAAACCGGCGGACTTCAAAAACCCCATCAGCTCCAGCAGCCGCTCTTTTCCCACGACGACGCGCGTATCGCCCCGAAACTCGCTCGTCGGCAATTCGCCGAAGCGGGCTTTCAGAGCGTCGAGGGTTTGGGGCGTGGCGGGCATTACTAATGGCTGATTGCGGATTGCGGATTGCGGAATTCGCCATACATCGGCAGTTCCAGCAGCGCTCGCTTCGGCCGGTTGCGCTCGCTCGTTTCAAATTCCTGCCCGCTGATCGTTCCTTCCCGCTGGATCATGTCCTGCAAATCGATGATGGACTGGATGAGCTGCTCCGGACGCGGCGGACAGCCAGGGACGTACATATCGACTGGGATGAAGCGATCGATCCCCTGCACCACGCAGTAGGTGTCGAACACCCCGCCGGTCGAGGCGCACGCTCCCATCGAGATGCACCACTTCGGCTCGTGCATCTGCTGCCAGATCCGCTGGAGAACCGGCAGCATCTTCATCACCACGCGGCCGGCCACGATCATCAGGTCGCATTGCCGCGGGCTGAAACGCATCACTTCGGCGCCGAAGCGGGCCAGGTCGTGCCGGCTGGCGCCGGTCGCCATCAGCTCAATGCCGCAGCAGGCGGTGGCGAACGGCATCGGCCAGAGGCTGTTCTTGCGGCACCAGCTTGCCAGTTCGTCGAGCTTGGTGACAACGACGTTGTCGGGAAGTTCTACCGCCACTGGAACACCCCTTTTCTCCAGGCGTAGACCCAGCCGAGAAACAAGAGTCCGATGAAGACCAGCACCTCGGCAAACACCAGACCGCGGCTGAAGCCGCCCGTGCCAAACAGCGAAGGCAGGCCGGCCGGATCACGGCTGGCGACGGCCCATGGATAAAGGAAGAGCAGCTCGACGTCGAACAGCAGGAACGCGATTGCTACCAGATGAAACCGCACGTCGAACCTGCGATGTGCGTCATGAATGGGGTCCATGCCGCTCTCATACGGCATTTGCTTGACTGCCCCCTGCCGCTTGGGACCGACGGCCCAACCGAGAAGCAGCAAACCAAGCGACAGCGCAGTCGCACAGGCTGCAAAAAGCAGGATTGGAAGCAGTGCGTCGGTCATAAGCCTTTTCCCGTCAATAATTTCGGATCAGGCTAGCGACTTTGTGAATTCTATCACAAGGGGTGGCCAAAAGAAAACCCGGCTCATCGCCGAGTCGTGGAAAATCAGCGGATGATCCTATCGGCCGGGAAAGGGGCGGTCAACGACCTGTGGGGCAGGCGTCCCGACTACCGCGCAAAGGACCGTTAGGAGAGACGGCTCCCCCACTGAACCGGCCGCGGTTGTCAACGGTCCTGAATCGTGTAGAGTTGAGTTTTCCGGGCGGCTAGCTCAGTTGGTTAGAGCGCCATGCTCACACCGTGGAGGTCACAGGTTCGAGCCCTGTGCCGCCCACTCCTCGTAGGACGGGCTTCCTAGTCCGTCAAAACATGGGATAGGAAGCCCGTCCTACGTCGTATGCTCGCGGTCGTGGCGGAATTGGCAGACGCACCAGCTTGAGGGGCTGGCGCCCGCAAGGGCGTGGAGGTTCAAGCCCTCTCGACCGCACTGGCCCCAGTTTCCGCTGGGGCTTTCTTCTGCGCAAGCGCCTCGAGAATTGCAATCGTCCGGGCCGCAGCCGAGCGACTGCTGCGACCTTCCAGCACTCGGTCCCTGTTTTCCAGGACCGGTCGGCGGCTTAGCACCTCCCTAAGTTGCTCCGCCAGGTGCTGTGCATCCCCCGGGCGGTGTAGCACGCCGCCTCCCAGTTCATCAATCGTCTCCGGAAAGCTGCCATGCTCGGGCACGACCACTGGCACGCCGGCCGCCAGCGCCTCCAGCACGAATAGCCCCTTGGGTTCTTCGTAAGTGGTCGGGACCGAAAGCACGTCGATCGACTTCAGAAACTCGACCTTCCCGCGGCGATCAACCTCGCCGACGTAGTCGAACGCGGCTTCCAAACCGGCCGCACGCAGTCTGGCAAATACCTCGTCGGCATACGTCCGCCGATGCTCCCCCAGCCAGCCGGCAATCCGCAGCCGGGCGTTTTCCATCCCCCGCATCTTGCGCAGCAGCACGAACGCCTCAGCCAGCACGTGGAGACCCTTTTCCGGCGCCAGCCGCGCCAAATACCCAACTGTCGGCGGTCGGCTGTTTTGTGCCGGTCGTTCCTCCGCGGCTGATTCGAAATCCCGCGTCTCAATCCCCAGCGGCACTACGTGGATCTTTTCGCGCGGGATGCCCAAATAGCGGCTCATCTTGTCGGCATAAAACCGGCTGTGGGCCAGAAACCCGTCGATCTGTTCCGCCAACTGGCGAATCTCCTCAATTGCCTCCTGCTGAAACGGCTGGGGCAGCTCGCGCAGAAAAATGTCGTCCCCCTGGAGCATCACAGCGACCGGGACGCCAAACCTGCTCTTGAGGTTGGGCACGCATCCAGCGGTCAAAACGTTGCTGAATACAAAGACGTCGGGATGGGAGTGACCAGCCAGCCACTCGACCAGTCGCTTGACTTCTTTCCGCTGAAAGCCGTGGCTGCCGCGGAGCATGGAAACCGTCAGAGCTCCCAGCGTGCTGGCACTCGTGGAAGCATTGCTGCCAGTCGCCCAGCGGATCAGCCAGGGCTGATCGAGAATGTGATCCAACCACCGCGGCAGGTAGCGAAATAGCGGAATCTTCTGTTGCAAATAGACGTTGATGCCCCCGAAGAAGACGTGACCGTCAGCAACGCTTTGGTCGTCGGTGCGGATGGGCGTATAAAGCGGGATGAGCTGCACGTCGTGCCCCAGCTCGAGCATGGCCCGCGCCAGCGTGTTGTCGTTCATGCAGCTTCCGCAGTACATGCCCGCAGCGCCGGAAGTAAGGTACACCAGCTTCATGAGGAATGCGAAGTGCGGGACCCTGGGGGGGCCCCGGAGTGCGGAGTGAAGAGCCGCCGGAGGGCCGTGATCCCCAGCAGCAGCGCCACCGGAATGCCGACCCAGCGAGTGACCCCAGCCTCGAACACGACGGCACCGTTGAGTGCGATGAAGGCCAGATATAGTTGCGTAGCGGCAGTCAGCCATGGCCAGCGGCGCTGCGGGGCGAGCCACAGCCAGGCGACGTCGGCTACCCACAGCAGGGTGAAGAAATAGCTGAAGTAGATCCCCTCTCCGAAAGCAATCCCCAGCATTTCCTTCGTCTGCTGGGCCGTGTCGTGGAATGCTTCCCGGTGGCTCCAGTGGTGATAAAAGTGAAAGGCACAGGCCACATGGGCCAGGAAAAGCCCGCAGCCGACGGTATACAGCCAGCGTGACGTCCGTGGTCCCAGCGAAATTGCCGCGGCCGGTCCCGCCAGCCACGCGGCCAGCCACAGGGCGTATGCCGCCAGTGCCAGCCGGATCGTCCAGACGGTAAGCAGGGTGCCGAGCATGGGGCGATGTCGGAAATTCGGTTGGGGGAGCTTTCGTCCAGAATACCTTGCCGCCGCAGCAAATGGACGGGCGACTCCCGGCGTGTTATAAGCGCTGGTAGCGGAAATCTGGGGAAACGTATGACGATAGCGGCAAGTCGGGCGTCTATGACAGGTTTTATGCTGCGAGTTCTGGACGGCGCTGATCGCGGACGCGTCTATCAGAATCTCGTGCCACCGATCACCATCGGCCGCGAGGAAGGGAACTCGATCCAGCTCAACGACGAGCGGATCAGCCGCTACCACATCAAGATCCAGGAAGACCACAACCGACTGGTGCTCACCGACCTGGAAAGCACCAACGGCACCAAGGTCAACGGAGAGGACGCGCAGCTCAAGATCCTCCGCTATGGCGACATCATCTCGCTGGGACGCAGCGTCCTGCTGTTTGGCTCCCGCGACCAGATCGCCGAGCGGCTGGCCCGATTGCGGGCGGGAGACAACCATCAGGGCGAAAGCCTTGTCGCACCGGAGGAGCGAGAGCGCGTGCTCAACGTTTCGTCGCTCGACTTCGAGCTGAACTGGAGCGAGGACTGCGACCGCCAGGCGACGCTGCATGCCCTCGAACCGCCCGAAGTCCCCGAACGGATGACCCCCGGCCAGGCAGCACAACTGGCAGAGATGCTCGAGTTCCTCCACATCCGCCTGCGGACCCTGATCAACTCGGTGCAGATGGACGCCAAGGACCAGCAAGTCAACCTTGACTTCCGCCAGTGGCAGGCGCTGCTGGAATTGCAGTCGCGGATCTCCGAATACCTGCGCCAGATCGGCGAGCCGTAGCGTCGTTTTTTGCGGAGCACAAGCCGACGATGATCTTCGTCATTTGCCGCCGGCGCGGTAGCGCTCGATCTCGACCGGCACTAGCAGCGGCAGGCTTCGCTTCCCGCACGTTGTGTCAAACAGCTTGCTTCCGGTCACATGAAAGACTTGCGGCAAGGTGACGGGCGATCTGGCGGTTAGTCCCGCGGTGTCGATTCCCTGAATCCACAGATCGACGAACGTCGGCTCCTCGGAGGCCGCGTGACCGGCACTGGCCGGCGGCACATACCAAGCCCGGACGATTGCCTCGTCCTCATCCACGATCTCCAGCACGTCCACCGATTTGCCCCCGCGGCCGTCCTGCGCGCTGGCCGGCTGGAAAATCCCCATCGCCCCCTTCTGGGGCGGCAGCGGCAGCGGCAACAGCGCCGCGGGAGATTCGGTCAGCCGCCTGAGTTCCGCCCGGGCCGCCTTCAGCTTTACCTTTGAGTCCGCCGCCAGCGCCTTGATTTCGCTCTCTTTGGCCTTGATTGTCGCCGCCTTGGCTTCTTCACACCGCTGAAGATACGTCATCGCAGCCTCGGCCAGCGGGTCGGCATCTGCGAGCAGAGCCAGTAGCAGCGGGAATGCGAGAGCCAGAGTCATGATTGCCTCAGTCGCCAGGCCGGTCATTGTTCGGCCCCGACCAGCGGGCCGTGTTGATCGCGAAATACAAATTTTCAAACGGCGGCGCCTTGCGGCTGGCGTACCAATACCGAAAACTCCCATCCGCCAGACGCATCACGCAGCCGCTGCCGACATAGTTCGATTCCCACGGCCGTTTTGGGTCGGGACGCAGCACCGGGTTCTGCGGCAGCTTGTGCCATTTCTTACCGTCGGTGCTGGCGGCAAATCCGATCGCCGTCGTCTCCCGCCGGATTGCATTGAAGTAACTGCCGTACCACATCAGGTAGGCGCCATCGATCTTGAGAACGGTCGGGTAGACCAGCACCTCCGCTTCCCAATCCTGACTCAACCGCAGCGCGGGCCGCTCGGTGACCTTCCAGCGCGCGCCGTCGTCACTGACTGCGTGTCGGATCAGCCACGGTCGCTGCCGCACATCGCTGAACCACATTTCGTAGCCCGCCTCGGTCTTGAGAACGGTGGGGCAATACACGTTCTCGAGCAGGACCGCCGACGGCTTGTCCCAGTGAATGCCGTCGCTGCTCGTCGTCTCGCGCAGCGTGTGCAGACCTCCTTTGCCGAGCGTGGCGGCCGCAAACCACAGCCGCAGCTTGCCGTCTTCGCGGAGCACGTTGCCGTCCCCCTGTCGCAGCAGGGCCGGCGTGAGCACGGAATGCGCCCCGTCGCCGAACTCATAGACGGGATTGCCGGGATGTTTCTCGAACAGCTTGTCGCCCAAGCCGGTAGCCAATCCTAGTCGAAAGACGCGATTGGCCGGATTGCCGCGGGAGCCGCAGTACCACAGCCAGTAGCGACCGTCCTCGAGCGCGACGACTGGAGCAAAAATGTGCCGGTCGTCGAATTCTCCCTCCTTGCCGAGCGACACGATCGGTCCCTCGGCATCCCGTTGCCACACTTGCGGCTGCATCCAGCGACTCAGCTCCGGCGGCACTTGCCCATTGGCACTCGAACAGATGCCGGCGGCCGCAAAAAGTGTAATGGCCAACAAGCGGGCGGTCGCGTCCGGATTTGCGTGGCATAGCACGGCCGCGGAGAAAATCGAATGTAATTGCACAGGGGGCATGTTTTTGACGCCCAGCTTAACGCGCAGGTCGAATCGGATTCTACCTGCGGGCAACAGTATCTTAGCGCTTTTCACAATCGGCTCCGCACCAAATGCAGTTTTAGAAACAAATCGCAGCGGCAGCGGGTAAGATGTCTTCATGTCCTCAAACGCCACGAATGCCGCTCTGCCGGCCGGTGTGCAGCGGCCCTTTGCCACCACGCGGTGGAGCATCGTGCTGGCGGCGGGGAAGGATAGCTCGACCGAATCTCGTGCAGCGCTCGTGTCCTTGTGCGAGGCCTATTGGTATCCGCTATATGCCTACACGCGCCGCCGCGGCTACGACGCGGACGCTGCGCAGGATTTGACCCAGGAGTTCTTCACGCGGCTTCTCGACAAGGAGTACGTCAAGGCCGCCGATCCGCAGCGGGGAAGATTCCGCTCGTTCCTGCTGGCCTCACTGAACCACTTTCTGGCCAATGAGTGGCGGCGCGAGCAGGCCCAAAAGAGAGGCGGCGGCCAGAAGATTCTGTCGCTCGACTTTGCCGACGGCGAAGGACGGCTGTCACTTGAGCCGGCTAGCCAGCTTACGCCGGAAAAGATCTACGAGCGGCGCTGGGCCCTCACGCTGATTACGCAGGCGCTGGCTCGGTTGCGCGAGGAATATACAGCGGGCGGAAAGCTGCCCTTGCTGGAGAAGCTCCAGCCGTTTCTGGGCGGCCAGGGGGACGCGGCGCCATACAAGGAGACTGCCGCGGAACTGGGGCTGAGCGAAGGCGCCGTGAAGGTCGCCGTCCATCGGCTGCGACGCCGCTGCCGCGATTTCTTGCGCGCCGAAATCGCCCAGACCGTCAGCCGGCCGGAAGAAGTAGAGGAAGAGCTGCGTGACTTGCTGGCGGCACTGGGGTGAGAAAAAATGGGTCCGCCGCTGTAACCTGGCCGTTGTTTTGGGTCAGTAGGGAGCATCCTGCCAATTTCCGGGCTGGAGAAAGCACCCATGACCGAAGCTGACCGCTGCCCTTCCTGTGGAACGATGTTGCCGCCGGACGCACCGTCCGGCGTTTGCCCCAGGTGCGTGCTCGCCCTGGGGATGGGAACTGACTCGGCCGCGAACGTCTCGTTTCAAGGGTCCCAACGCCAGGCTGCCGCCGCGCCGGCTGCCGGAGCTGTTGAACATGAGGCTTTCGACTCGGACTCCGACAGGCCCGCGCCGACCATTCCGCTCAGTCCCGGCGTCCGCTGTGCCCCGCCGAAGCCGCACGAGCTGGCGCCGCTCTTTCCTCAACTGGAAATCCTCGATCTGCTCGGCCAGGGTGGCATGGGGGCCGTCTACAAGGCGCGGCAGACGAAGCTCGACCGATTGGTGGCCCTGAAAATCCTCCCGCCGGAAGCGGGCCAGGACCCGGCGTTTGCCGAGCGCTTCGCCCGCGAGGCCAGGACGCTCGCCCGCCTGAGTCATCCGCAAATCGTCGCAATTCACGACTTCGGCCAGGCCGGCAGCCTGTACTACCTTGTGATGGAATTCGTCGATGGCCAGAACTTGCGGCAGTTGATCGAGGCCGGAAAACTCTCATCGCCCGAGGCGCTGGCGATCGTGCCCAAGATTTGCGAAGCGCTTCAGTACGCGCACGATGAGGCGGTAGTCCATCGCGACATCAAGCCGGAGAACATCCTGCTGGACAAGAAGGGGCGCGTGAAGATCGCCGATTTCGGGCTGGCCAAAATGCTCGGCCGGCCAGCCGGCAACTTCACGCTCACCGACACGCATCAGGTGATGGGGACGCCGCACTACATGGCCCCAGAGCAGATTCAGGGGTCGCGCGGGGTTGACCATCGGGCGGACATTTATTCGCTCGGCGTCGTCTTTTACGAGATGCTGACGGGCGAGCTGCCGCTGGGGCGCTTCGATCCGCCATCGAAGAAGGCTCAAGTCGATGTGCGCCTGGACGAGGTGGTGCTGCGAGCGCTCGAGCGTTCGCCGGAGCGGCGGTACCAGCAGGCCAGCGAAGTAAAGGATGACGTACAGACGATCTCGGCGGTGCTTGAACCCCGCGCTGGCCAGCGGAACATCATTCGAGACGCCGATGAACCGGCGGACGCTGCCGCCGGCCTTCCCCATGACGTCCGGAGCCGATTCGACAACTCGGTGACGCTCATGTTCAGCATCGGAGCAATCGCGGTCGTCCTGAATATTCTGTGTGCTGTGATCACGGAGTCGGGCAGTAGCAGTAGCCACCCAGAAACTCCCCCGATTTTTGCCCCCATTTTCATACTCGTCTATTTGGCCGGCATTCCGATCGGCGTTTTCATCTGCGTGGCCGCCGTTTTACTGGCCCGGCTGCGATCGTTCTATGTGGTCAAGACGGCTGCATTTCTGCTCATGTTGCCGTGGTCGCTGACATTCGTGCTGGCGCTCCCGCTGGGTTTTTGGATGTTCTTTTTCCTGCTGTCTCGGGCGGAGCTGCGGGACGCCTTCGCGCGGGCCAAACGGGCCCGCCAGTCCGCTCGCAAGGCAGACAGCGCAATCATATTGCCGCCGGACACGCGGAGCGACGAGGAGAAGCTGACCGAGGCACGCTTTTTGGTCCGTGGTCCAGCCATCGGCCTGATGGTTGTGGGTGTCCTGGCCTGGGTGCAATCGCTGAGTTACTTGATCTTTGGACTGATGCAAAAACGGCCCCATCAGTTTTTTTTCGACGTGGATATCGGCGCGCTTCCGTTTATGGCAGCATTGGGCATCCCCTACGGCGCGGTGATGTTAGTTGCCGGTTGGCAAATGCTGCGGCTGCGGACCTACACGCTTGGCGTCGTGGCAGGTGTCATGGCGTATGTTCTGCCATTGGGTGTCCTGCCGCTGATTGCCTGGCCCGTGGCGATCTGGACGCATATCGTCCTGTGGAAACAGGTCGTCTGCGACGCTTTCGCGATTCATCTGCGGCAACGGATTCGCGCGGCTCAAGTGGACTCATTGCGGAAATCGGCAGCGCAAGCACCTTCTTTCCACGAGCGGCCAGTCGCCCCACGAAAACCGACGCGCGGCACCATCGGCCGCGCATGGGATGCCTGGTGGGGACAGCGCGATCGCTGGTTTTCCAATAGCGTGCAGGCAGTCTTGACCGTCGTCTTTCTGGCGTGCCTGCTCATGTACCTGAACTTCCAAATCTCCTCCGCGCCGACTCCCGGCGACGCGAAACTACGCCACACGACCGTTCAATTGGGCTCACCGTCGCCGTGGTTCCATCTGGAAACGTATCCAAATCCGCAAACGCCGTTTCAATGGCGCCTCAATTACCTCTCGTCCAGTGTGCTGGTCCTGCTGCTTGGTTTTGTCGCCTGGTACGTCTGCTGGCAGATCGAGAAAGCCAAGCCGGACGGACAACTTCTCTGGCTGGGGTCCTTCAATACGATCGTTATTTTCTGGTTCGTGGTGACGATGCTGGCGGTTGCCTGGGGCCTGCACCCGATCTATCTGAATTTAGGGCGGCAGTAGTGGATTTCGTCAGTCGGCGGCTCGCCTCAGGGATTTGGGCGGCCGGCCGTTTCCGCTCTTGACCTCCGTACGAATGTACGTACAATCCCGCTCGCGTACACCTGTACGTGAAAGGAAGCCGGCCATGACGGAGCGCCCGCCGCTCTCCAAAGGGGAAATGGAAGTCGCCCGCGTCTTGTGGGACCTGAAGCGGGCCAGCGTCCGCGAGGTCCACGGGGCATTTCCCCCTTCCCGCGGCATCGATTTCGCCACGGTGCAGACGTACCTGCGGCGGCTGGAGGCCAAGGGGTACGTCGTCGGCCGGCTCGCCGGGCGGACGCGGATTTACTCGCCGAGGGTGCAACCCCGCAAGGTCATCGGCCAGACGATCGACGAGCTGGTCGAGCGGCTCTTCGGCGGCGAAACGCTGCCGCTGGTCAAACATCTCATCGAGGATCGGGGCATTAGTGCCGACGACCTGGCGGAACTGAGGAAGCTGATCGATCGGTTGGAAAGGGAGCGCTAGTCATGGACGAGTTTGCCGCGACTTGGGGACGACTGGCATGGACCCAGCTTTGGCAAGTCACGCTGCTGATTGTCGGCATTTGGGTCATTTTGCGTCTTGTCGGCCGCAATCGGCCGCATCTGGCTTGCGCCTTGTGGCTCGTCGTCTTGCTCAAATGCGTGACGCCGCCACTGGTGAGCAGCCCCAGCGGCATTTTCTGCTGGCTCCAGCGGACGGATCCGTCCACCGACGGTGAGACATTCCGCGCCTCTTTGGAATACGTTCCGCCGGTCGCTCCCGGCGATGATGCAGTCGTTGTTCAAGCGTCGCATGTGATCGCCGCGACGCCAGCGCCTCGAAAGCCTGCCTTGGCGCCGCCTCGTCTCGCCAGTGAGATCAGCGAGCCAGTGCAGAAGGGACGCACTTGGTCGTGGTCTGCGCTGCTCCTGGCTTGTGCCCTGGCGTGGCTGGCGGGAGTGGTCGTCTACGCGGCGGTGGCCCTGACGAAATGGCGCGTTTGCTGGCGAAAGCTATGCAGGGCGCGACAGATTGAGGATCGGCGGCTGACTGGGCTCCTGGAAGAGCTTTGCCGGCGGCTTGCGCTGCGGCGAAGAGTCCGGCTGCTGGTGACCGAGAGCCCGCTGGGGCCGGCCGTCGTCGGACTCGTGCGGCCGACGATCATTCTGCCCGCCGTCATCGTTCGCGAAAAATCGCCGGCCGAGCTCGCGCCGCTTTTGGCCCATGAGCTGATCCACGTCCGTCGCGGCGACCTGTGGATTGGCATGCTGCAAACACTGGCC
>DASRJP010000261.1:0-5393 GCA_035649415.1 Pirellulaceae bacterium | reverse complement strand
GTGATGAAGCCGCGGTCGGCCAGCTTGCCGGCAAAGCCGCTGTAATACTGCGACCCTTGCTCGCCGATCGTGTCCTGCGGCCGCCCTTCCAGGCCGTGCTGGCAGACGACCACCGGCCGCTTCTCTCCCCCCTTGAGGTCCTTCGGCAGACAGAGAATGCCGTAGGCGTAGACATCCGGAAATACGTCGAGGACCACCTCGTAGCCGACCCATTTCTCCGTGTCGTATGACTTGCGGCTGCGGGGCTTGGGCTCCAGCAGCGGCAGATCGAACCGGCCGATGACCTGGGTGGCGAAGATTTCGCGATAATCCTCGACCAGCTTGCTATATTCATCGAGGTCCTTGGCGGCGTACAGCTTCGCCATGAACTCGTCGCGAACGAAGGGACTCTCCCGAAGGAGCCACTGCGTGTCGCGCTCGATTTCGTGCATCTGACGGGCGTGGCGGATCGACTCGTCAACAGCTACGGACTTGCGCTCCGGCAGTTTCTTAGGGTCCTGAATGCTAACTTCGCCCTGCCTTGTCGCGAGCATAAGATGTCCCATGGCCGTTACTATCGAAGGCACGCCCTGTTTCAATGGCTCGGAGTAAATTGGAAAGCTGCGTCTTTCAACATCCGAGTCGGGATCTGGGAATCGAAATCTCGCATTTTCCCGTCGAACTTCGTCCGACGTTGGAGCGGTAAGTGAGGCCGGCCCGCCACCTTCGCTTGGTAACGTCACGTTCGGCGCCCCGGACGATTCAATGACCAGAAATCGCGGATAGACCATTCCGGCTAACTCTGCATCGCCGAATTGTTCCAATAACCCGAAGACGTTGCGATCAATAGGTTCGTCCCAGATTCTCTCGTGCGGTCGGAAGTAGCCGCTGACACAGCACGTATCGATTCGCGTGTCGAGTGCCGCGGAATATAGCGCAATCCCGCCACCCTCGCCATACCCAATCACGCCAATCATTGCGTCCTTCTCCCCCGCCTCTTTCGCAAACCAATCCACCCCCGCCAGCACCTTCTGCACTTCGTAGCCGATCAAGTGCCGGCCGAGTTCGAAGGCGGGGCGGTAGAGATACTCGCGGTTGGTCAGATTCGAACCGCCTTGTCTACCGGGTGGTGCTCGCCGCTGCATCTGCCGGTTGATCAGCATCGGCACCAGGACCCGGCAGCCGTTTTCGGCCAGCCGGCGGGCAAATTGCGACTCCGGCGGCACTCCCTCCGCCAGTCCGCAAATCTGCTCCGGCGTCTGGTCGGCATCGGGAATGGCAATGATGTCCGCGACCTTTTCCCCCTTGGGCACGAGCAGCAGCCCCTCGCCGTGAACGTCCCGCACGGCCGGCCAGCGGACGGCATAGATCTCATAATTCTCCCCCTTGCCGACGAGTGCCGGCTGCTTCGTCGTGCCGACCAGCTCCGGCGCATCGAACGGCACGCGCGCGTCCCGCACCCCCAGGATGTGCGCCAGCCGCTTGCGGTTCGGCTCGATTGACTTGTTGTACGCCTCCGGCGAGCTGAAGTCCCGCTTCCAGTGCTGCTCGCGCTGGGCCACCGACTCCTCGATCTGCTTGAGGAGGAACCGATCGATTCCCTCGACCATCGTGGCCGCGATGTCCCCCTCCATGGTCAGCGGCTCAGTGCCGGGGAGCGGGACGATGTCTTTCTTTTCCTGAGCGGCGGCGAGCGCAGGGAGTGCAACGAGCAGGAAAGCGGCGGCGAGATAGCGATTCATGGTGGGCCTTTCGTTGGAATCGTGGGGCAGGCGAGACGCCTGCCCCACGTATTGGCGGCCTGAATATAGTCCCTCGTAGGACAGGTTTCCAACCTGCCCCAAGAGTAAGACAGGTTGGAAACCCGTCCTACGAGGCAACGGCACACGGAGTGTGCCTGCTACGGATGATCTGCTCCGCCGCCTGCTCGCCGCTGCGGATGCAAAATGGAATGCCGACGCCGCGGTAGGCATTGCCAGCCAGGGCGAAGCCGCCAATCGCGGCAACCCGCTCTTCAATCTTGGCCACCAGATCGAGATGCCCGACGTGATACTGCGGCATCATTCCCTGCCAGCGAACGACGTCGCAAAACTCCGGCTCGCCTCGAATGCCCAGAAGCTCGCCCAACTCCTCGCGCGCGATCCGCTGGATGTCTCCGTCGGGAAGATCGGTTAATTCCGGCTGTAGCGCTCCGCCTATGAAGACCCGCATCAGAATACGATCTTCCGGCGCGCGCCCCGCGAATTTCTGACTGGAAAAACTGCCGGCGATGATCCGGCGGTTTTCGACGATCGGCACGACAAACCCCGAGCCGTTGCAGGGATGGGCGACCTGGTCCCGTCGATAGGCGGTGACGGCGACCGAGCAGCCGGCCTGCGACACGCTTGCCACGAGTGACGCCAGTTCGGCGTCGACGCACTTCAGCAACGGTGCAGAAATGCCGGCCGGCGCAGCCAGAATCAGGGCGTCGAACGACTGCGGGGTCGCCTCACCCGCGATTGCGATTCGCCATCCGCCGTCGCGCTCGATCCGCTCGACGCGCGAATTCAAACGCACGCAATCCGCTGGCAATCGCGCGGCAATCGCCTCAACCAGCGATGACATGCCGTCCCTGGGCGTGACGAACAGGCTGTACCGTGCGCCGCTGGCTTGGTGAATCCCGGCGTCCACGCCGGAAGTCTGCGCCGCGTGGGCGCGACGGTTAACCCGCATCCCGCGAATCAAACTGCCGAACCGCCGCTCCATTTCGATGAACTGCGGCAGCGTAGCTCGCATCGACAGCTTCGCCGGATCAGCCGTGTAAATCCCGCCAATCAGCGGCTGGATCAGCCGGTCGAACGCCTCGCGGCCGAAGTGGCGGACGACGAACGACTCGAGGCTCTCGTCGGCATCGCTCGGCCGCGGTCGCGAAAAATATTCGCTTGCCATTCGCAGCTTTCCTGGCAGGCTGAAGATTGGCGACTTGACGATCGGCCACACCTTGGCCGGGCTCATCAACGTGAAACCTTCGGGGATCGGCAGCAACTTGCCGCGGCGGACAACGAAGGCCCGCCGATTGGCGGGCGTGGGACTGACGAGTTGGTCGGCAAAACCGATTCGCCGACACAAATCGAGCCCCCACGGCTCACGGGTCGTGAACATGTCGGCGCTGCGCTCGATCAAGTATCCGTCCCGGCGGACGGTGCCCAGAATGCCGCCGAGGTTGTTGCTAGCCTCAAACAGGGTCACTCGAAGCGCCGGATCGAGCTCGATCAGCCGATGAGCCGCGGCCAGGCCGGCAATGCCGCCGCCTATTACCGCCACGGAACTAACATGAGGGTCAGAAGACGACATTATCCTGATTGTAGTCGGCATTGATAACCGCGGATCACGCGGACGGCGCGGATAGGCAAGCCGATTATTCGCGTTTTCCCGCTCATCCGCGGTTGGATTGCCCGCCAGGCCCTAAAATCGGCGTAGGCAAAAACGAGTCAAATCGCCGTTCCGTCTTGTAACGGGGGCCCAATACCCCCGTTGTGCTTATGTCGGCGAAAGGGTGCTCGCCCGAGAGGACCAGGAAGCCGCTTGTGAGTTTGACCCATCGTCATCGCCAGTGGGTGCTGGCCGCTCTCGAATCCTTCGAGACGCGGCTGCTCGGCTACGCCGCGCGCCTGCTGCACGGAGATGAGGAGGCCGCTCGCGACGTGGTGCAGCATGCTTTCCTGCGCCTGTGCGATCAGCGGGAGGAAGACGTGGGACCTCATTTGGCGCCGTGGCTGTTTACCGTCTGCCGCAACCGCGCGATGGATTTGATCCGCGAGCGGTGCCGGCGGGAGGATCTGGAGAAAGTCCACAAGGCCAATGGGCATGCGGCGGCCTGCGAACGCGATCCGGCGGCGGCCGTCGAGCAGAGCGACCTGGCGGCCATGCTGCGGACGCTGCTCGCCCGTCTCCCGGCCGGGCAGCAGGAGGCGATCGACCTGTGGGCCCAGGGGCTGGCCTATCGGGAAATTGCCGACGTACTGGGGCGAGCGGAAGTCGGCGTGCGGGTGCTGGTACACCGCGGGCTCAAGAGTCTGCGGGAGCATCCGCGCGTGCGGAAGTGGCTGGTGGAAGACTCAACGGGAATCAATGGCATTAAGCCGCAGGAAATTCGGACACAGATTGGACAGATTTGCACAGATTGAACTTTCCTCTGTGCCAAACTGCGAAATCTGCGTCCCATGTGCCGCGGGCCAAACGACAGGGTGAATTATGTCCGCCAAGTCAGAACATGACGGCAACCGCAACGGAGTCCACGGCGACGACCTGGACCTGACGGCCTACGCGCTGGGTCAGCTCGATGCGAGCGAGCGTGCGGAGATCGAGCGCCAGTTGGTCGCGTTGGATGGCGACGGCATCCGGCTGGTCGAAGAGACAAGGCGTCTGGCAAACAAGGTGCGCGAAGTGCTCGCGGCGGATCATCCCGCGGTATCGGGGTCGCTGCGCGAAACGTTGATTCACCGCCTGGGTGAAGCGGCCAGCGATGAGAAGCCCATGCCGGCGGTTAAGTCGCAATCGTTCTGGCGGCGGCATGCGGCCGCATTCGTCGCCGCATCGCTGGTTTTGCTGTTGGCCGCGGCGGTCTTTTGGCCGCCAATCAAATCGGCTCGTGAAGTGGCGAAGCGCGCGACGTCGACGACCATCCACGATCAGGATGCCGATACCAGCCGCGGCGAAGGGCCGTACTTGCGATATCAAGAGACGTCAGGTTACAGCCGGGCAGGCGAACAGAAGTGGTTTGCCGGAGGCGTGCATTACGACACGCCGCTCGCGGAAGGCATGCAGAACTCGCCCGGAACCGACGCCAGCAGCGAGCCCTGGAATGAATTGGCTGAGGTTAGATCGCAGACGGAAGCAGCGCCGCCAGCAGCCACGGCCAGCGCCCCGGCGCATTCATACTTCGCCGGCGCTAACTCAACTGCCGGCGGTATTCCAGGCGTCCGCGGGGATGCGTTTTATGGCTCGACCGCCGATTCCTCGGCAGGGGAATCCAGCAACCACTCTGGCAAATCGCGGCCGCAGGCAAGCGACTCGGGCGGGTATGCAATCGCGCCTCGCGGCAGCACAACGGATTGGGATCGCAGCGGCAACGGCATACACGGCGGCGAGCCTGACGCTTCCACGCCCATGAAGGGACGTGGTCGGCCAAGTGCAGGTCAGACGGACGACGGATGGTACTACAAGTATTCCGGCAGCGGACAGCAATCCGGCGGCGGCCAGGGGCGCGGTTGGGGCAAGGGTCGAGGGCAAGGTGAGCGGCCCCAAGAGGAGTTGTTTGCCGGAGCTGGGGGAGTTCCAGGCGGCGGCAGCGGTCAAGCCCCAATGTTCCAGCGCTTTGGCGGCGCAGGCATGGGCTCAGGGGGCGCTTCAGGGTCTGGCGGCTTGATGCCCGG
>DASRJP010000260.1:0-11987 GCA_035649415.1 Pirellulaceae bacterium | reverse complement strand
CACATGTGCCTGGCCAACGCCAAGGCGATGGAGCTGGCGGGGGTGAATTTCCAAACCAAAGCGCCGGATGGCGGCGAGATTCTGCGCGCTGCCCACGGCCAGCCGACGGGCGTCTTTCGCGAGACCGCCATGAACCTGATCTACCGCGTCCGCGATCGGGCGCTGCGCGAGCGGACGACGAAAGAAGTGCGCGACGAGCAGCTCCAGGCGGTGCGGCTGGCGACCGTGGAGTGTCTCAAGCACGGCGTCACGAGCTTTCAAGACGCCGGTTCGTCATGCGAGGACGTGGATCTCTTCAAGGAGTTGGCCGGCCGCGGTGAGCTGAAAGTCCGATTATGGGTCATGCTCAACGACAACAACGAGATACTGGCCCGCCGGCTGCCGGAATATCGGCTGATTGACTACGGCGATAATTATCTGACGGTCCGCGCGATCAAGCGGATGGCCGACGGGGCGCTCGGAACGCATGGCGCGTGGCTGCTGGAACCGTATGACGATCTGCCCGGCAGCACCGGGCTCAATGTTACGCCGCTCTCTGCGTTGCGCGAGACGGCGGAGCTTGCCATCCAGCATGAATACCAGCTTTGCGTTCACGCCATCGGCGACCGGGCCAACCGCGAAGTGCTCAACCTGATGGAAGCGGCGTTCCGGCGGCATCCAGGAAAGAAGGATCTTCGCTGGCGCATCGAGCACGTTCAGCATCTACATCCCGACGACATTCCGCGCTTCGCCAAACTCGGCGTAATCGCCTCGATGCAGGCGAACCACGCTACTTCCGACGGCCCATTCGTGGTCCAGCGGCTCGGCCAGCGGCGGGCCAAGGAGGGGGCCTACGCCTGGCGCAGTCTGCTGGACGCGGACGCGGTTGTCATCAACGGCACCGACGTGCCTGTCGAAAAGATCGACCCGATCGCTTGTTTCTTTTCGGCGGTCACGCGGCAGATGGCCAGCGGCGCGACCTTCTTCCCCGAGCAGGCTATGACCCGCGAGGAAGCACTCCGCGCTTACACGGCCAGCGCTGCCTCTGCTGCGTTCGAGGAGCACGACAAAGGATCAGTCACGCCCGGCAAACTGGCCGATTTGGTAGTGCTTTCAGGGGATTTCATGACCGTGCCAGCAGAGGAAATTGGCAAAGTGCGCGTCGAAACGACGATCGTCGGTGGCAAAGTGGCATTCGCGCGTGACAAATAGCGACAAAGCGCGTTGGTCAGAATCCGTCGGCACGATTTACTGGAATGAGCGAGAAATTGAGTAGCACCTCGCCGATTGCCTTGCTATCTTGTGCCGCATGAATGCGGACCTCGCCAAGCCCCAAAAGCCTGCGAACCAATCTGAAGACGAGCACCCGGAGCTTTCCGCGCGCAATGCGCGAAGCGGGCTGTGGCTGTTTGCCGTTTACCTGGCGGCATATGCCGTCTTCATTCGCCTGGCGGCCGCGTCGCCGGACGTGCTGGGCTGGATCACGCCGCTGGGGCCGAACCTGGCCATCGTCTACGGCTTCGGCCTGATCGTCGGGGCGGTCGTGCTGGCGCTGGTCTACATGAGGATGTGCCGGCGGAATGAAGAAAAATTCCGGGGCGCTGGAGGCGCGCCATGATTTACGAGCCCTCGCCCCTGGCAATCGGCGTCTTTGCCCTATTCGTGGCCGTCGTCCTGGGACTGAGCTTCTACCTGGCCGCGCGAACGAAGTCCGCCAAAGGCTATTACGCCGCCCACGGTGAAATTCCCTGGCTCGTCAACGGCATTGCGTTTGCCGGCGATTATCTTTCCGCCGCGTCGTTTCTGGGAATTTGCGGCATGATCGCCTTCTACGGGTACGACGGGTTTTTGTACTCGATCGGCTATCTCGCAGGCTGGATCGTGGCCCTGTTAGTTGTGGCCGAGCCGCTCAAACGACTGGGAAAATTCACGTTCGCGGACGCCCTGGACTCCCGCTTTCACAGCAAAGGGATTCGGGTGGCGGCCGCCGTGAGCACGCTGGTCGTCAGCATCTTTTACCTGATCCCGCAGATGGTCGGCGCTGGCGCGCTGATCAAACCGCTACTCGGCCTGTCGTCGCGGCTGGGAGTGCCGGGGCAGTATGAGTCGGCAATGGGTGTGCTGCTGGTGGGCGTGCTGGTGATCGTGATTGTCGTGACGGCCGGGATGGTGAGCACCACGTGGGTGCAGTTCCTCAAAGGGGCGCTGCTCGTCGTGTTCTGCGCGGTGCTGACCGGAATGATCCTCAACCGCGGCTTGACGACGCAGCCCGATCCTAAGCAGGCCCCAAAGTTTGTGAGCTTTCGCCGCGAAATGGCCCAGCAATACTTCGAGGCCAATCCACACCTGGAAGTCCTCGAAGAATCAGGGCCTTGGAAGGGAAAGCCGTACGTCCGCATCCGCGATCCACAGACGGGTCAAATCAGCATCTGGTGCAAGCGGAGCAACTGGGCGATCAACCAGTTCGAGAAGCTCCACCGTCTGGCCGACATGGACCGGGCACAATACGAGAGCAAGGGGAAGGACAAGACGATCGTCAACGGTGTCGAGAAGGGAAACGGTTCGGGGAAAGGGGATTTTCACACGGTCGGTCAGGTCTACCGCCTGGAGTGGGAATTCCCCGGCAGCGGCGTCGACGTCATCGACACCGGACCGCTCGACCCCGTCGCGTACTTGACGACGCTGCAGCAGTCTCAGATCGTGCTCTGGGACAAGGACCCCCCGATCGTCGAAGAAGACGGCACTGTCACCACGATCTACCAGCCGCAAGTCGTCAAGGGGAGCGACGTGCTGTTGCCCGGCGGCAGTCCGACCTTCGCCGGCCTCCGCCGTGGCGACTTGATCAAGAGGCTCGATTTCGTCTCCCTGATGCTGGCCCTCTTCGCGGGCACCGCGTCATTGCCGCACATCTTGATCCGCTACTACACGGTCAAGGACCAGGCCTCGGTGCGCAAGAGCACGGTCGTGGGAATTGCCAGCATCGGCTTTTTTTACGTCCTGACGCTGTACCTTGGGCTAGGCGCGATGACCAGCGGGGCCCTCGATCCGACGAACAGCAACATGGCGGCGCCGCTCTTGGCCCGCACGTTCGGCGAGTTGCCTTTCGCAGTCATCAGCGCCATCGCCTTTACGACGGTGCTAGGGACGGTGAGCGGGTTGATCCTGGCGGCTAGCGGAGCGGTTGCCCACGATCTACTGACGAGTTTTCTCAAGTGGGAGATGACCGACTACGAGAAAGTCCGCGCTGGTAAGATCGCCGCCGTGGCCGTGGGAGTTATCGCCATTGCGCTGGGGATTGTGTTTGAGAAGTTCAACGTGACCTATCTGGTGGGCTGGGCGTTCAACATCGCGGCCAGCGCCAACCTCCCCGCACTGGTGATGCTGCTCTTCTGGAAAGGGACCACCAAGCAGGGGATCACGGCGTCGATTCTGGTCGGCCTGTTTGGCTCGCTGGCCTGGGTGCTGGCCAGCGGCGAAGCTTTCAAGAACATCTATGGCCTCAAGGCCGAGGACGCACTGGTTCCGTTCACACAGCCGGCACTGGTGACGCTCCCCTTGTCGTTTGCGGTGCTAGTGGCCGTCTCGCTGCTGACGCGGCCGAAGAAGTAGCGCCGCCCCTAAGCTACAGTCGCCGCCTTGCGGCAAAGTTCCCGGGCGCTGCTACCGCGGCGGCCCGTCCACCATTTGCCAAAGGCTCGCTTGGCGGCCGCCAATTGCTTTTGGCATTTGGCGGCGAGCCGATCCAGCGCCTCGCGCTCGGCGGGATCGTCCGTATCCCGTCGCCACTGGCGCAGCCGCTGCCGCTGGACCAGTGCATCACAGACGCGGCCGATCCGCTCCTGGACCTCGCCTAACAGGTCATAGAGACTCGCCCAGGTTTTCTGCGGGAGCGCCGCCGGGGACAGCTCGACGGCATATCGCAGCCGCTTGGTAGCCAACCGCCAACGGTGCAATGCCGCATCGGTTTGCCGGGCGCCGCCCGAGGCGTGCCTGGAAAAATCCTCCAGCAGAGGCGAAAGCTGCCGCCGGCACCAAGGGGCGAAGGCGATTCCATTGCTCTGAAAGTCCCCGCAGCGGCGTTCGAGGCGCCTCATCAGCCGCTTGACCTTGCGTTTCAGTTTGCCGTGGCGACTCCGCCGCCGCACCAGCCGCCGCAGAGACTTGCGGGCCGACTTCCGCTGCTTTTTCAGCCGCTGCACAAGCGGACCAGCGAGGGCCGCGCCGAGCTGAGCCTCGATCACGTCCAAATCGCGCACTGCGCCGGCGCTGCGCCGCAAGCGACGCAACACTTTCTTCAGCTTGGCCGCTTTGCGGCGCGGCACGAGCGTCGCAAACAGCTTAAGTGCCGCCGCGCTGCGCCGCGTCCAGACGCGGAGCTGGTGGATCTCCTCCACGTCGTCCAGCGCCCCCGCCGCGGCCCGGTCGAGATACAAAACGACCGCCTGCAGTCGGGAGTCGAGCGCCCGCTGCGCCACGCAGGCCGGTGGGTCAGCCGGCCCGACGTCGGTCAGCAACTTTTCTAGCTGCGGCATTCACGGCGGAACGGATTGCGATCCGCTCTATTTCTTGGCGGCTACGCCCAGTTCCTTCAGCTTCGCGGCAATGTCAGCCCCGTGCGTGTCCGTCTTCACGGCCGTGTCAATGAAGGCGATCTTGCCCTCCTTGTCCACGTAAAATGTCACCCGTTTGGCAGCCTTGCGATCGGGACTGTAAATGCCATAGGTCGTCGCAGTCGTCCCATCCGTATCACTGAGGATTGGGTAATCGGCGCTCAGTGATTCGGCGAATTTCTTGTTCGTGTCCACCGGATCGGTGCTGGCGGCAAAATAGGCCACATCAAATTCTCGGATCTTCTTTCCCTCCGCGGCCATGTTCTTACACTCCTTCGTGCATCCGCCGGTAAAGGCCCGCGGGAACCAGGCGACGACCACGGCCTGCTTCCCCTTGAATTCCGACAGCTTGTAGGTCTTGCCGTCGCTGGCTTTGAGCGTGAAATCAGGGGCCGGATCGCCGACTTTCAACTCTTCAGCCGCGCGAGCGGAAGCGACGAAAAGGGACAAAGCGGCGCAGGCCGCCCACAAGGTGAACGTTTTCATCGTATTTCTCCGGAAACGGGGGAGTCATCGAGCAGCGGGTTGTTACGCTACCACGCGGCCCGTGGGGCAGCAAGCAACCCGCTAGTTTGCCGCAGGATGATCGTCTTCATCGGCGGCATTTGACCGATCGGACTCAGCGGCAGGACCGGACGGCTGCTGGCCGCGGTCGCTGTGCGGCGATGTGTCGGTGTTGTGAAATCGCTTGCCTGCCAGCGCGAGCAGCATCCAGCCCACCAGGAATGAGACGCCGCCGATCGGCACGATCGCGCCGAGGATTTTCGTCCCGGTCAGCGCCAGGGCGTAGAGGCAGCCGGAAAAAATCAAGATGCCACAAAAGAAGGTCAAACCGGCCGCGTCGAGCAGCCACATTCGCCTGCGGTCGGCCAGCACGCCAACGGCGATGATGGCCAGGGCGTGATACATGTGATAGCGGGCGGCGATTTCCCAGTTCTCGCTGCGTCGCGCTGCTTCGCTGGCCGCCACGTCGAGCGTGCGGTAGTACCACGGCAGGCCGTGCGCGCCAAACGCTCCCAGTGCGACGGCCAGCGCGGCCAGACATGCCCCCAGCACGAGCCACGTTTTGGCGTTCAAGGAAGTCCCCGCTGCACGTAATGAAATGTCGCCAATAATTATATGGCAAGTACGGAGAGACAGAGCGAGGCATCGGGGTGTGAGGGTGTTTGGGAAAGATGGCTTGCCCCTCGCGCGCACGTACCTGCACATCTACCGCCAACTCCGCGGACTCAAAAATTGATTTGGTAGTGCGTATAGAAAAAATCGGCGTCGCCGTCGAACGGCACGGCCGGATTGGTGTCGTAGAAGCTGCCGTGCCAGAAGTGCGAGTAGCCAAAGAGCAGCTCTTGCCGCGGATGAAAGGCCCAAGTGAACAGCAGGTCGAGCTCCTGTCCCAGATATTGACTGCCCCGCGGGTCCGTCACAAACGGCGTCATCGTAATGTTGTAGGGCACGTCGTCGCCGTCCTGCCGCCAGAAGATGTGGTGCCACAGCAGAAACGTCAGTTTCTCGGCCGGCTTCATCGTGAGCTGGAGATTGGCGTCCTCGATGTTCCGCCTGCCAAACAGGTCCATGTAGCCCATGTACTTGTGCCCCAGCGGGAACAGGTGATGAAACCCGTTATTGATCGTTTCATCGCCGCTGGCCCAGTCGTAGTAGAGCCACAGGACGGGCGACCAGGGAAGGGAGTCGAGCTTGCGCCCGCCGCCAACCACATAAAAGCCGGCGACGTGGTCCTCGCCGCTGAAGTTGCCGTTCTGGTAGGCCCCTTCCAGTTCCCACAGCCAGGCATCTTCGTTCCCCTGCCAGCGGGCGCCGAACGTGTTGAAACGGAACGTCGTCCCTTCGGTCTCGATGTAGCGGATTGCGTACAAATCGACGTTGCGGTTAGGACAGCCTTTCCACGTCGCATACAAGCCGGAAAACTCCTGGCTCTGATTCGGGGCGTCGAAATGGACCGGATCGACGACGACCGGATTGGTCCAGAACGCGTCCAGGTCCCAATTCTCTCCCTTCCAAAACAGCTTGACTCCCTCGAATGTCCGCCGCGTGTTGGCCCAGTCGAGAGGGGAGATCAATCGCTGCGCCCCATTGAGAAGCTCTTGTCGGCCGAAGCGGAGCCACAGGTCGCCGCGGTCCGCGGCCAGGAGCTTGCCATCGACGAACAGATTGAGCATGTCCGACCGATCGACTTCGATCTGCCGCGGCGGAAAGTTTTCGTAGTTGCTCTCCGCATCCAGGTACTCGGCATAGAACCGCAGGCGGTCGCCGACCTCGACGTTGCCAAACAAGCGCGTGCGATGCAAGAGAAAATCGTCGTCGACGCCGGTCAGTCCCAGCCCGCGCATGTTTCGCTCGTTGTGCAGCCGCGCTCGGTACTGGCCGCCGATATCAAGCACCCCCCAGTCGCCCAGACAGTGCCGTTTCAGGTTGTCGCCGAGCCACCAATCGGACCAGCACTTGTCGCACAAGTAGTCGAAGTTGTTGTCGAAAAACAGCGGCTTGTAGGCCCCGGCCATCGCCTTTTCGAGTGCCGCCATTTGCCTTTCGTCGCAAAACTCAGCCGCGTCGGCAGCCTCCGTCGAATTGCTGAATGTTGCGTCCAGCGCCAGAGCTCGATGCTCCGCGGCATCGGTCCGGATCTCGCCGAGCCGTGCGGCGCTTAGCTGCTCGCTCAATCCTTGCCACGGGCCAGCGCCCGGCGCGATCGTCACGCCTTCGTCCGCGCTCAAGGCGGCCCGCATGGCAAGCGCCGCCATGATGAGCGGGAGCAATGTTTTCCAGCAGCGGGGCGAGCGACAGGCGGGCATGATGCTAGCGGCGGGCGACGAAGTAAGAAGTTGGGCTGCCGACACGCGCCTGGTTGCCGGACTGGGTTGATCGTCGGGGAATAGCCCGAACCCGCCGCAGGACTTTCCGCTCTAACTGCTACGACCGGCAAACACGAGGTCCACTTGTGCTGGCGGCGCAAAGTTTGACGAGCGGCTGGCATCCCTTCGGGCGCCTGGGCAGGCGGGATATAATGTCGTCCACTTCTGAAATCGCCACTTGCCGATGAACGTCCCTCCGCTTCCCGATCCTCCGCTCCCCCTGCTACTGACCGGCATTGCCGGGGTGGCAGGGTATGGGGCGTGGCATTACTTCCGCCGCAAGTATCCGGGGCGGGTAATGGCCGTCCGCCGCGTCGATAACTGGCCGCTGCGAGGGGACGGAATCATCCCCTGCGATGGCGACGATCGCGAGGGCCTGGCGCGGCTCTTCGACAAGCATCAGTTTCGCGCGGTGCTCAACTGCGAGGGAACCTGCAAGCTCAAGAGCTGCGAGCTCGATCCAGCGATGGCGCGGCGAATCAACGTCGAGAGTCTCCAAACGCTGCTGGACGTGATCGGCGGCCGCGGCGTGCGGCTTGTGCACTTATCGATCGACCTGGTTTACTCCGGCACTCGCGGCGGCAATCACGTCGAGGAGGACTTCACCGACCCGGTTACGGTCTACGGCAAGACGATGGCCGAAGCCGAGCGGCTCCTGTTGACCGAGCGGCCGGATGCCTGCCAGCTACGCATTTCGCTGCCAATGGGAATCAGCTTCAACGGCCACGCGGGAGCGATTGACTGGATCCAGTCGCGATTCAAACAGGGGAAGCCGGCGACGCTGTACTTCGACGAGATTCGCACGCCTACCTATGCCGACTGCCTCAACCGGATCTTTCGCCGCGTGCTGGCCAGCGATCTGGCCGGAATTTATCACGCCGGGGGACCGCGGCGGCTGAGCCTGTACCAGATCGCGCAGATCGTCAACCGCGTTGGTGGTTACGACCCGCGCTTGCTCCATGGCTGCCCGCGAATCGAGGCCGGTCCGATTCCGCCGCGGGCCGGCGATGTGAGTCTCGACAGCCGCAAGCTGGCTCGCGATTTGGGCTACGACCCGTTCGATCCCTGGCCGCTTCACGACGACCATGCGCCGACGGATCGGAATTGGCACTTCCGCCGCGACGACTTTGAAGGATCGCCGGAACTATTGGCAGAAGTGCTCTATCGCAATCCGCGCTTGCACCGACGTTACGGGGCGAGGGCGTAGCTCAATAGTTCCGGGTCCCGATGACCTTCTATCGCCAGTTATCGGAACGAATCGACCAGGCGATGCAAGCCGACCGCCATCGCCTGCGGAACATGCTGCGCGCGATCGAGACGGCAGAGCAGCAGGGGCGACCATTCGACAAAAACCTGGCCCGACTGCACGACGAGCTGGACAAGTCGCTGGTCATCGTCGAGCAGCGCCGCGGTAACGTGCCGCGGCTGGTCTACGACGAGTCACTGCCGATTGTCGGGCGCCGCCAGGAGATCGTCGCTGCGATTCGCGAGCACCAGGTGCTTATTGTCTGCGGCGAGACGGGCTCCGGCAAATCGACGCAACTCCCCAAGCTCTGCCTGGAAGCGGGCCGCGGCATTCAGGGAATGATCGGCCACACGCAGCCGCGGAGGATTGCCGCCCGGTCGATCGCCGCTCGAGTGGCGGAGGAACTCCCTGGAGGACGGGCTTCCAGTCCGTCTGGAAAGTCTGGAAGCCTGTCCTACGTGGGCTACAAAGTACGTTTTGCCGATCAAACCTCGCCCGATACGCTGATCAAGGTGATGACCGACGGCATTCTGTTGGCCGAGACGCAGAGCGATCGGTTTCTCGACCAGTACGACACAATCATCATTGACGAAGCGCACGAGCGGTCGCTGAACATCGATTTTCTGCTCGGTTACCTGCACCGTCTGCTTCCTCAGCGACCGGATCTGCGGCTGATCATCACGTCGGCGACGATCGACGCCGAGCGGTTCGCTCGACACTTTGAATTAATAGGTAGCAGGCACACTCCGTGTGCCGTTTCGCCGCCCGACGGCACACGGAGTGTGCCTGCTACTTGTTTGGTGCCCATCATCGAAGTCTCCGGCCGCACGTATCCGGTCGAAGTGCGCTATCGTGGGGCAGGCGTCTCGCCTGCCGAGGAGGAATATGGCAGACGGGACACCGGCCCGATGGACGAACTGGCAGACGCCGTCGAAGAAGCGTGCGAATGCGGCCCCGGCGACGTCCTGGTCTTTCTGCCTACGGAGCGCGATATTCGCGAGGCGGCCCAAAAGCTTCGCGGCCGCGAGCTCCACGGCGGAAAAGCGGAAATTCTGCCGCTGTACGCGCGCCTCACGACTGCCGAACAGAACAAGGTCTTCCACCCTCACTCCGGACGGCGAATCGTACTGGCGACGAACGTGGCCGAGTCGTCGCTCACCGTCCCCGGGATTCGTTTCGTCGTCGATACGGGGACGGCCCGCATCAGCCGCTACAGCCCGCGCAGCAAGGTCCAGCGATTGCCGATTGAGTCCGTGTCGCAAGCATCGTGCGATCAGCGGAAGGGACGCTGCGGCCGTATCGGCCCGGGAATCTGTATTCGCCTCTACGATGAAGAGGATTACTTGTCGCGCGAGCGGTTCACCGCGCCCGAGATTCAGCGGACGAACCTGGCAGCAGTCATTCTCCAAACGCTGGCCTTTGACCTTGGCCCTCTTGATGAGTTTCCGCTCCTCGACCCGCCGCGGCCAGAGGCAATTCGCGACGGCTACAAGACGCTGGCGGAAATTGGCGCGATCGATGGCGAGCGGCAGCTGACTCCCATGGGCCGCAAGCTGGCCCGGCTGCCGGTCGATCCGCGCATCGGCCGCATGATCCTGGCCGCCGCGGAGGAGCACTGCCTTGCTGACGTGCTGATCATTGCCGCGGCACTGGAGACGCAAGACCCGCGCGAGCGGCCGGCGGACAAGCAGCACGCAGCAGACGAAGCGCAGGCCCGCTTTCTCGATCCGGACTCCGATTTTCTCTCGTACGTGCGGCTGTGGGACTTTCTGCACCATCTGCGAGAGACGCTCAGCCGCAGCCAATTCAAAAAGGCGCTGTGGCAGTCGTTCCTGTCCGAAGCCAAAGTCCGCGAGTGGCAGGAGGTTCACCGGCAGCTACTGGAAATGGTGGGCGAATTAGGGATGCGCATCGGGCAGCGGCGGTACAAACCCGAAGCGTCAGCGAGGGAAAATCAGCGCACGTTCGACGCCGCCTATGCGGCCATCCACCGCTCGCTGCTTTCCGGCCTGCTCTCGAATATTGCCCTGCGCGGCGACGACCGCGAATATCAAGGGGCCGGTGGCAACAAGTTTCTGCTTTGGCCCGGCAGCGGCCTCGTCCACAAGCCCGAAGCTCCAGCGAGGGAGACCCGCGAGCAACGCAGCGCGCCAAGCGCGACAATGCGTCCCCCGTGGATTCTCGCGGCCGAGCTGGTCGAAACCACGCGTCGCTATGCCCGCACCGCGGCCCGCATCGATCCCGACTGGATCGAGCCGCTGGCCGCGCACCTTGTCACGCGAACTTATAGCGATCCGCACTGGTCGCCAAAGAACGGCACCGTGCTGGCCAAGGAGCGAGTCTCCCTCTTTGGCCTGACGATCGTCCCCGAGCGCCCAGTCCGCTACGGCCCGATCAATGCCGCCGAAGCGCGGAAGATTTTCATTCAGCGCGCACTCGTGGAGCAGGAGTTCGACACGAAGGCTGCTTTCTTTCGGCACAATCGCCAGCTCCGCGACGAGCTGGCCGCTCTGGCGGCCAAATCGCGCCGCCGCGAGCTGATTGTCGATGACTATGTCGTTTACCGGTTCTTTGACGAGCGATTGCCGACGGAGGTCTACGACGCGGCGACGCTCGAAACGTGGCTGCGATCACAGCCGCCGGCGGCCGAAAATCGACTCCTCATGCTGCGAGACGACCTCGTGGGGAATGAGGCGGACGAAGTCGATCCTTCGCACTTTCCCCTGCGGCTGGCCATCGAGCGGATGCAAGTGCCGCTGACCTATCGCTTCGAGCCTGGGGCTGAGCGGGACGGCATTACCGCGACCGTTCCCCGGGATGGACTCGCCCTGCTTGCTCCCGAACGTCTGGAATGGCTGGTGCCCGGGATGGTCGAGGAGAAGCTTGAAGCGCTGATTCGGACTCTGCCCAAGAGCGTGAGGCAAGCCATCGGCCCTGCGCCCGACGCGGCGAAGAAAGCCGCGGCCGCCGTGCCGTTTGGCCAGCAGCCGTTTCTCCAGGCGGCGGCAGAAGCCATTTCCCGCGTGGCCGGCCAGCGCATCGGCATCGACCAGTTCGACCTCGATCGCCTTCCGCCGCATCTGCGGTTCAACGTTCGCGTGCTCGATGAACAGGGCAAAACGCTGGCCGAGTCGCGGGACATTCGCGAGCTGCGAGCCAGGTTCGTCCAGCAGCAGCCCGCCGTCGCTGCCGCCTCGCCGCAAGAAAGCCGCTGGCAGCGCGACGACATCACCCGCTGGGACTTCGGCCCACTGCCCGAGCAGATCGAGATCAGCCGCGGCG
>DASRJP010000259.1:0-7644 GCA_035649415.1 Pirellulaceae bacterium | reverse complement strand
CAATACGGCCGTGCGGGCGGCCAATAGCGGTCATCTCGTCCTGGCCACCATGCACGCACCGGTGGCGGCTGGGGCCGTGCAAAGCATGCGGGCCTTGGGGGCGCATCCGTTCTTTCTCTCTAGCTCGCTGCTGGGCACGATCGCCCAGAGGCTGGTGCGCGTCCTGTGCCCGAGTTGCCGTGTGGCCTATGACATCAGCGAGTCCCCCGAAACATTCGCGGAAATCCGCGACCTCTTGGAACCGGGACTCGGTTCATTCATCTATGGCCCCAGCGGGTGTGAGGAGTGCCGGCACCAGGGCTACAGCGGCCAGGCCGGCGTGTTTGAGATCATGACGTTCAACCGCGAGCTGCGGCAAATGGTCCTGGCGGGTCGGCCGACCGAGGACATCCAGAAACAGGCGATCGCCCAGGGAATGGTGGAATTCCGCCGGGCCGCCATGCTCAAAGTGGCGCAGGGCGTCACCAGCACGGAGGAAGTGCTGCGGGAATTGCCGACGGAGTATTTGGGGCTCGATATCTAAACAGCGCCGCGGCCCCTAGTGTTTGAGAATATCCCACAGGTTGCTCCACTGATCGGTCCACATGACCGGTTTGGGTTTTTTCGCCGGCGTGTATTGGGCCTGCGCCCCCTTGATCACGACGTCATTGAGGAAATCCTGATTGCGGGTCAGGAGAATCCAGTTGGAGGAAGTGTCCCATTCGTCGGATCCGCCGTTGTCGTCGACTGGAACTTGTTCAAAGTGGTGTTTTTGAGCCAACGCATCGACGACCGGCGCCAGGTTGAGGTAACGATTGCTGATGTGGATTGCCAGAATGCCGGTGGATTGGCCATTGGCGTCGCGGCGGAGCAGGTCGTCGTAGATCTGCATGCACTCGAGCGTCAGCAGGTGCGCAGGAATGGCGTCCCCGCTGAAGGCGTCGAGGACGATCAGGTCGTACTGCTTCGATTTGGCAGCGACCTCGCGCTCCATGGTGAGCCGCGCATCCCCTAGCAGGATCGGGACCTCAGCCCCGCGCTTTCGCGCTCGCTGCACGAATTGGAAAATCCCTTCGTCGTGCAATTGCTTGATCTTCGGGTCAATGTCGTAAAAGCAAAAGTAATCTCCCTTCTGGGCGAAACCGGCCATAGTGCCGGTCCCCAGGCCCACGACGCCCACGCTCATCGGTTCGCCGGTCAAACGCTTGGGATGGTGCCGCACCGCCAGCCCCGGCCCCGAATTCGGCCCGTAATAGGTGGTGATCTGGTCGATGCGGCTGTCGCTCATGTACTGGAAGCCGTGCAGGATGCGGCCGTGATACAAGGCCCTCCCTTCGTGCACTTCGCCGCTGTCGTCGGTGACCACGACTTTGCGGACCTCAATCGCCCCGTAAAAATTTCGCCGGCGAGTAATCGTCTCGACGCCGTCCTTCTCCTGGAAATTCGCCTGCGAGGCGGCGATCAGGATCAAGCAGCCAGCGCAGGCGAAGGCCCCCGACCACTGCACCATCTCCTGCCTAGCCACCTTGAACCGCCGACCGGCAAAAAACAGGGCCAGCATCGCCACGGCAAAACAGCCGACGATGCTCAGAGGCAGCTCATAAGGACGGACGAAAAGAGACGGGCTGACCAGCGCCACAAACAGGCCGCCCAGAGCGCCCCCCGCTGAAATCAGCAGATAGTACTGGGTGAGGTACTTTGGCGCTGGCTTCAGCTTGACCAGCTCGCCGTGGCAAAGCATGCAGCCGAAGAACAGGGCCGACAAATACATTACCGCCTGAAAATAAACGTCGTCCTCATAATCCTCGGCCGTGAGCGGAATGCTCCAGTCGTGATTCGTCTTGAATTTGCGGTTGATGGCAAATCCCACTTCCTTCGGCACTGACAACACGGCATCCACGGACTTCGAGAAGCTGAGATTGGCGTTCACGCTAGCGAGCGCTTGGTCGACAGTCTTGACATTTTCCAGACTGCAGAGCAGCGCAATCGTCAGTGCGCCCATCAGTCCGAAGAACACGCGCGAATACCACACTTCGCGGTCAAAGCAGATGATGAGGGTCAGCAGATACAGACTGAGGGGAACGATGAACAGCAGCGGCACAGGCGCGACATCTTGGCAGAGGTAATTGGTGATTGCCAGAAAAGTCATCGACGGCAGCGCAGCCAGCAGCAGCCAGCCGAGTTGGTGATACCACTTTGGCGGACCGGCAGCCTTCGCGGGAGTATCCCCGGCGCCCGTGGCTAACTCAGGCTCCACTCCCTCTTGCCCCAATCGGGCGGCAATCCGCCAGATCCACAGCCCCATCCCGCCGGCCAGCAAGGCGAACAAGACGAATGCCGCCGACCACATCCAGCCTTGCACGTTCACTGTCAAGAACCGCTCAAAGACGAACGGGTAGGTAAGCAGTGCTCCCAAGGAGCCAACGTTCGAGAGTGCGTAGAGCCGGTACGGCGACTTTCCCGGATTGGCCAAGGCATACCAGGCCTGGATGAGCGGGCCGGTCGTCGAAAGCAGGAAATACGGCGCACCGACTTTGGCCAGCAGGAGGAGCAGGATGCGCGCCGATGGCCAGGTGCCGGAGTCCGGCTTCCACGAGTCCGCCGGTATGATCGGCAGCGTGCAGACGGCGGCCACGAGCAGCGCCGCGTGAATCCGCCCCTGCCAGAGCGGCGAGACGTATTTCGTGAGCAGGTGCGCGTAGGTATAGCCCGCCAGCAGCAGCACCTGGAAAAACAGCATGCAGGTAGTCCAGACGGCTGGGGAACCGCCGAACCAGGGGAGGATTTTTTTGCTGATGAGCGGCTGGACCTGAAACAGCAAGAACGCGCTGACGAAAATGGTAATCGCCGCCAGCAAGACGAGGCCGGCGCTGCGTGGTTTGGTCATGGGGGGCTCGAGATTGGTAGGCGGGGGCGCAGGGGAGCCCGGTTGGCTCAATCCAAAAGTCTAGCCAGCGGCTGCGTCATTTGGGAGACTGGTGCTTTGGTTAGCGAACCGGTGATGCGGCGATGGGGGCCTGCACTTGGGTGGACACCCTCACCAGGACGCTCTTGAATGCCGGCGTGCGGCTCTTGGGATCGGCAGTCCGCGGCACAAGGACGTTGGCCTCGGGATAGTACATCAGCGCGTTGCCGGCCCGGATCGAATCGAACGAGCGGGCCAGAATGCCGGTCATCTGGCCGGTCTGGCTGCGGACGGTCACCGCCTGATTCTCGGCGAGCCCCAGCCGGCGCATGTCGTCGGGATGGAGCAGGATCACGTCGCGCCGCTCCTGGCCGCGGTAGATGTCCTCCTGTTCGTAGACGACGGTGTTGAACTGTCCTTCGCTGCGGACGGTCATCAGTCGCAATTCGTGTTCACCGCCGGGCAGCTCCGGCAGATCGTGTATGTGCAGGATTGCTTTGCCGGATGGCGTGGGAAATCTTGGTTCGTGGAGCGTGCGGCCGGGGAGCTGAAATTCCTTTTTCGTTTCATCGATTGAGGCCAGCTGCTCAAAGCCGGGGATCACCTTGGCGATCGCCTGGCGGATTTTGCCGGTGGACTGCATGCTCTGCCAATCGACCGGTCCGCTGTCCCCCAGCGTCTGCCTCGCCACGGCAGCGATCACCTCAACCTCGCTGCGCGGGCCGTCGTGCCGCCGCGGCCCACCGTCGCTCAGGCGGACGTAGTTGAACATCGACTCCTGCGTCGTCGGCTCTGGCTCCTCGTCGCGAGCCAGCACTGGTAGGACGATCGTCGTCTTGGCCAGGCCGTGGGCGTGTCCTGTGTTGAGCGTCGTGTTCAGATAGACGATCAAATCTAGCTGGCCCAGTGCTTCAGCGGAAAATGTCGCATCGGGATTGGAGCCGTACAGATTGCCGCCGAGGCAGAAGCCCATCTTCAGCCGGCCGGCGTGCGCTTCCTCCACGCAGCCGAGCGTGTCGAGCCCCGTCGCTGTCGGAAGTGCTACGCCGAACTCCTTTTGGAGCCGATCGAAAACGGCGTCGCGAAGCCTCGGGGTTACCCCCATCGACCCGATGCCTTGGACGTTGCTGTGTCCGCGGATGGGAAGCAGGCCGCAGCCAGGGCGGCCGACCATCCCGCGCATCAGGGCCAGATTGGCAATCGCCTGCACGTTGGAGACGCCGTGGGCGTGGTGCGTAATCCCCATCGTCCAGCTAAACACGACCCGTTTCGCGGACGCGTAACGTTCCGCGATCTGGTCGATCTGCTGTTGCGCGACTCCCGACTTGTCGCGAATTTCGCTCCATGGCGAATTGCGGATGGCTGCGATCCACTCGTCGTATCCTTCGCAGTGGTCGCGCAAAAAGCGTTCGTCCTGGGCCCCCATCTCGTCGATCCGTTTGGCAATGCCGGCCAGCAGCGCCAGGTCGCCACCGATGTGCGGCTGGACGTAAAGTGACGCGATCGGGCTGCCGAAGAGCATGCTCCACGGGTCGCTCGGCACGCGGAAGTTGATGAGCCCCGTCTCGATCACCGGGTTGACGACGATCACGTGGCCGCCGCGGCGGCGGACGTTCTTGAGCGTCGTCATCAGCCGGGGATGATTGCTCGCCGGATTGCCGCCGATGACAAACATGAGATCGGCGTGCTCGACGTCGTCGAGCAGGAGCGTGGCGGTGCCGCTGCCGACGGAGCTGGTCAGGCCGACGCCGCTGGCCTGGTGGCAGTAGTAGCTACAGTTGTTAACGTTGTTGGTGCCGTAGATGCGGGCGAAAAGCTGGAGCAAAAAGCCAGCTTCGTTAGAGCTTCGGCCGCTGAAGTACCAGAAGGTCTCGCTGGGCGAGACGGATTTCAGTTTGGCGACAATGCGGCGGAAGGCTTCGTCCCACTCGATGACGCGGTAGAACTGGCTCCCCGCTTCGAGGAGCACCGGCTGCGTCAGCCGGCCGCACGATTCCAACTCCAGCGGCGAGAACGACTGAAGCTGCGGCAGCGAGTAAGTGCTCCAGAACTGCGGCTTGATCGCTCCCTGCATGTCGGCGGCCATCGCCTGGAGCGATTTTTTGCATACTTCCGGGAATTGCCCGGCCTCATTGACCATCCCGCCCTTTTGTCCCCCCATCCCCAGGGCGCACGTCTTGCACGCATTGCGGCTGCGCATCGCCTGCCACAGCTTCCAGATGCCGCCGACCTGGCGGGCTTTCTTGAGCGTGTACCAGATGGCTTGCCAGCCGCCGCCATGAGAGGGACGTTTCATGAGGCTTGTTGCGTGAGGATTGTGATGCATCGCCAGTTTATCACACCGGACGCCTCGTTGGCCCCGATGAATGGGCTCAAATTGCCGACTACACTGGGGTGATGAACTGGAAGACACAGATCGCGCTGCCAGTGGCGGCTGCCATATGTCTGGCGGTAGCAACCGCATGCGCGGAGGATAAAAAACCCGCCAGTTTTTCAAGCGAGCAGCTCGACTTCTTCGAAAAGCACGTTCGCCCCGTGCTCGTCACGCACTGTCTGGAATGTCACGGCGCGAAGAAGCAGGAGTCGAATCTCAGGCTCGATTCGCGGGCTGCGGTGCTCAAGGGAGGGGACATCGGCCCGGCGGCAATTCCAGAAAAGCCGGACGATAGCGAGCTGGTTCAAGCGGTCAAGCGCGAGGGCGAGCTGAAAATGCCGCCGGTCGCGCCGCTCAAACCCGAGCAGGTCGCGGCACTGGCCAGGTGGGTCGAAATGGGGCTGCCCTGGCCAGAAAAGAGCCCGGTGATTCGAGCGGAGGACGCCTGGAAATTCCACTGGGCCTACCAGAGGGTCGTGCAGCCGCCGCTGCCGGCTTCTCCAACCGGGCCGGCGCGAACATGGCCCGTGACCCCCGTCGATCCGTTCATTCTGGACAAGCTGACCGCCGCTGGACTGTCGCCGTCGCCGCCGGCCGATCGCCGCACGCTGCTGCGCCGGACATCGTTTGACGTGATTGGACTGCCGCCGACCATGGACGAAGTGGCCGCTTTCGAGCGTGACGCGTCCGCCGACGCCTTCGAGCGACAGGTTGACCGCTTGCTTGCTTCGCCCCGCTATGGAGAGCGATGGGCCCGCCACTGGCTCGATGTGGCCCGCTATGCCGACAACAAGGGGTACGTCTTTTTCGAGGAGAAGAATTATCCCTGGAGCTACACCTATCGCGATTACATCGTCCGCTCGCTGAATGCAGACAAGCCATACGACCGGTTCGTGCTGGAGCAGCTCGCGGCCGATCAGCTCGATTTGAAAAACGATCCGCAGCCGCTGACGGCGCTCGGCTTCCTCACGATCGGCGCGCACTTCATGGGGAACGTCCATGACATTGCCGACGACCGGATCGATGTGATCACCCGCGGGCTGATGGGGCTGACCGTGACGTGCGCCCGCTGCCACGACCACAAATACGACCCAATTCCGCAGGCCGACTATTACTCGCTGTACGGCGTGCTGCGCAGTTGCAACGAGCCGCTGGTGCCGCCGGAGTTTTCGCCGCCGCCGCATCGCGAGGAGTACGAGTATTTCGCCAGCGAGCTGGCGGTCCACAATGGGCGGCTGGAAAAATTCGTCCGCGGCAAGCATGCGGCACTGGTTGAAGGAGCGAAGACGCGCGTGGCGGAGTATCTGCTGGCGGCTCATGCCGAGCGACAGAGACCGTCCACCGAGGAGTTCATGCTGCTGACTGATCCGGGCGAGTTGAATCCAGCGATGATCGTGCGCTATCGCGTCTACCTGGAGAAGACTGAGGCGACGCCGCATCCGGTCTGGCTGCCGTGGCACGTGCTCTCGGCGATTCCCGAGGCAAAGTTCAGCGAGCAAGCGCCAGCGGTGATCGCGGCGATGGCCAAGGGAGAATCGGCGGCTGGAGAAAAGCTGCCGGTAGCCGTGCATCCGCTGCTGCTCAAGGAGCTGACGGAGAAGCCGCCGGCTTCGCTGCCCGACGTAGCGAAGCGGTATGGCGAATTGTTCAAGCGAGTTGAGTACGGTTGGCGAACAACGCTGAAAACGTGCGCGGAGCAAAAGCTGCCAGCGCCGAGCGCGCTGGGCGACTCGGTCGAGGAGCAACTGCGCCAGGAGTTATACAGTGCGGACGCGCCGGCCAACCTGCCGCTGGTCTTTGGCTGGGGCTTTTTGAGCCTGCTTCCTGATCGGGCGTCGCAAGGGGAATATCAAAAGCTGCTCAAAGATGTCGAGCAGTGGCTGATGACCGGCCCGGCCGCGCCGCCGCGAGCGATGGTCTTGCTCGAGGGCGAACGCTACGACCCGCGGATCTTCCTCCGCGGCAATCCGAACCGACTGGGCGACAGCGTGCCGCGGCAGTTCGTGTCGATCGCCAGCCGCGATCGCAAACCCTTCACCAGCGGCAGCGGCCGGCTGGAGCTGGCGCGGGCGATCATGTCGCCGGATAATCCGCTGACCGCTCGCGTCTTCATCAACCGCCTCTGGCTGCACCACTTCGGCGCTGGCCTCGTTCGCACTCCGAGCGACTTTGGCTTGCGGAGCGAGCCGCCATCGCACCCCGAGCTGCTCGACTATTTGGCGAGCCGTTTCATGCATGAAGGCTGGTCGGTGAAGCGGATGCAGCGGTGGATGGTGTGTAGTGCGGTGTACCGGCAGGGTTCAGGGTTCGGGGTTAAGGGTTCAGGGGAGAGAGGTCAGCGGTCAGAGGTCGGAGGTCGGAGGGATGCGGACAATCGGCTGCTGTC
>DASRJP010000258.1:0-6093 GCA_035649415.1 Pirellulaceae bacterium | reverse complement strand
GCGGCTGCCAACAACAAATGTACGGCAGCCGCCAAACCGGTCTTGCCGGTCAGTCAATAAACGCCACGTGCCGCATGGCGGCAGCCTGCGTCTCGGTGTTCATCAGCACCTGGTGCCAGCCGATCAGGATGATCGTCTTGTGGTCGGCGTGGCGCACCTTGCCGCGGACAAACACCTCGGGATTGCGTCGCTGCGCAATCCAGTGCAGCGAACGCAGGCGGGGTTCATTGCGGATCAACTGGCGATATTCCTCCTCCGTCAGTCCCTGCGGATGCCGGATGCTGACGTAAACCAACTCGCCTCCCGTCCGCACCAGTTCCTCGCAGTAGTGCGGCTTGCCCCGACCACGGCTAATCGGCTCGTTGCGAAGCATTAGCTTCGCATTGGGCTGGAAACTGGCCGAGGCCGGTACAAAAAACCACTCACCCTGACGGATGAAGGCCCCGTTGCGGCGGCGATTCCGCTTGCGCGGCTTGACCCGCAGGAGATCCTGCCGCTGCCGCACGGCTGCAGGCTTGAGGGCCTCGAATGCCGTCTGCACGCTGGAGGCCGCCTCCCGCTCCGGGACTGCCGCGACGAACCAGTGCCGCTCGTCGTGGCCGCAAAGGAACTTGTGCCGATCATTTCCCACGCGAGACATCAGCAGCAAATGCCGCAGATCGGGCCGTATGTCGACAACACTCACCTCCAGTGTCAGTCCGCTGGCGATGTCGAGGTCGAAGAACTCCCCTTCGCGGTCGCGGCGGACATCAATAACGACTCCCGATTCTCTGCGAACAGGAGCCTGGACACGCACCAGGGCCCGCGCACCGATGCGTGCGAAGTGGCGCACAATCAAATTCGTATCCATCACACGATCCTTGAATCTCGGGAACACGAAATGCCGAGGCGTATGTCAGGCACCTCAGCCGTCCCCGCGGACCGTCCGCGAGGACGCGGAATCAGGTTGCGATGGTTGATGGGAACTGCGCATGGCATCCTCCTTTCGGATGGAATTGTTGAAGCTGATGGTTCGGTGACAGCGGAAGGCCAGGGATTCGAACCCTGATCCCAAAATTGGGAGCCGCATTAGCACTGCGGTCCGGCCAGCCGTATCCGGCTACCTTCCGAATGTAGTCCACTCGCTCCGCGAGTGGACAAGTACGCGCGACGCCACCGGTCACTTCGTGACGATACACAATCCGGTTCAGGCGACCCCATGGGCACTCGCGGAGCGAGTGCCCTACATTGTGGACCGGGTGGGAATCGAACCCACCGCACCGATCGTGCGAGGATCGGTCGCCGCCTTGGTCATTCCAGCCCATGTTGCGAGAGGTCCGTCCGGGAATCGAACCCGGTCTTCCGCCCTACCACGGCGGCGTGCGGCCGTGAGCACCTACAGACCCTGTCGGGAAATGACCAAGCACCAATGACCAATTGGTGATTTCGCAAACGTCCTTCATTGGTCGTTGGGATTTGGTCATTGGTCATTTCCTCAAGTGGCGGGTCCGGGGGTCGCACCCGGCGGTCGTGGCTTATGAGGCCTCGCTGGGCGCTGGCCCACCCGCGGCATTGGTAAATCGAAATTCATTCCGTTGGTTCTGGAACGGATTGAAATCCGTTCTACGTCGCAGCAGCCCGTGCGGGATTCGAACCCGCATTGCCGGATTGAAAGCCCAGCATCCTGAGCCGTTAGAAGAACGGGCCGTCTCATAGGACGGGCTTCCAGCCCGTCGGTTCGCTACGATGTCTTTCGACGACGGGCTGGGAAAGCTGTCCTACGAGTGCGCCGGGCAGGAGTTGAACCTGCACAGCCAGTGGCGGGTGGTTTACAGCCACTTGGGCTCGCCCATGCCCAGCCGACGCTCATCGTAGAGCACTCGCTCCGCGAGTGCTCATTGTCCACTCGCGGAGCGAGTGGACTACATTCCAGCGTCCCCGATCGGATTTGAACCGACGACCTCTACCGTGACAGGGTAGCGAGCACTCCGGGCTGCTCCACGAGGACAATTTTCCAGGAATCAGGAGTCAGCGTGCGTATGTGACCCCGACTCCTGTCTCCTGATCCCTTCCTTAGTAGCTCAGGTGGGATTCGAACCCACAGCATCTCTGTGTCTGAGACAGAGTGGTCTGCCAGTTGCCATACCGAGCCGTAAAGCAAACAAGTAGTCCCGGATGGAGTTGAACCACCGTCACCTGGTTGTAAGCCAGGGGCCCATGCCGCTAGACCACGGGACCATGTAGTAGGCACACTCCGTGTGCCGTCCTGACTTGCAGCACACGGAGTGTGCCTCTTACTTATTGAGTTCCGGGGGTTGGAATCGAACCAACGCCTTCCTGGTTCAGAGCCAGGCGTCACTACCAGCAGCAACTGCCCCGGAGTGCAGGGAGACTGACGCGCGATCGTGTTTTCGGTTCGCGCAGAATAACCGTCCTCGCCAGTGTCGCAGTGTGCGAGTGTGAGAGTTTGGGAGAGGATTGCAAAACTCTTCCCGCACACTCCCTTACCCTCACACCCTCATACTTTCTCGCCATGCGTCAAAACCTTCGTTTCGAGCTGCGGCGGCAGGAATCGAACCTGCGTAGGGGCGCTTAACAGGCGCCTGCCCGTACCAGCACGGGCTCCACCGCATCGAATGCCGCGACCGTGAACCGCGGCTGAGAGCGCCCAGCGGGAATCGAACCCGCTCTTCCGCCCTGGCAAGGCAGCAGGCTGCCGTTACATCATGGGCGCCGATCGAACACAACCAGATTGTCAAACATCAAATTGCGGTCAATCATCAGGGCGTTTACGCCCCCCGCTCGCCTCGTCGTTCGCAGTGGAACCGGAGGGACTTGAACCCTCACTTCACCGGGTAAGAACCGGGGATGCTGCCGCTAACACCTCGATCCCAAGTCAGGGGTCAGGAGTCAGGAACCAGGAGTCAGTGGTCGTATGGCGTTGCCAAAACTCTGACCTCTGCTCTCTTGTCTCGATGAGGCCGGAAGGATTCGAACCCTCGCCCGCCTGGTTAAAAGCCAGGGATGCTGCCGTTACACCACGACCTCGCGTGAAGTCGGGCGCCGCGTTTGTAACGTGCTACGCTGTTCATCTCCTGTCTCCTGTCCCCTGATTCCTGACTCCTGTTCCCAGTCGGGACGGCCGGACTCGAACCGGCGGCTCCGCGTACCCGAAACGCGTGGGATTGCCGCTACCCTACATCCCGATTCGTAGGACAGGTTTTCAACCTGTCCCGGCAACTTCCAAACTTCATTCACAGTGGGCTGGGAGGCGCTCGAATCCTCCTCTCCTGCTCTTCAGGCAGGCGCTATGCCGTCTCAGCTACCAGCCCGCCGCAACAACTCGACGAAAAAACCCGGTGCCGCGTGCGACACCGGGTGATGGCGATTCGCCTTGGAATCCACCCTGGTCACAAGCGCAGCGTCTGCGCGGGCCGAAAATTCGCCGGATAACCGGCAAAGCGGCCGCCGCACGGTTTGTTGTCACTCAGGCGTTTTCGCTGGACCAACATGGCTCGTTTCCTTCGTAGCATGCGTAGTGGGCACGCTCCGTGCGCCGTCCCCTTCACGGCACACGGAGTGTGCCTACTACGAGTGGACGGGCTGGGAAGCCCACCCTACTGACTAGACGGCTGGCCGCGAAATTGGTTCGCGGATTTTCCGCGCCGCGGGAGAATAGATGCACCACCTCGGCCACTTATTCGCGCCGCGGGCCAGAAATCCAGCAGCAATTCAAGCTGGCCAAGCCTTACAGCCCCTCGATCCGCCACAGCTTGATCGACCGGTCGAAGCTGGCCGTTGCCACGAGACCGCCGCCCGGCGCGAAGGCCACGCCGTAGATGCTGTTTTCGTGGGCCGCCGCGGCCGCCAGCTTGATGCCGATCTTGCCGTCCCAGACGATCACCTGGCCATCGACGCTGCCGGATGCCAGCAACTTCCCGTCGGCCGAATAGGCCAGGCATTTGACGAGCTGCTCGTGGCCGTTCAGCGTCGTCCGCACCTCCGCCTTGGCTACGTCCCACCACTTAATCGTCGTGTCGCTGCCGCCGGAGGCGAGCGTCTGTCCATCCGGCGAGAAGGCGACCGATTGAACGATGCCGTCGTGGCCGGCCAGCGGACGCGACTTGCCGCTGCCGACTTCCCACAGCAGCAGCTTGTTATCGAGGCTCCCCGACGCGGCCAGCTTGCCGTCAGGCGAAAGGGCGACGCAGTAGACCGCATCAGTGTGCCCCTTCAGGACGGCGATCGACGAACCCTCGGCACTCCACACCCGCACATCTTTGTCGTGACTGCCGGTGATCAGAGTCTTGCCGTCGGCCGATGCCGCGAAGCACTCGATGTAGTCCTGGTGGCCGGTGAGCGTCGCCAGCGCCGACCCGGCAGCCGCGTCCCAGATCTTCACCGTCTTGTCGAGACTGGCGGAAAAGAGCTTCGTGCCATCCGCCGAGAAGGCCACGCCGCAGACGCCATCGCCGTGTCCTTTCAGCCGCGCCTGCTCCTTGCCGTCGGCTACGTTCCACAGCTTGATCGTGTTGTCCAGGCTGGCGGTGGCCAGTGTCTTTCCGTCCGGCGTGAATGCCGCCGCATAGACGGCATTGGGGTGCGTGAGCGTGTGGAGAAGCTTGAGCGAGAGCATGCAATTTGCGAGGCGGTGGCTGTGGCGGAGTCGGCGACGCCACGGCTTGTCGTTGACCGCGTCGCCAGGGCTTCGGCGGCCTACGCCCCAGCCACCAAGTTACACCACTTCCTTTAGCGGCTGATACAGCGCGTGATCGACCAAGTATCGTGGCCGGCCGCTGAGGTCATTGATCGTGGCGCGGTTCACGTCGATTCCCAGGTTGTGGTAGAGCGTGGCGAGGATTTCCTGGAAGTGGACGGGGCGGTCTTTGGCGTGTTCGCCCAGGCGGTTGGTCGAGCCGATCACCTGGCCGGCCCGAATGCCGCCGCCAGCCAAGAGGGCGCAGGCCACCTGCGGCCAGTGGTCGCGTCCGCCGTTCTTGTTGATTCGCGGCGTGCGGCCGAACTCGCCCCACACGAGCACCGACACGTCATTGAGCATGCCGCGCGATTCCAAATCCTCGATCAGCGTGGTTACTCCCCGATCGAGCCGCGGCAGATGATCGCGGGCGTTGTCGAACGCCGTGCCGTGCGGCCGGCCGTGCCAGTCCCAGCGGCCGTAAGCCAGGCTGACGACGCGCACGCCCGCTTCGACCAGCCGCCGCGCGGCCAGCAAGTAATCGTTGGTCAGCGGCCCAGCGTCGCCGTAACCAGCATTCTCGAGCGAGCCGCCGCCGTATTTCTCGCGCAGAACCGAATCTTCTTTTTCCAGGTCGAGCGCGTCGGCCAGCTTGCTCGAAGTAAGAATGCCCAGCGCCTGCTGCTGGTAGGCGTCGAGGCCGGCAATCGACGCATCGCTCTCGGCTGCGCTGCGGAGCTTGTCGAGCTTGTTTCGCAGCGAGTCGCGGCTGGTGAGCTTGTCGAGCGTGATTCCTTCCAGCAGCAGGTTCGCCGCGCCGCCGTTGTTCGGCGTGAACGGGGCATACGCCTGGCCGAGAAATCCGGGCTGTCCTGGATCGGCCCAAAAACTCCCCTTCATCTTCGGTGAGAGGCCGACGTACGGCGGCACTCCCGCGGCCGCCACCCCTTGCAGCCTGGCCACGACCGAACCGAACGACGGCCAGCCGCCAGGAGGCTGCTGCGTGGTCGGCCAGCCGGTCATGCACTGAAATGACGCGTGCCGCCCTTCCGACCCGACCAGCGAGCGGATCGGCACGAACTTGTTCATCATGTGGGCCATCCGCGGCAGATGCTCGCAAATCTGAATGCCGGCGACGCTGGTGGAAATCGGCGAAAACTCGCCGCGGATTTCAGCCGGGGCGTCCATCTTCAGGTCGAACATATCCTGATGGGGCGGGCCGCCCGACAGGAAGATCATGATCACCGACTTGTGCGAGCGGCCGATGCCGGCCTGGGCCTCGAGCTGGAGCAATTGCGAGAGCGAGAGACCGCCGACCGCCAGTCCGCCAAGCTGCAAGAACGAGCGGCGCGAAACGCCATCGCAAAAGCGATGTGATTTGCCGAGGAGGGAGAGCATGGCGGGTCTCCGGGCGGGCG
>DASRJP010000257.1:0-10139 GCA_035649415.1 Pirellulaceae bacterium | reverse complement strand
AGCCAGTTCGGACAGCTTTGGCGCGGCTTCACTCGCGGCCAGCTCCGCCGCCTGCTGGAAGAGGAATACCCGACGACCAACCTTCCCTACGTAATCCGCTATACGCCAGGCGACGTCGGCTTCGATCGGTCGAGATTGGGGCAGGATTACATGTTCGTCGGTGTGGCTTACCGGCCGCAGATCGCGCCGACGATGGGAAAAGTCTTTCAAACGCGGCTGGAAAGCGACGCTCAGGCCTATGCCCAGGGGATGCTGTTCGTCCCCAGCGGCAATTGGGACCTGATGACGCAGAACTGGTCGTTCCAGATCGTGCCGGCGATGCACGAAAGTATCGGCCCGATTCTCCAGACGCAGCCGCAATTGCCGTCCATGACTACAACTGCCACATCCCGACCGTGGAGTCTGCCGAACCTCAGTCCGATCGATGCACGCGATATCCGGCGAATCACAACGCACTAGCGATGTAGGGCGGGCTTACCAGTCCGTCCCAAGCGCGACGGCTGCCGAGCCCGTTTACTTTCGGACGGGCTGGGAAGCCCCTCCTAAGCGCTGCCGCCGCGCGCGGAAGCGCAGGGGCCTGGCGCCGCTGGAGCTGACCCTCTCCCTGCCGCTGCTCCTGTTCACGATGGCACTGATGGTCGCTCTGGGCGCGGCAGCCACCTGGAAGGTGCGGGCTCTCGTGGCCGCGCGCAGCACGTCCTGGCGCCATCGCTGGCCGCGCGGCGGGCTGTTTGAGGAAATTCGCCCAGCGGCCTGGCCCGTGCCAGCCACGTTCAATTTCGCGGGCGCGGGCAACCTTGCGCAGATCGACAGTCCTGCCAATTACCATCCCGTCGCGCGCGGCCCGCTGCCGCAGCTCGACGTCGATGACCGCGTGCTCGACCTGACCAAGGGGCTGATCGAAGGGGAGTCGCACCACCAGCGTTTGCCACCCATGCTCGCCAGCCTGGGCGCCTATCGCCACGACGTCGAACATCTGCTCCTGGACAACAAGTTCCAGTTCTCACAGATGGGGATTCCGGGAAATACCGCCCGGCGAATGCCGCGGCTGTACGTGCTGGACGGCAATCCCTCGTCCTATACGGACGAGGATCCACACGAGTGGCAGATCGATCGCGGACTATTCAACGCGTACTGGTCCGCCAAGAACGTCACTCAGTCGCGGTACAACCAAGACGACCTGTGGATCCTCGACCGCGACCAGGAACTTCGTGCCTGGGGAATGGGGCAGGAATTTCATCCGCTCTTTCCCACGTTCACCAGCAGTGATCGCAACGAGGTGCGGATGAATTATCTGCCGCGGCATCAGGACCGGATTTACGGCTGGAACGATCCGTCGGCGCGCAACCGCCGCTTCGACGTGCCGCTGCACCTCTGCTCGGGGTTCATCGGCCTCTATCAACGCCAGCTCGCCGTTCTGTTTCCGCCGCCGCTGATGCCGCCTCCCAACCACCACCTTCTGACCAAGATCAAGAAGCTTCAGGATTTCCGGCAGCAGCTTCAGCAACCTCCGTAGCTCCCATGGCCGATTCTCCATCAGCTTCGTCGCGGCCAGAGCCGAAGCGACAGGAAACGGGCCGGGACTTTGGGCACCTCGCCAGGCGAATTGCCGGCTGGACTACCAATGGCCTGGCCACCGCACTGGTAATCATTGCCGGTTTGACTCTCGGCCGTCAGGTACTTATCTGGTGGGGGGAAACACCCGCCACGTCGCCTACAGCCCGTGCGCGCGACAGCGGGACAGGACCGGAACCGGAGGTCCGACAACTGGAATTTGGCGCCCTGGCCACGACGGTGCAGACTCGTCAGATTCGCGGAAAGCACCAGGATGTGCTCCGCGAACTGCGCGAGTTGTGCCGGCCTGCCACGCGCCCGGGCAGTTCGAACAGCTCATCGGCCTCGCCTGCGGAGCTGCGATTGCTGGCGGAGTTGGCCGGCAAAGTACCGGCCGAATCGGGAGATGGTTGGCGGATCGACGAATGGCCGCAGTTGATGCCGCTGGTGATCTGTTCGACCATCGCCCATGTGAATTCGTTGCCTTCCAAGGTGGAGGGTATTTCGGGAAATGAAAAGAAATCCGTTCTACCGACGCCCCTGGACCTGCGGATTGTCTCCATCGGTTTGGCGGTGCCTGGCAACGAAGACGAGTGGACGGCCTATGCCTTCCGCGTCGACGGCGCCTCGCCGGCAACTTCGGGGGAATCGACCATTCCTCTTCCGCCCGATAGCCAGCGCGTGATGTCGCTTCTTCAGCCGGATGGATCGATCCTGACGACGTTTCGCGGCGAGGGTCAAGTGTCGGCGTGGGAGGATCATTTCCGCACCGGCGTCCACGCAAAAGGTTGGCAAATCCAGGGCGATCCGCCGAAAGCCTCGGGGCGCTGGCAGGCGGAGTTTCTCCGGGATGGCGAAAAACCGCTTAGGGCGCAGGTCCATTTCGAGTACGATGGCCAGGGTGGCCTGCACGGGCTGGCATTCGTTGCGCCTGCCGGCGAACCTTGATTTGCAAAGACCATGAAAAACCATCTGGGCTTGATCGTGGCGATCGTCCTGGGCGTCATCGGGGCCACGCTCAATTTCCTGTACCTCACGAACAAGGCGGCCAACTTTGATAAAGTGGCCTTCCTTTCGATCGACTCTCGTGCCTCGATCAAGCGCGGCGAAACATTTCGCGAGGATCATTTTGCCCCGCTGGAAATTCCGAAAGTCGCTGTTTCGTCGCAGCTCAGCGTCGATGCAATCCTGTTCTCTGACCGCGGCGCAGTGGTGGGCATGAAGGCGACGCGCGACTATGGCGGCGGCGAGATGGTGCTTCAAGAACAGCTCAAGACTCCTCCATCGGAGCTGGCCCTGACCGGTGAAAACGAACGGGCAATGTGGGTGCCGGTCGATACGCGGACGTTCGTTCCCTCGCTAATCAAGCCGGGAGACACGGTCTCGTTCCTGGTTCCCAGGGGCGTCGTTCCCGTCGCTCGCGCGCCGGAAGAAGGGGACGAGCCGTCGCCGCCGCCGCCATCGATGGGTGACGCGGAGCTCGTCGGCCCCTTCAAAGTGCTGTCAGTGGGCAACCGGCTGGGAAGCGCCGAGGTATTCAAGGCTGCCGGCATGCCCCAACAGCAGGAGAACGTGCTGACGATCAGCGTGCACGCGCAAGGCAACCAGCTCGACCCGATGGCCAAGAAGCTTTGGGACCTGCTGCAAGCCGGCGGCTTCCGGCAGGCGGGAGTGATTTTGCACCCCAGAGGACTGGGGCCGAACTAGAGTCGATTTCAAATTGCAGATTTCAGATTTGGTTGCGTGATGCTGAAATCTGTAATCTGAAATCCGCAATCTGCAATCGCCCATGAAAGTCTGGTTCAACAAAGTCCACGAATCCCGCCGCCAGGTGCTGGACGTCGCCGGTAGCGAGCTTTCCATCGGCCGGGACGCGGGCAATACGCTCGTGCTGGCCAGCCCGCTCGTATCACGGCGACATGCGGTCGTCAAACTGCTCAACGGCGAGCTGCAACTGGAGAACGTGGGGCTCAATAGCTGCCTCGTCGGCGAGACCGAGGTGCTCGGCGGCCAGGTGGCCACGTTCAAGCCGGGCGTCCGCGTCCGCATCTGGCCCTATTCGCTGACGTTCGAGGCCGAGTCGGCGCCGCACGTCACCCGGGGGGACCTCGAGGTTCATCTTCGCTCGGTGATGGCGGACCTCGAGCTGAAGATTCACCGACAGCTTCTGGAGCGGCTCGACCTCCTCGACACCGAAGCCAACCGCGCGCGGACGACGGAGCGGATTCTGCTCTTGGAAAACAACATCGAGGACGTCTGTCGCGAGCTGAACGTTTTCTCGGGCGAGAACGACCGGCTGCTGGAAGAAGTCGCCGGGCTCACGCTTCGCGATCTGCTCGTCCATCAGATCGTGATGGAGCAGCGCACGGAGGAATGGTTCGACCTGGCGTCGCTGACGGCCAACGAATTCGACGTCCCGGCCACGCTCGTTCCCGAACGCGAGGCCGAACTGCACAATCTGCTTTCGGTCCTGCGAAAGTCGCTCGATATCACCGGCCAGTCCGACGTCAGCATCCGGATCCGCGGCATTGAAGACGGCTTTGCCGACGTGTTTCCCAAAGTGCGTCCCCACCTGCACGCCGAGCTGCGAAAGTATCTCGTGCTGCGAGCCTTGAAAAAGGACCTCAAGGACATCGTCTACGGATTCGGGCCTTTGCAGGATCTGCTCCGCGCCCCAAGCGTCACCGAAATCATGGTGATCTCCAGCGACCAGATCTACATCGAGCGCGACGGTGTGATCGAGCGCTCCGGCCGGCGGTTCATCTCCGACGACGTAACCGAGTCGATCATCGAGCGGATCGTGGCCCAGGTCGGCCGCCGCATCGACAAGAGCCAGCCGCTCGTCGATGCCCGCCTGCCCGATGGTTCGCGCGTCAACGCGATCATCCCGCCGTTGGCAGTGCGGGGACCCTGCCTGACGATTCGAAAATTCCCTGCCCAGCGCTTCACGATGGACGACCTGGTCGAGATCGGCTCGATCACCCGCGAGGCGGCCGCCTTCCTGCGGGCCTGCGTCGTCGAGAGTGCCAACATCCTGATCAGCGGCGGCACCGGCACCGGCAAAACTACGTTCCTCAACGTCCTGTCGAGCTTCATTCCGCACAAGCAGCGGATCGTGACTATCGAGGACACGACCGAGCTGAAGCTACACCAGGAGCACGTCGTATCGCTGGAGAGCAAGCTCCCCAACGTGGAAGGAGCGGGGGCCTACACCATCCGCGATCTGCTCCGCAACGCCCTCCGCATGCGACCCGACCGGATCGTTGTCGGCGAATGCCGCGGCGCTGAAGCGCTCGACATGCTCCAGGCGATGAACACCGGCCACGACGGTTCGATGACGACCGTGCACGCCAACAGCGCCGAGGAAGTACTGGAGCGGCTGGAGGTGTTGGTGCTAATGGCAGCCGATCTGCCGGTCGTGTCGATCCATCGGCAGATCGAATCTGCGATTGATCTGGTCGTGCAGATCGTGCGGCTCCCCGGCGGCGCTCGCGTCATCAGTCAGATCTCCGAGGTCTATGGCATGGACCCCGAGACGAACCGCGTCGTGATTCGTGATATTTTCAATCTCCGCGACGGCAAGGTGCTCCAGCCGACGGGATACCTGCCGACGTTCGTGGACGGCCTGATCGCCAAAGGGCTCCTGAGCCTCGACGACTTGTTCCCGCGAAAAAGTGGTGCGCTCCCTCCGACAGCGAACTTGACTGCCGCCAGGAGCCGCCATGCTTGATCCCGAAATCTACGTCAGCACGGGCCTGGTCGGCGCGGGCGTGGGCCTGGGGACCTTCTTCGGCCGCGAGTACTACTTCCAGGGCCTGGACTTTGTCGAGAAAGATTTGGGCGAGAAACTGCGGTCGCTGCGCATTGTCACCAAACGCCTGCGGGCCTGGCTGATCCTGTGGTCAATCGGCCTGGTGGCTTTGCTGGTGGGCTTGGGATACTTGCTCGATAGTCTTGCATTGGCTTTGACTTTTGCCGTGCTCCTGGCGTGTCTGCCCTGGTATGTCATTCGCCGTATGGCGCTGTCTCGCAAGGCACAGATCGAAAGCCAGCTTGCCGACGCCATGGTCACGTTTTCCAGCGCGATTAAGGCGGGGCTGTCGCTGGCGCAAGCGATGGATATTTTGGCCGGACAATGCCCCCGCCCGGTCAGCGACGAGTTCCGGCAGATCGTCGGCGAATATCAGATGGGAAAGCCGCTCGAGCGGACGCTGACCGAGGCAAAGGAGCGACTACGGAGCGACAACTTTTCCTTGTTTGCGGCGGCACTGCTGGCCAGTCGCAAGAGCGGCGGCCGCCTCAACGAGACCGTCGATCGGATCGCTCATTCGGTCCTCGAACTCCAGCGGCTGGAGCGGAAGATCATGGTCGAGACAGCCCAGGCCCGCCGCTCGGCAATCTACATGGCGATGGTGCCAGTGCTCCTTTTGGGAGTGTATTACTTTGTGGATCCGATCAATACCGTGCTGCTTTTCACCACGGTGCCTGGGCAGATCCTGCTGTCGATTGCAATTGCGCTGGTCGTCATTGCCTACGTTTGGGCGCAGGTTATCCTGCGGCCGGAGATTTGAGTCATCGAACGGAATGAATTCCGTTCTACTTTGCCATGCTCGCCGCCCTCGACAACGTCACGCTCAGCTTCTTCGCCAGCCTCCTCGTCGGTGGTTCGGTCTACATGGCCTTCTACTGGCTGGTGACCGTTCTCAATACGGGCGACCTGGCGCAAGGAAACGAGTGGCGCTACGACGTATCCCGAGTCAATGAGCTGAGACGCCACAGCCCGATTTATCGCACGTTCCAGCCGGTGATCGGGATTCTGGCGCGGTTCAATCGCGGCGCCTTTCCCGGCACGATGAAGGCCATGGCTCGCGAGATTCAGGCCGCGGGTTTGCCGCGGGCCTGGCTGCCGGAGGAGTACTTGGCCCGCTGCGAACTCATCGCCGTGTTTCTTACGCCGCTGTACGTGTTCCTGTTTGTCCGGCTGCTCGATTGGCCCGGCCTCGTGCTGGCCATCACCGCGGTGCTGTTGACTGCCTGGTTCTTTCGCATTCGTCTGGCAAGCCGGGCCCGCGCGCGACTTCAGGAAATCAAGCGCCGCATGCCCTACGTACTCGACCTGGTGACCTTGCTCATGGAAGCGGGCTCGACATTTTTGCGGGCGCTGGACGACGCGGTACACGAATATGCCGGCCAGCCGATTGCCGTCGAATTTGGCCGCGTGCTGACCGACATGCACCTGGGAAAGACCCGGACCGAAGCCTTTCACGCCATGCGCGAACGCCTCGACGATAACGAAATCACGAGCATTATCGGCGCGATCGTGCAAGGTGAAAACCTGGGAACGCCGCTGGCCCACGTCTTTCGGACTCAGGCGGACGTGCTGCGGATCAAGCGGTCGCAGCGGGCGGAAACAGTAGCCGGCGAGGCGGGTGTAAACATGCTGTTTCCCGGCGTTCTCGTCATGGTATCATCGGTGCTGGTGATCCTCGGGCCCTGGATTTTGAATTACCTGTCTTTCGGAATGAATATGTAATCACCAGCTCGACGCCCAAGCGGGGGACGCAGAAATCCTGCGACGGCCGGCATTTCTCTCGCTTGCGCGTCGGGCTTGTGGACTAGAGCAAACGCATGGGACTGTCGTTTCATTGTCCGCAGTGCAGCCAGCCACTGCCGGCACTAGTGACGCAAATGGGACAGCAGGTGACGTGTCCTGCGTGCAAGTCCCAGTTCCGGCTCAGCCCCGTGCTCTTGGGAGGTAACGGCCAATCGGGATCGACGCCGAGCGCTCCCCGCGCAGCAGCTCCTCCGCCGGTTGCATCGCCCGCTCCACCCGCTGCGGTGACTGCGGCGCCTTCGCCGCCGGTGGCGACCGTGGTTCGTCCGACCATCGCGGCACGGCCGGCCGCGCCGCCCGCGGCTTCACCCGCCAGTCAGCCGGCGGTCGCGCGGGCCGTACCGCCGTCCGTTGCCCCTGCGTCTTCTGTGCCTGCGGCAGCGCCAGCCGTGCCCGTCACTGCCGCGCCACCGCCTCCTAGGCCGAACGTGGCGCGCTTCATTGCCGCCGCCAGCCAGGACTCGAGCGTTCAGCTCACGGCCGAAGGAAAACTCCCGGAACTGTCGCTGGCCCAGGCCGCGGCCAAAAAGCCGCAGTCGAGCGAATCGGGCACAAGCCCGCTGATTCTGGGGCTGGTCCTGGTCGGCAGCACGCTTCTGTCGATCCTGCTGCTCGTATTCGACTTTGACAACAGCGCCACGGGCTCCGAGACATTAGATGAAGCGCGGCAGAAGATCAAGCAGTTCTACGCCAGCGAAGACGCGCCTCCGAAGCCCTATCAGGTTCTCTTGCGGGAGTCGCAGCTTGCTCATTCGCGGAAAGACTACCGCGCAGAAAGCGAGCTTTATCGCCGCGTGCGGGATCTGCTTCGTTCCGAGCACGAAAACCGCTTCACGGGGGCCGGCGTCACCGGCACCAAGAGCGGCGACGACGAGCTGAAACGTCTGCTAGGCATTTTGCTCTCCAAGGAAGGCAGCTAGCGATGTCCGCCGTCTCCCGCTACGAAATCATCGCCCCGCTGGCCTCAGGTGATTTTGCCACAGTCTATCGCGGCCGGGACCGCGAGCTGGCACGCGACGTGGCCATCAAGCAGATCCATCCGCAGTTTCTCACCGATCCACGGCAGCTCGAAATGTATTGGCGAGAGGCGCAGCTGCTGGCGTCGCTCGAGCACCCGCACGTGATGACGATTTACGACATCGTCCGCTCCCGCGGCTGGCTAATCCTGGAATTGATGCAGGGAAATCTCAAACAGGCGGCCAAGGGACAGCCGCTGGATTTGAATTTCCTGCGTCAGGCGCTGGCCTCGACATTGCAGGCGCTGTCGTTTTTGCACCAGAAGGGAGTCATTCACGGGGACGTCAAACCGACTAATTTGTTTTTGGACAGGCGTGGCCATGTAAAACTTGGCGACTTCGGCCTGGCGCGGCGGGCCACCAGTGACCAGGGAAGTCTCCTGAAGGGAACGACTCGCTACATGGCGCCCGAGCTGATCGCACAGCAGTTCGGGCCGGTCGGGCCTCACAGCGATCTCTATTCGCTCGGTTTTTCCGCTTACGAGCTGATGTGCGGCGACCAGTTCGAATCACTCTTTCCCGGTATGGAGGCCTTCGGCCGCGACAAGCAGGTCGCCTGGATGATGTGGCACGCAGCGCCCGACCGCCGGCTGCCGGAAGTGTCGCGAGTGCTCGAAGGCGTGCCGCCCGATCTGGGACACGTCATCCAGCGGCTGACGAGCAAGGAACTTTCGCGGCGCTATCACACGGCGGAGCAGGCGCTGGCCGATCTGCACGAAGTTCCCACCGGAACGCTCTCTCCGACCAAGGAGGACGAGGCCGCCGCGGCTGCCGCAGCCAAAGCAGCGCGCCGCAAACGGGTCATGGCCATCGGCGCATTGTCCTTCAGCCTGATCATGAGCCTGGTGATACTGTTCTTTCCCACCAGGAAAGACGAGCCGCCACCCCCCGAATCTCACGACCCCGTGGCGGGTGTCATTCGCTCGGTCGATCCGGACAAGCGGCTTTTGATCATGGAAGTCAGCTCAACGGGAGAGCCGAAGGAGTTGCATCCCGGCCCGCAGGATTCCATCATCCTCAATGACAAGAAGGTCCTGCTGCGCGAGCTAAAGGCGTCTGACCGTCTCACCGTGCGACCGCTGACCGACCAGTTTGGCCGCCAGATGCTGGAGATCATCGCCTCGCGACCACGCCGCAGCGAGGGCTGGATCAAGAAAATCCGTCTCGACGAAGGCCGCTTCATCGTCACCCTGGACGGTGAATCGACGCCCGGCGAAATCGAACTGGGGGCCAACGAAGCGGCCCAGATGCAGCTCAACAGCCAGACGAAGATCGACGGCAAGAACGTCACCCTGGCGACGCTCAAGGAAGGCGACCGCGTCGCCGTGGATCACTACGAGGATGGGCAGGAGCACTGGGTGATCGCGCTGAGCGCCGTGCGGACGATGTCGCTGGAAGGAATCATCCGCGAAGTTGATCTCAAGGCCAAGCGCGTGACCATTGCCCGCGGCAGCGAGCAGGAAGCGCCGCTGGTCACCTACCCGCTCGGCGAAAAGATCGAGATCAGCCTCAACGGCAGGCGCATTATCGACAATCGGACACTCTCGCCAGAGGATCTAAAGCCAGGCGATCGAGCGACAATCGAGCACGACACGCACATCAGCCGCATCGACGCGCTGCGGCTGTTTGTCGATTCAGGGACGGTCCGCCGCATCGAGTTCTCGGTCAAGTCACTGGAGGTCGCGGTGACCGGCAAAAACCAGCCGGTGACGTATATTCCGACGGCCGAGTGCAAAATTACACTGGCCGGCGAGGCGGTCGAATTCGACGACCTGCGCCAGGGAGATCAGGTGAGCTTGTCGCACATGACACCCGAGGAAGCAACGCCCCAGGCGCTGTTCATCGATGCGACCCGCCCCGCCAGCAGCGACAAGTGGCTGGTCGTGATTGGAAACGAGACCTACGACGATGGCACGCTTACCCGACCCGGGTACGCCTCCAGCGACGTCGATCTG
>DASRJP010000256.1:0-13294 GCA_035649415.1 Pirellulaceae bacterium | reverse complement strand
GCACTTTCACTTTGCCAACTCTCCTATCAGCAAGGAATCCCCAATGCCTGCCAGCTACACCCCCACTCGCCGCCGGTTTCTGTCCGACCTTGGCCGTGGCATGATTGCCGCCAGCGTGGGGGCTTCCCTCGCGGCCGATCTGGGGTTCTCGCCGCTGCTGGCCGCTGAGCAGGAGGGGAAGCTGACCTTCGGCAGCCTCGAGCCGCTGGTGGAATTCCTCCAGGGGACGCCGCCGGACAAGCTGCTGGCGGCGGTCGTCGAAAAGATGAAAGCCGGCACGACGCTCAAGGACCTGGTGGCGGCCGGCTCGTTGGCCAATGCCCGGGCCTTCGGCGGCGAGCACTACGTTGGCTTCCATACGCTCATGGCCCTCATGCCGGCGTTTCACATGTCGCGCGAGCTGCCGAGCGAGAAGGCCGCGCTGCCGGTGCTCAAGGTACTCTATCGCAACAGCACCGCGCTTCAGGAAGTCGGCGGCTGCGACGCCAAGGCCCTCCAGCCCGTGGCGGCCTCCGAGCTGCCCGGCGGGGCCGATTCGGCCGAATTCCTGCGGCGGATGGTCCGCGAGCAGAAGCGGGACATTGCCGAAAGCACGTTTGCGGGCATTGCCAGGCAGTCGCCGGAAGCGGCGCTGAACAACCTTCTTGAAACGGTCGAAGACGGCTGCGAAGTGCATCGCACGGTGCTCGTTCATCGGGCCTGGGACATGCTTTCGCTCGTCGGCCGCGAGCAGGCCCACACGATGCTTCGGCAATCGCTGCGGTATTGCCTCAAGCAGGAAAACTCGGCGGTCAACAACTTCGCCGGTCTGCGGACGGCGCTGCCGAAACTGATCGACCAGTACAAGCTGGCCGACCGCACGCCGGGGACGCGAACGCTGTCTGATGCGGACGTCGAGAAGCTGGTGCAGACACTGCTTTCGAGCTCGGCCGACGGCGGCGCGGAAGCGATTGCTGCGATGCTGGCCGATGGCTTCGCTCCGTCGGCGCTGGCGGAAGCGGTGTCGCTGGCCAGCAACCAGCTTGTGCTGCGGGACATTGGCCGCACGGGCCGCGCGATCCAGGACGGCAAGCCGGAAGGCTCGGTCCACGGCGACTCGATCGGCGTCCATTCCAGCGACTCGACGAACGCCTGGCGGCACATTGCCGCGGTCGGCAGCAAAAAGCAGACGCTGATCGCCACCGTGATGAGCGGCTACCAGGTGGCCCAGGACCGTGTCGGCGGCGATCGCTGGCAGGGTGAAGGGTCGTTTGCCAAGTGGCAGCCGCGGCCGCTGGCAGAGCACCTGGAGAAGGTCACTGCCAAAGACCCGGCCGAGCTGCTCAAACAGCTCGATGGCGCCATCCGCGGCAGCGACCAGGCGATGGCCTGCGCGATCGTGCAGCGGTATGGCGAGGTGTCGCAGGCGGAGCGGCCGGTATTCGAGACGCTGCTCAAGTACGCCACCAGCGAGGACGGCGCGCTGCATGCGGAGAAGTACTACCGCACGGTGAGCGACGAGTTCTCGCGAACGCGGCCCGCTTTCCGCTGGCGGCAGCTCGTGGCCCTGGCTCGCGTCACAGCCAGCGAATATGGCCGCCCGGCGCCGGGATATGCCCAGGCGTGCGAGCTGCTGGGCGTGAAGTCGTAACGTGGGGCAGGCGTTTCGCCTGCCGTGGCCGGAGCAGCAATTGCAAATTGATCATTGCAAATTGCAAATTTCTAAATGCAAACTAAATTTGTAATTTGCAATAAACAATTAACAATTTGCAATTGCTGGATCGCGTAAGCCGGGCTTCTAAACCGCCCCCCGCCACAGCTCGAATCCGATCCAAAAGATCGCCGCGTCCACCATCAGGTGGCTGATCCACGGGCCGTATAGCGACTTGCTGCGCTCGAAGAGCCACGCCCAGGCCGCGCCACCGATGGCAATACCCGCGACGAACAGCCACGTCGCCAGCGAGGCCCAGCCGAAGTACCTGGCGAGCACGAGAATGTGATGCAGCGTAAAGCCCACGCTGGAAATGGCAATCGCCGGCCAGAGCGGCATCTGCCGACGAATCTGACCGAAGACAAACCACCGCCAGTAGTATTCTTCGAGCAGCGAGTGGATCAGCGAGTAGAACAGACCCATCACCGCGAAACCGGCGACGGTCTTAATTCCGAACTCGGCGATTTTCTGCCGAACTTCGTCCGCCGGGCCGGTGAAGAACCCGCGCGGGCCGAGCACAAAGTAATAGAGCCCCAGCATCAGCGCGCCGACGGCCAAACCGAACGCCAGACCCAAGAGCACTCCGTCCGCTTGCGGCCACTTGAGCGCCAACGGCTGGCGCTGCACGAGCAGCACCCATGCCAGCGGCAATCCAAACTGGATCGTCTTGCCGAGGCCGAAGGCCAGCTTCGCCAAGAGCGGCCGGTCGGCGAAGGCCTCGAAGTAAAGCCAGGTGACGAGCGTCGGCAGGACGATCGCCACGGCAATGACCACCTGGTCAGCGCGCTTCATGGACAAGCTTCCCCGCCAGGTAGGTTTGCAGCACCCTTGTATCTCGGATCTGGTCCTCAGGGCAGGTGAGCAGATCGCGATCCACGACGATCAGGTCCGCCTGCTTGCCCGCTTCGAGCGAGCCAACCAGCTTGTCGAGAAACAGGATGTACGCGTTGTTAGCCGTGTAGAAGCGAATCGCCTGCTCGCGCGACAGGGCCTCTTCGGGATGAAGCTGGCCGTCGTACCCCTTGGCCCGCCTTGTGATGGCCGTCGCCATGCCCAGGAAGGGGTTGTACGGGTTCACGCTGCGAAAGGAACCGATCTTCTGCATGTGGTCGGAGCCGCCGCCGACCGGCACTCCCAGCTCGAAGCACGTCTTGAGCGGCTGGAAGTATCGCAGGCGGTCGTAGCCGAATTGGGCGGTAAGTGTACGCGTATCGAGGTAGAGCCACGCCGGCTGGATGTCGGCAACAATCCCCAGTTTGGCCATCCGCTCGACCGCCTCGCGGCTCATGAAATTGCAGTGTGTAATGCAGGGGCGAGTTTCGCGAATCGGCATTGATTTGCTTACCGCTTCATAGGCGTCGATCAGGTTGTGTACGGCCCCATCGCCGACGCTGTGGGCCGTGAACTGGAGCCCGCTTTCGACGGTCGCCTGGACAACGTCCTTCAGCTTCTCCGGCTCGATGAACAAGTTGCCGCGGTAGTCTGGATCGCGGATCGAATAGATCTTGCTCACCCCCCAGGGCTCGCGCATGTACGCGCTGCCGGTGAGCATGCCGCCGTCAAGGTAGGTCTTGATGCCGACGATTCGCAGCCGAGGGTTTTCGGCCCGCAGTGGATGCGCCGCAATCGCCCCCAGCCGCTCGCGGACTGCTTCGATCCGGCCGCCCACATCGAGCGACTGCGAGATCATCACGCGGACCGACAAGCCGTCGTCCGCCAGGAGTTGCTCGTACAGCTCGACGTTGCCGCTCGACGCATCCCGGTCAGCAATGCTCGTGATGCCAACGCTGTTGTAGTCGCGAAACAATTCCTCGAGCCGCGTCCGGCGCTGCTCGCCGCTAGCCGATTTGGCCGACGATTTGACCTTGGCGTACCGCGTGCAGCTTCGCAGCATGCCGGTCGGTTCGCCGGTTTGCGGATCTTTCTCGACCTGCCCATTGCCGGCGACCTGAAAATCCTTGTCGATGCCGCTGACCTTGAGCGCCAGTGAGTTGAGCATGCCGTCCGGGCCGGTGGAGAACATGACCGGGTGCTTGGGGGCTGCCGCATCGAGCTCAGCCCGCGTGGGATAGCGCTGCTCTTTGAGTCGCGTGATGAACACCTGCCGGACGGTAATCCACTCTCCTTCAGGGAGGGCGGCGGCCCGCGACGCGATGTACTTGAGCACGTCGTCGATCGTTTCCATCTCGGGAATCGGATGATCGAACTCGTGCAGTGCCGCCCCGACCGGATGCGTGTGCGAATCGATGAGCCCAGGCAGGACGAGCTTTCCGCCCAAGTCGATGAGCTTTGTCGCGTCCCCCTTCGCGGCGAGCACCTCGTCATTGGTTCCGACCTGGACGATCCGCTCGCCGCGGATGGCGATCGCCTGGCCGATCGAAAAGCCCTTGTCCACCGTGGCGATCTTGCCGTGATGGAGGATCAGATCTGGCGGCTCGGCGGCAACAAGTGAAGCCGAGATGGCCAGCGTCAAGGCGGACACAAGACAGTCGCGGAGCATGGTTTTCCTCGTCAAAGCGAGCAATGGAGCAGCCCTATCGTAGCAAGTGCGGGGTCCGGCGGCACGAATAGCGCCGTTTGAAGGCGGAGGGGCAAGGTAGAATGAAGAAGTCCCCGATTTCTCGCCAATGACCATGTTCGCGCCTGCTGACCCCCGTCTCGCCCGCCGCATCTTCCTGCGGGGAAGCTGCGCTGGCATCGGCCTGGCGGCACTGGCGTCGCTGCTAAGTGCCGAGGAAGGTGGCACCACGCCGCCACGGGCGTTTCCGCGGCCGGCAACTTCCGGGCTGGCCGGGCTGCCGCATCATCCGCCGAAAGCAAAACGGGTAATCTTCCTCTGCCAGTCGGGCGCGCCGTCGCAGATGGAGCTGTTCGACTACAAGCCCGAGCTGGAGAAGCGCCACGGCGAGGAAATCCCCGATGCGATCCGCATGGGACAGCGGCTCACGACAATGACGGCCGAACAGAAGAGCAAACCGCTGACCGCGTCGCTCTTCAAATTCGACCGGCACGGCCAGTGCGGCGCGCCAGTCAGCGAGCTGATGCCGCATACGGCGAAGGTCGTGGACGAGTTGTGCTTCGTCTATTCGCTGCACACCGAGGCCATCAATCACGATCCGGCGATCACTTTTATCCAGACCGGCAGCCAGCAGCCGGGGCGGCCAAGCATGGGCTCGTGGATCAGCTACGGCCTGGGGAGCGCCAACGACGACCTGCCGGCGTTCGTGGTGCTCATCTCCGGCGGCCAGCCGGGGGATCAGCCGCTATACGGGCGTCTGTGGGGCTCGGCATTTCTGCCCGGGCAGCATCAGGGCGTGAAGTTTTACGGCAGCGGCGATCCGGTCTTGTACCTCTCCAATCCGCCAGGCATCTCGCGCGAAACGCGGCGGCGGATGCTCGACTCGATCCGCAAGCTCAACGAGCAGCAGCTGGCCCGCGAAGGTGACCCGGAGATTGCCACGCGCATTGCGCAGTACGAGCTGGCGTTTCGGATGCAATCGGCGGTGCCTGAGCTGGCCGACTTGTCACGCGAGCCGGCAGCCACGTTCGAGCTGTATGGCGAGGACAGCAAACAGCCTGGAACTTATGCCGCCAATTGCTTGCTCGCGCGGCGGCTGGTGGAACGGGGCGTGCGGTTCGTGCAGCTTTACCACCGCGACTGGGATCACCACAAAACGCTCCCCAAGCTGATTACGCAGCGAAGCAAGGAAGTCGATCAGCCGTCGGCGGCGCTCGTCGCGGACCTGCGGCAGCGAGGGCTGCTCGATGACACGCTGATCATCTGGGGAGGCGAGTTCGGCCGCACGGCGTATTGCCAGGGGGACCTCACGGCAGACGACTATGGCCGCGACCACCACTCGCGTTGTTTCACCATGTGGCTGGCCGGCGGCGGCAGCAAGCGCGGGCTGCTGTACGGCAAGACGGACGACTTTTCGTACAACGTCGTTGAAAATCCGGTCCACGTGCACGATCTCCAGGCGACGCTGCTGCACCTTCTGGGCATCGATCACGAGCGGCTGACGTTCCGCTCGCAAGGACGCGATTTTCGCTTGACAGATGTTGCCGGCCGCGTCGTCGGCGAACTGTTGGCGTGACGCAGGCCGGGCCGGCTTGCACGATCGCGCCATCTCTTCTAATCCGAACTCTTTCTCGTCCTCTCCCCATTCGGGGAGTGCCGGCTGTGACGAAAAGGGCCGGTTAAGCCGTTCTGCGACCTATACTTCCGCGCGAGAAGTGTGTCCGCGCCCCGTTCCCGCCCCGCACTCCCATGGCCCTCACCCAGCCGCACATTCAGGCCGCCCGAGCGAGCATTGCCCGCTGGTTCGACCGCGGCGTGCTGCTGGCGGTGCTGCTGGCGGCCGGTGTGGCCCTCTCCTTCAACGAAGCCGACCCCGACTTGTGGGGACACATTCAGTACGGGCGCGACGCCCTCCAATTTGGGCTGTCGCCGACCACGACCTACTCGTACATCGCGGAAGGCTATCCCTGGATCAATCATGAGATCCTGGCCGAGCTGGCGTTGGCCGCGGCCAACGACGCCTTCGGCGGCACGGGCTTGCTCCTGCTGAAGTGGTTGCTGGGCAGCAGCGTCGTGGCGCTGATGATCCTGCGGGCTTGGAAGCAGCGCACGGGCCTGCTGGCCACAGCCACCGTCGTGCTCCTGGCCGCGGTCGGCCTGGCCAATCACTGGACACTTCGGCCGCAACTGTTCTCGTATGTCAGCTTCACGCTGCTGCTGGTGCTGCTCTCCTGGTGCTTCGAAGGGTGGGAAGGGACGTGGCAACTGCGCTGGCCCTGGCGGCGGCCGGGAACGCTCGACGAGACGGCGCCGCTGACCTTCTCGCCGCAGCGGCTGCGGTTCTTGTGGCTTGTCCCCATCCTGATGATGCTGTGGGCCAATGCACACGGCGGCTTCCTGGCCGGCTATTGCGTCTTCGTCGCCTATCTCGGGCTGCGCAGTATCGAAGTCATTTTCCGCAAAGGCGTGGCCGCCAGCGGCATCGTGACGCGCTTTGCGCTGATGGCCATGGTGGCCGGTTTGGCGACCTTCATCAATCCCTACAGCTTTCTGTTTCACGTTTGGCTCTATCAGGATTTGAAAGTGCCGCGGCCCGAGATCCTCGAGTGGCGTCCGCCCGACTTCACCGACCCTGCCGACTTGCCGTTTGCGATGTTGATCGTCCTGTGTGCGGCAGCGTTTTGGTTCAGCCGCCGCAAGCGCGACTTTACGCAGCTCGTAATCCTGGGGCTGATCCTCTGGCAGTCGCTCGTCCACCTGCGGCACGTCGCGTTTTTCGCGATTGCCGTCGGCCTGTGGCTTCCGCCGCACGTCGATTCGGCACTGCAGCGCCTCGGCGTCAGCAAGCCGGGCGCCTCGATGTTTTACTCCATGGGAGCCGGCGTGCGCTGGGCATCGGCACTCGGACTTCTGCTCGCGTATTCCGTCTGCGGCGGGCACCTCTATCTGCAAATGCGCCAGCTCCGCGTCGATTGCGAGCGCTACCCGGTCGCGGCATTTGCCTACATCGGCCGCGAGGGGCTTTCCGGGCGGATGTTCGTGACCTTCAACTGGGCCCAGTATGCCCTGGCGGCATTCGGCCCGCGGCAAGCGGGCGATCCGGGCATCCTCGTTCACGTCGATGGCCGCTGCCGCACGAGCTACTCGCAGCAGATGCTGGACGAGCACTTCGACTTCCTGATGGGTCCGGTGCCAGCCGACATGCGTTACCGCAGCCCCGATTCGGGTCCGGTCGATCGCGAGCTGGCGCTTTCGCATGGCGAGCCGGACCTGATCCTGATCAATCGCAATCAACTTCCCAGCGTTGAGGTGATGGAGCGCAACCGGAGCCAATGGACGCTCCTGTACCAGGATGGCCTGACACAGCTTTGGGGCCGCATGAACAAGTACGGCGACCAGGCCAGTGCGGACTTCGTTCCCGCCGAACGGCGCGTCCTGGGGGAGGAGCCGCAGCAGGGATACGTCCCCTGGCCGGCACTGCCGAAGTATCAGCCACGCGGCAAGGAGCCGCTCCAAAAGCCAGCAGATGTTCCCCATCAACATCCTCGCGAGCCACACACCACCTCCTAGCCGTTGCCGCCACGAGCCGCCGCCATGCCCAAACGCACCAAGAAAACGCCTCGCCCCGCCGCTGTCGCCGAGTTGCCGCCCAAGCCGGTCACCACAGCGGCAACGGCGGACGGCGGCGCCATCGCCCGCGCCACCGAGACGCTCGACCGCCTGGAGAGCCTGGCCGAGCTGCTGGAAGCCGAGGGCGACTACGAGCCGGCCATCCTCGACTTTCCCGTGCCGCCAAAATTCAAGCTGACGGTCGTCATTCCGGTCTACAACGAGGAGCAGACGATTCGCCGCGTGATCGCCCGCGTCTGCGCCTTGCCGATCTCCAAGGAAGTCATCGTCGTCAACGACGCCAGCACCGACGATACGGCATTCATCCTCGACGAGTTGGAAGGGCGCGCGGGCCTGCACGTCATTCACAAGCCGCAGAACGAGGGTAAGGGGGCCGCCCTGCGAACCGGCTTCCGCCACGCCAGCGGCGACGTCGTCGTGGTGCAGGATGCCGACCTCGAGTACGACCCGCGCGACATCCTGCCCGTCATCCGTCCCATCGTGGAGAACGAGGCGGACACCGTCTTTGGCTCCCGTTTCCTCGGCGAGACGCCGCAGGACAAGTCGCTCATCCATCGCGGCGGCAATTGGATGCTGACGACGGCCTCGAACTGGCTCACCGGCCTAAACCTGACCGACATGGAGACCTGCTACAAGGCCTTCCGCCGCGACATTCTCCGCCAGATCGAGATCCAGCAGAACCGCTTTGGCTTCGAGCCGGAAGTCACCGCCAAGCTGGCCCGCCTCAAATGCCGCATCCGCGAGGTGCCGATCCGCTACCAGGCCCGCGGCTATGCCGAGGGGAAAAAGATCGGCATTTGGGACCTGTTCAACGCCGTGTGGTGCATCGTGCGGTACGGGTGGTTGGCGTAAAGAGCGTTCTGTCTCGACCACCGACACCACATGATCGCAGGGGTCGGTCAGCCGGTCGCTCGACGATTGACACCTTCGGTCAGCAGGCAACAGCGCGAGGGGGGTATCCCTTTTCGGACTTGCGCCGCCTGGACTTCTCTGCGAATCGCCCCAACCGCCTGGTCTATACAGATTTATACATTCCGAGCCGGGGGCGCTGCTAACGCAAGTTGCTGCAGACAGAACGTCTGAAGGCAACGACCCCTTTGGGGGGGCAGGGGACAGGGGACAGGAGTCAGGCGGAGGCGGCGGAAATGCAAAATGACCAGTACAAAATGCAAAATGCAAAAGTCAGCAGCCGGATTTCTGAGCGTTCAGCGATTCGCTCCCTTCTGACCTCTGACCTCTGACCTCTGACCTCTGGACTGAGTCGGTTTTTGAGTCGGTTTCGCGAGGTGGTTGGCAGCCGACTCGCGCCACGTAAACAGTTGTACCACAGCATCTTGCGGTGAGTCGCCCGGCACTACTCACCGCCCAGATGAGTCGGCCTGAGTCGCGTGCGTAGACCCCCTCATTCCTGACCGCTGGCTCGTGACCCCTGGCCCCTGGACAGTCGATGGTTTTCCGAATTGTCAAAGATCATCCTGGCGGCACACGTCCGCCAATCGGCCCGCGCGCAGCGGCCTATCGGTTAGATGCGCAATTGTATACAATTATTCCCTACCCCGCGAAAAATTTTCCTGGACCCAGGCAGTGGCCAGCGACGGCTGTCCTGACAACGAAACGCTGGTTGATGTGAGCGAGCGGTGAATTGCTGCGGGATTTGTGGGGAAGCTTGGGGCCGCTTTTGCTGGCGGCGGATGGACATGCCACGCCTTTCAACGCATGCCACCCGCCGTTGATCTCCTGAAGTTCGTGGTAGACGACTTCAGGCTATCACCACCGCCAAGACGGGCTTGACCGGACGCTGACCAAGAAATTGGCGATCGCCGCCGCCTGCATCACTTATCTCCGTTCGCCGAGCTTGCTGCCGCCTATAGGGCTTAACGCTCCGCAGACCGCTATACTCACGGTAGACGGGCGTTCGTCCGTCGTTTTCTCAACCCGTGCAGGAAAGGGACGAGCCATGAGGCGATTGTTGCTCTCAGCCCTGTTCGTCGGCTGCGGCATTGCCAGCGCCGCAGAGTTCGAGCCGCCGGTCCGCCTCGAAGCGGAAGGTGTGCCGGTCCGTGTGGAAAGCCCAGGTTATGCCGCTCCCTGCTGGGCGGACATTGATGGCGACGGCAAGAAGGACCTGCTCGTCGGGCAGTTCGCCGGCGGCAAGATTCGCGTTTACAAGGGCCTCGGGGATGGCAAGCTGGCGGCCGGCGATTGGCTCAAGGCGGGAAGTGCCGTGGCCGAAGTCCCGGGCGTTTGGTGATGCACAAGCTCGACTCCACAGTTTGTGGACATCGACGAAGACGGCCAGCGCGACATATTTTCCGGTTCCTATTCTCGCCAGGACGAAAAAATGGCGGGGCTGTTTCAAGTCCTCAAGGGGCAAGCCGGCGGCAATTTCAAGACGGCCGAGGCGCTCAGCGGAACCGATGGCAAGCCGCTGATCATCCCGGCCGAAGGGGACAACTGGATCGATAACATCTGCACGCGGCCGTTTGCCATCGACTGGGACGGTGACAAGGATCTCGATCTGGTCGTCGGCAACTTCACCGGCACGTTCTATCTGTTCGAGGGGGAGGGCAAAGGCCGGTTTTTGCCGGTGCCCAAGCAGCTCAAGGTCGGCGATCAACCCTTGAAGATTGAAGGACACCACAGCGATCCCTTTGTCGTGGACTGGGACAACGATGGCGACCTCGATCTGCTCAGCGGCTCCAGTGACGGGGGCGTGCAGTTGGCCGAGAACGGAGCGGGACCGGGCAAGCCGCCCGAGCTATCTGCCTTTCGACCACTCATCGAGCGCGGCCCGCAAACGCCGGACGGTCAGATTGTGCGGGACGAGGAACTCAAGGGCCCAATGAGCTGCACGCGGATTTGGGTCGATGATGTCAACGGCGACGGCAAACTCGACATTCTGGCTGGCGACCTGGTGAACCTGGTGTCCCCAACCGACAAACTCGACCCGAAGGCGTTCCAGCAGAAATTTGCCGACTGGAAGAAGTCGATCGAGGACACGCTGAAACAGCTCAATTCCACCACCGACGAAAAACAGCGCCTCGAGGCAAATCGGCGGTTCCGTGAGCTTTACGATGAGCGCAACCAGTTCATGAAGGAGGACAGAACGGGCTTCGTCTGGCTCTACCGGCAGAAGTGACGATGCGACGGCTCTCGCCGGGCGCACCTTGGATCGGGCCGCTCTTGATCGTCGGCCAGCGGCCGGTGCGGAGGTGATGCTGCCTGGCCCCGCTGGACGATTCTCGCCGTGGTCAGCCAGGGCGTGTACTCGGAGTTGCGGACGCCGTGGCGCTTGACGAGAAGCCTGGCCAGGGTGAGCCTGGTTCCCCGGGGCAGACCGTCGATCGTGCCCGGGATGAGGCCGGAGTTGACGTAGCGCCAGCGGCCATGCGCCCTACACCACTCGCCGGCCCAGGCGAAAATCTGGTCGGTGGGCAGAGGCGGGCGCTTCGGGGTCTTGCGTAGGCGAGAACGTGGCATGGACTGTCGCGAGCTTCCAAGTACGGCGACCGAAAACGAACGCCAACCCTCATCTTTACTTCTGACACGGCGACCCGCCTCCCCACCGCCTTGAGCCCCAGTTGTTGACGATTTCTTACGGCATGTGGTCGCGATGTGGCGACGAAATATCCGCTGGAAGGCACACGACAGGTATTTCAACGACTCGCTCGCGCTTTGCCAGCTCGTCATTAAACGTGATCCTTAGAACGAACCGTCCGGGGGAATTCACGTTTAGGTGAAACACCCCTGGAAGCTCATCTGAGTCAGTAAACATCCTCACTTGGCCTTGTGCTACAAGATCAATCGGGGCACCAACCGGTTGTTGCGCCTCCGTCAATACAGTTAGTGTATTCTTGACGTGTAGCGCATGATCGACTGTGGCAAAGTTTGTCAATTTGTAGTGAACATACATCTTTTGGCCAACAACGAAGCTACCCGCGCTCGTCGTGATGCCAGCTTGATCATAGGCTAGCCTCAATTCCCTTGCCCCATATTGACTCTCAAATATCGTGAAAAGAAGGTCTTTGGTAGCCCGCATGTTTGCTATGTGATCAGTTACTTCGACTCGTGCACGGTACTTGCCCGGAGCACAGTCCGACGGAATCTCAATAGCATAGTAATGGACGGACGCCGTGCCGCCAAAGCTAAGATGTGGAACATTTCTGGCGGAATATGGCCCACTAAGTAACTTTCCATTTTCGTCCACCAGCCGACACTCACTGGATATATCAACTTGCGCGTTACTGTCGGTCTTTAGACCGTCAACAAGCACGGCCGCCGTGAAAGTATCCCCTGCATCAATTGTGGGCGGTCGAGTCGCACCGCCAATTCCAAACGTGGGCCACACTTGAATTGTAAGGGTTTTTGGGGCATCACCGTGCTCTGCCAGTGCGCAGGGGCTGATAGTGCCGATAAGCAGAATGACAAGCAGTGGCTGTGCGGGACGGAACTGAGTGTATTTCTCGAGACACATTTTCGCATCCGTTTTGCTTGGAAAGTCCGATACGAGTTTGGGGGGGGGGAGGCGAACAGATTCTTACTCAATACTGCACTATTTGGGAACGCGGAAATGCATCACAGGCGATGACGCTAGCATGCTCAGGTACTTCGCTGCTGGATCAGCTGGGAGACGTGGTGGGGGCCGTGGACGACCTGCCCGCGGACCTGGCCGAGAACCACGACCATTATCTGTATGGGACGCCCAAACGCCGATGAATGCCGTCTTCGTGGATACGTCCTTCTACGCGGCAATCATCAATCGGCGCGACCAATGGCACGCGCGGGCGAGAGAGGCCGGCGCGAAAACGATTGGGCCGATGCTGGGGATCATTCTCCCCCTCCTGCCACCGCCCCCTCTTTCTTCGGCAGGCCGCGAGCGATCGAGGAACCGTACCGCGGTGGCAGGCAGCTCACTTCGCTAGGCACCAAGAACGGGCAGCCAGCCAAAACCCATCGAGCTGCACCGCCACCCGTCGCCAGCCAAAGCGGCCGCAGGTCTGCCCAATTAAGGGCGCACGTTTGGTCGCGGAGGCAGTTTGTTTCTGGCGAAGAGCAGCCCTCACTCGGCCTTCGGCCACCCTCTCCCGAGGGGAGAGGGTTTTAGTCCTCAATCCGGTACACGGCCGTCTTCGTCCGCAGGATCAGCGAATTGCCGGCGACGGCCGGGCTGGCCAGGCAGCCGGCGTCGAGCTTGTTCGTTGCGACTGCTGCGAATTTCTCTCCCGGCTTCACGACGAACGTCGAGCCCTCTTCATTGCAGAAGTAAAGATTGCCGCCGGCATAGATCGGCGAGGAAGTGAACGTGCCATCGAGCCGTTTTTGCCAGATATCCTCGCCCGTTTTCGGGTCCAGGCAGCAAATCACGTCCTTGTCCGTGGCGGTGAACAGCAGGTCGCCGACGAGGATCGGAGAGGCGTATCTAGGCGCGCCTTTGGCCGCCTGCCAGGCGACGTGCG
>DASRJP010000255.1:0-4416 GCA_035649415.1 Pirellulaceae bacterium | reverse complement strand
GGTCACGCTCGACGACAAGGATGTCAAATCGCTGCTCGCTGGCGCCGATTCCACCGGCCACCTGACGCTCAAGTGTGCCGCGGACGCACCGCCGTGCGAGGCCCAGCAGTGCGTGGTGATGGCGAACGTGTCGCTGAACTTCGTGATGAAGGCGACGTACGCCAGCGCGCCGGTGAAGATCACGGTGGCGGGGAAGTGACTCAATTTGCCGCAGTTAGTTCACAGAAGATTGCGAGCGGGCCGATGAATTGTCGTTGGCCGGTTTCGCAAGCGCGGACAAGCGACGCCATAGCAGGCGGAAGGGCCACAGCACCAGAAAGGTGAGCGACGCGCCCATCGTGGCGATGAGACCGATGGCGCTACTGATCAGCGCCAGGTCCGCTCCAGGACCAATGTACGCAACCAGCGAAAAAAGTTGGCCCCCGAGCAACTCCGGGATTCCGGCTGGCATAACCTAAGCTCCCTGCCAGGTCGTGGATGGCGGCCGCCTATCCGAAAGTGCGGTGGTCACCTTCGAGCCGGTGGGACCGCACCGCTAGCGGCGCTCACCGCACGGCGTTCTTGGCTTTATCGGCGGCCGCTTGGGACCTGCTTGGATTCGATTCCGCCGCGCTGGCAGGTTTCAAGAAAGTCAACTCGCTAGCAGCCAGCCGCTGCGCGCTCGTCACGACGGCCACGTACTTGTTCGTTTCTTCGTAGCGGTGCGGATTGTTGAACTCCCAAGCCACCTGGCCGTCGCGAGTGACTTCCAGGAGCCGGCCGTTGTTCGACTCGGTGATCAGCACGTTCCCGTTGGGGAGCAACTGCTGGCAGCCACGCGACAAACTCTCAAACTTCCTTTCGTCCGTGCCGCGAAAGCTCCATTCGATGGCGCCGCTGACCGGGTTCCATTCCAGAATCCGCGACTCGCCGCCGGCGGTGCGCTTGCCGCAATTGTCGAACAAGAGGATGTTCCCGTTCGCCAGGGGGTCGGGATCGTGCTGCCACAGCCACACGCCGCGGGCGACCCACACGATTTCCCGCCGCTTCAGGTTCAGGATCGCCAACCAGCACGCGTTGCGAATCGAGATCATCACGTCGCCGGGAGCACAAATGCCGTGCTTCTCCGCGAAGTCCTTGGAAATCACGTCGATCCCGTTGGAGTGGGTGTGGTCTCCTTTGGGATCGGAGGGGATTGCCTCCAGATAGTGACGGAACTTCGATTTGGCAAAGGCCTCGTACAGCGCGATCCGCTCCAGTTCCTTCCCTTCAGGCGAAAGGACGACGACGAAATCTTGCAGAACCGGTGTACTGAGCTGCGGCGCACCATCCACCGCTTCGTCGTGAATCGATTGCCGCAGCGCGTAGATCTTTCCGGCTTCATCGACGTCAAAATCGTGATGGGCGCATTCGGAGTACCGCCAGAGGACCTTCGAATCCTTGTCCATCTTCACCAGGCCGTATCCGTAGGGGGTGTCGGAGGCGGTGCAGTAGTTGGCAATCAAGTCCCCGTTTTTGAACATGCGGGCCGTATGCCAGTGAATGAATTCTTCCGGCGGGGGCTGCTTCACATGGGGGGGATTTGGCCAGACCTTTCCAAAGGGGAGGTGCCACCGATGCACGACGTCGCCGGTCATCGAAATCAGGCTGGCGCTGGGCGTTTCGCCGAACGAAACGTACATCGTCAGGCCGTCATAGGCGAGTTCTGGCCGGTAAATGGTGACCCCCGGTTTTTCCTCCCGCGCCAGATCCCAGTCGATCGATTTTTGATCCTTCAAGAGCACGCTCTGCTCGGCCGCGGCACGCAGTCCGCGGAACGACGGCTGTAGCACGCGCTGGTACCAGGGGACTTCGAACTCGGCCACGTACGCGCCGCCGACAAAGCACACGACGGCCAGCGAAAGCAGAAACATCGCTGCGAGCACGCGGTCCAGCCAGCGCGAGCTTGCTCGTGGGGGCGTGTGGGTTGGCGCGGTCATCGGTGGTCCTCCGGTGATCAAGCGGTTGCAAATGACCAATGACCAAATCCCAATGACCAATGGGAGCATTCAGCATTGGTCATTGGGGCTTGGTCATTGGGGCTTTGTACTTGGTCTTTCCCCTAGGCGGCCTTTCGCGCCGCAAACTCCTGTCGGTAAAACGCGTTGGCCACCGCCGAGGTCTCCTCGTCGATGGCAGCCTCCTCGGCCGCCGTAAAACGGGGGCGGTAATAAGTCGGGGCGTGGAGCCGCGCGGCCAGCACTTTGCGCATGCTCTTGTTCGTGGGCAACAGGCAATGATCCGCCACTTGACGAATCATTTCCTCGGAGTTCTCGCAGAGGTCTTCAAAGCGTACGACGAACACCGCCCGGCGCAGCGCCGCGTTGGCGGCCAGACGCTCGAGCAAAAAGCCGTACACTTGCGACCAGTACCTGGCCCACCCGCGGGCTTCTTCCCCGTCGTTCCACAGTCGCTCGACTGCCGTGACGGCATCGCAGTCGCCAAAGTTGATGACGCGGCGGTCCAGTCCGAATTCAAAGTGGCCGCAGGCGCGCATCTGAGCCAGCGCCCGCGGGTGGCGCGTCTCTCCGGCCGTGAACAGGGCGTGCTGTTTCATCAGCGAAGCCACATGTTCGCGGGGGCGACGGATGGGAATGAGGAACCTGGCGTCCGGAAACAGCTTGAGCAGGTACTCCAGCCGCGAAACGTGATAGTTCCCCTTGCAGGCGTAGCGGTCGCCCGAGCGTACGAGGAGCACTTTGCGCAGATGGTTGCGATAGAAAGACGCGAAGGCAGGGTGTTCGGTCTCGGCGTCCAGCACCTGAGAGGAGTTCGAATCGTGGGCGCCGGGAAAGAAGGCCATCCACAGCGGCTCTTCCAGGGCTTCGGGACTCTCCGACGAAACGACCAGGCCGTCGGCATGGACGCGCGGCCTGGCAACTGCCGGTTTGCGCGGCGCGCGATCGAGGAAACCATTCCACCAGTACGGCGTGAAGACGTAGGGAAAATCGCGATAGCGGTGGGACGCCACCCCGGGCAGCGACGCCACTGTTTCCAGCAAGACGGTGCTCCCCGATCGCGCCAGCCCGGCAATGTAAATGGGCTCTTGAACGGAAACGGGCTCCAAGAGATCAACCAGCAGTGCGATTTCCAGATTGCCCAAGCGAATCCAGAAGCTCGGAAAGCAACTAGCGGCGCAGGTGCTTACGTGCCGTGCCCACGGCACGCGAAATGCCTCCCAGCGGTCGTCCTCCGTGACACGTAATGACATCGGGCTGGCTGACTGCGCAAACGGACACGACCCCCCTTCCAGTGACAGGAAACGGGCGCTCGTCCCGTGCGCCTGGAGAAGCGGCGGAAACTAGGAAGCCTTCACAGATCCGTCAAGAGCATTTTTCTCGGCTTCTTGATTGACTCCGCTGCCCGCCTTATAAGTGGTTGCCTTCCTGGAATCGTTTCGTGACCGGCGACAAGATCTCCATTGACGAAGCCGCGCTGCAAAGAAACGTCGCGGCATTCCTCCGCACGCCCGCGGCCGAGCGGGTCTACGAAGAACTCGACACGCCCTGGTGGCTGTGTCTAATCGTCTGGGTGTTCGTGCTCGTGGCGGGGCTGATCATGCTGCCGACCATCATCTGGACGATTACTGGCCTCAAGATGATCTGGTCGGCCCTGCGCTTCCAGCAGTTCTCGGTCCTGGCGGACAACACGCGTCGCCGGCCCGATCTGATCAAGCCCCTTATCGGCTGCGGGATCATCATCGGTCCCGATGAGAAGCACGCGCTGGCGCTGGGGACATTTCGCTCGCCGCGCGAGTATTCGGCGGATCGCCTGGCGATGAAAGCCAGCGAATTGGCAACGCTATACTCCGATGGTTCGGACCGGCCTGAGGATAAATCTGTGTGCGAGTTGCTGCACGACGACACTTACCATCCGTACCGCCGGCGGCGCGTTCCCGAGCCGCACGCCGAGGGGCTGGAAATGTTTCTGCTGGACGTGGAGGTCGAGTTGCCGGAGGGACGCATGACCCCCTACGACACCGTGTTGTTTGCGTTTCTGGCGACAGGAGAGGAAAAAGGCGAAATCGTGCAAATCCCCTGGTCCGTCGTCCAGGATGCTGTGCACATCGCGGTTAATGATTGAAAGGTCGCCTACCATGACACACTCTCTACAAAACCACCGGCATCGTGGGGTTGGAGTATGCGGTGGCGCGGTGAGAGGTGAGAGGTGAGGGTTCAGGGTTCAGCCTATTGGTCATTGGAGCTTGGTCATTGGTCATTCTGCCTCCAGTCTCCTGCGACAGGCAGGAATGCCTGTCCTACGGCCCATCGTCGATCCAAATCACGATCCCCGGCTCATTGGCCGTGTCTGCAGGGACTTGCTCCCTCGTCCCCGTGTTCCAGCCGCGGAGGAGAATGACCGGTTCGTCCGCCGCAAAGCTCAGCGTCCGGTCCTGGG
>DASRJP010000254.1:0-6805 GCA_035649415.1 Pirellulaceae bacterium | reverse complement strand
CCCGACGCATCCTCGCTTGGGAAGACAGCGACTCGTCTCCCTGGCTGCAATTGACCGACGGTGGTGGGCAGCACGAGCATGATTCTGACTGCAAATCAGCAAGGACAGGTTGAAAACCTGTCCTACGTATTCTACTGTCCCCCCACCACATCGAGCTGCGATGTCGAACCTTCCGGCCGGGCGACTTCCACGCGCAGGGTCGGCTCAGCACGGTCCGACAACTGAAGGCGCAGCGTAATCGAATGCCGGCCGGGAGTAAGTTTTGCAGCGATCTGGCTGACCGATTCGAACGGCTCGGCATCGATCCAGGTGAGCGTCGGCTCGGTCGATTGCACGCGAATCAGCACCTCGCCGCCGGTCGTGACGTTCACTTCCCCCTGAAGATAAAGGACGCTCGGGCTGTCGGAGGTCCGCAGCTCCGCCAGCGGCAGCGTTCCATGGACCATGCCGTAGGCGCTCGTCCAGGAATCGGCCGGCGCGGCCAGGACGTGCTCCCGCAGCAGGTCCAGGTTCGTCGGATCGGCCAGTAACTCCGCCGGCAGCTCCTGGAGCACGCGCCACCGCTGGATCGCCGGCACCTTCGGAATCGCGTACGGCCCGGGCTTTCCCAGCTCGGAGACGAACTTCGCCAGGTCGAGCAGCTCGTCATGCGTGAGGAATTTGGTGATCCCCTGCGGCATTAGCGACTTCCCTTCCTTTTCGGCCGCGATGTCCTCGGCCGCCAGCGTTACGATTTTTCCCGTGGCGTCCCGCACGTTGACGCGCTGGTCATTGCGATCGACGACAATGCCGGTAATGACTTCGCCGTCAATCGTCTGAATCATCTTGGTGATGTATTGTTCCTTCTTGGCCAGATCGGGATTCAGAATCGAGTTGACGATGTAATCGACGGGCGAGATCGAGCCGACAGCGGACAGCTCCGGGCCCACTTGCCCGCCGGCCCGCGTGATCGCGTGGCACTTCATGCAGGAGAGGTCCGCCCGGCGAAAGATTTTCTCGCCGCGGGCTGCGTCACCTTTCGCGGCGACTTCGGCCGCGATCTTCTGCACCTCTTCCTGCGACGGCGGCGGCGCTCCTTCGGCAATCCCGGCGGCCTTGGTGAGCACCTCCGAGAGCGCCTGGTCGCTGCGGCCGACCGATAGCATGTAAACGAGCGCCCGCTTGGCGACGTCGGCACCGAGCTTTTTTTCGGCGAGTGCCGCGGCCAGTTGGTCTGGTCCGTCCTGACGCAGGAAAAACCCGTCGAGCATTGGACCGAGGTCGTCCTTCGCAGACGCCCTGCCAAACAAGTCGGCCGCCTGTGCCGCCGCAGCGTCGACGTCGAGCCGCGCCAGGCCGGCAATTGCCAGGGCGCGCATGCGCGCGCCAGCATCCTCCTTTGCCAATTTGGACAAGGCATCCTTGGCGGCCGCATTGCCGACGTCGGCCAGACCGGCGATGGCCGCCTGCCGCAGCCGCGCGTCGGTCTTGGGGTCGCTGGCCAGAGCGGCGAGCTGACCAGTCAGTGCTTCGACCTTCCACAGCGACGCCAACCGCACGGCGAGCAACGGCGTTGCGCGATCCTTCGGCGCGGCTTCCGCATTCAGCAGCGTGCCAATGGCCGACAGGTCTCCTTCGGGCCTGGTTTTCCGCGTGGCGGCTGCGTCGGCCAGCCAGACCAGGATTTTCTTTCGCAGCTCGGCGTCGTAGGCATCGGCCTTGAGGGCCTGCTGGAAAACGTAGGCCAATTCTTTCGGTCCGCCACGCTGGCAGACCATTTCGAGCACCTGCGGCTGCCGCTCCTTCGGAAGCCGGCCGCTATCAAGCAGCCGCATCAACGGTGCGACGGTGGCGTCCTGGGCTGAACAAAACGAGCACAGCAGAATCCAAACGATCAATTCGCAGGAACGCTGTTTCATACGCTCTCCGCATTGGCTGCCCGGCAAACAGCGGCAATCGGGTGAAGTTTTCACACACGCTCGTTAACGCCATTGTTCCTCGGTCGCAGGCTCATGGCGATAGGGACGGCCCGCGCGATATACCTCCATTTGCTCAAGCGATTGTGGCTGTGGCTCAGGCCCTTCCAAATCGAGAACCACCTGCTGCGCGGCGATCGCCTCGGCAAAGCGGCCGTTTTCGGCAAGTGCCGCGGCCAGAATGCGTTGTTTGGGGACACTCCGCCACTTGACGGCTTCCTGAATCGCCTGAGCGCAAGCGAGAGCCCGTACGGCGCGATCGGCGTCGTGCATGGCCGGATCGGCTGAAGTCGCATAGAGCCACGCTAGCCCGCTCTTGGCGAGCATGCACGCGGGATCAAGATCCAGCGACCGAAGCAAGTCATGTTCGGCCTCTGCCGATCTCCGCAGGCACAAGAGCGCCCAGCCGCGTTCGCCCCAGGCGGCGGCATTGCCCTCCTCCAGTTCCAGGCAGCGATTGCAATCGGCCAGCGCCGCCGAATACTGCCTGAGCCGATTTCGGGTCGCGGCGCGGCCCAGCAGCGTGCGGGCTGGCATTTTTCCGCGGCAGAGCGCATCGGTAAAACCGGCGTCGGCAGCCTCGTAGCGCTCCAGCGAGAATAGAGCCTCGGCGCGGAACAAGCAGGCGCTATCCTCGTTAGGATCGAGTTCGAGGACACGGGTATAGTCAGCCAGGGCCGCCTCGAACTCTCCCAGATTGTCGGCTGCAATGCCGCGACCGAGATACGCCACCGCATCTCCCGGCGCGGCGGCGACGGCCAGGGCGTAGGCCTCCAGGGCCTTGCGATCCTCCTTCACGAGCAGTAGTGCCGTCGCGCGGAAATAATGAACATGTGAACTTTCCGCGCTAATGGCCAACTCGTGCTCGAAGTCCGCCAGCGCATCGTGCGGCTGATTCTTCTGCAGCAGAATCAGGCCGCGGTGAAAGTGGATGTGGGGAATACATGGGTCGAATGCGATTGACCGGCGATAGTCGCGCAGTGCCCCTTCTGCGTCGCCAGCTTGTTCGAACAGCCAGCCGCGCTGCGCGTGCAAACGCGCGTCCCTCGGTTGGACGTCGATCGCCCAATTCAGGAATTGGATCTTGAGGCGCATCCATGCGCTTTGAAGACCGCGAAATAGGCCAGACCACACTGGTTACTCACCCCGCTTGCGGACCGATAAGCCCGGAACTCAAGCCCTGCTGAAACCATACGTCATTCGGCGTAGTGTCGAGTTTCCCGGAATGAGGGCGGGGTATGGATTAAGCGATCATCATTCCCACTCAATCGTCGCCGGCGGCTTGCTGGAAATGTCGTAGCAGACGCGGTTGACACCTTTCACCTCGTTGATGATCCGCGTGCTGATGCGGGCCAGGACGTCGTAGGGCAGGTGCGTCCAGTCCGCAGTCATGAAGTCGTCGGTATTCACGCAGCGGAGAGCCACGACGTTGTCGTAAGTGCGGGCGTCTCCCATCACGCCCACGCTCTGCACCGGCAATAGCACCGCGAAGGCTTGTGAAGTCTGCCGGTAGAGGCCGGCCGCTTTAATCTCCTCGATCATGATCGCATCGGCTTCGCGGAGCACGTCCAGCCGCTGGCGGGTGACTTCCCCCAGGCAGCGCACGGCCAGCCCTGGGCCGGGGAACGGATGCCGCCAGACCAGGTCTTCGGGCAAGCCAAGCTCGAGGCCCAGCTTGCGGACTTCGTCCTTGAACAGGTCTCGCAGCGGCTCGACCAGCTCGAAGCCCAGCTCCGCGGGCAAGCCGCCAACATTGTGGTGCAGCTTGATCGTCGCGGCCGGGCCGTCGGCCGCGGCGCCGCTTTCGATCACGTCCGGATAGAGCGTTCCCTGGGCGAGAAAGCGAGCACCTTGGATTTTCTTGGCCTCTTCCTTGAAGCACTCGATGAACGCATGGCCGATGCGGCGCCGCTTTTCCTGCGGCTCGGTGATTCCCGCGAGCGTTTTCAGGAACCGCGCTTCGCCATCGACCACGTGCAGGTCGGTCTTGAAGTGCTTGGTGAACTCGGCAATCACGGCTTCCTGCTCGTCCTTCCTGAGGAGGCCGTTGTTGACCAGGATGCAGGAGAGCTGCGAGCCTATCGCTTGATACAGGAGTGCCGCGGTGACCGACGAATCGACGCCGCCGGAGAGGCCGCAGATCACACGCGACGCGCCGATGCGCCGCCGCATCTGCTCAATCGATTCTTTGGCAAAATCGCCTAGCCGCCACGTCCCGGTGCAGCCGCAGACCGCCATCAGGAAGTTGTGCAGCATCATGCCCCCCAGCGGCGTGTGCGTCACTTCGGGATGGAATTGCACGCCAAAGACCGGCAGCTTTTTGTGGCGAACTGCGGCAATGGGACACGTGGCCGTTTTCGCGAGTGACACAAAATCATCGGAGACGCGGCTGACCTGATCACCGTGGCTCATCCAGACATCGATCTGGCCGGTGATGCCGGCAAACAGATCGTCGTGTTTCTGAACATGGACGCGGGCCCGTCCGTATTCTCGGGCCGGAGCGCTGTCCACTTTGCCGCCGAGCGTTTCGCACGCCAGCTGCATGCCATAGCAGATGCCGAGGACGGGAATGCCGAGCTGGAAAATGGCCGGGTCGCACTTGGGTGCGCCTGGCTCGTAAACGCTGGAGGGTCCGCCCGAGAGGATCAGCCCGCGCGGGGAATGCCTTTTGAGCTGCTCGGCCGTGATGTCGTGGCGGACGATCTCGCAGTAGACGTTGTTCTCGCGGACGCGGCGGGCGATGAGCTGAGCGTACTGGGCCCCGAAATCGAGTACGAGCACTCGCTCGTCGGCAGTCGAGCGAACGTCCCGCGGCGGCGTAGCGGCGGCAAGGCTGGCGGACATGGGACGTGTCCTGTTTTGAAAAACGAAAACGCCCCGCGGAGCGAGGCGAATCGCACATTCTAGCGGCAAAGGGTAGATGGTAGCATGGGGGGAAGTTGGAGGAAGGCAATGAAAAGCCCGTGGATGAACCACAAGCTTGACGCAGATATGTCTCCGGCAGGGATTAGCCGCCGATTGGCTACGTTGGAAAGGCTCTACGAAGCTTGGAAATAAATGTGCCGAATCGGTCTGGCCAAGCAGCCGACCCCGGAAAGTCGATTTGACCTGCCGCGTGCGCTACTCGGTTGACGATCGGTCCAGCTCTGGGCGACCGCAAGGGTCGCTAACTAGCGGCCATCGAGCGGCCCGCATCCCCTTGGCCCTCGCTAACTCTTCGGGTTAGTGTGGAGGCCATGCTGATCCTCCTCACCAACGACGACGGCATCTACGCGCCGGGGCTGGCTGCACTCGAAAAAGAACTCAGGCTTATCGGCGAAGTGTACGTCGTCGCGCCGGCCGTCGAGCAGAGCGGCGTCGGACACTCGATCACCTTCCTCATGCCGCTGGTCTGCAAAGAGGTTTACGACGGAGACCGCCGCCGGGGCTGGGCGGTCGAGGGGAGTCCCGCCGACAGCGTCAAGATCGGCATCTTCGAATTCTGCCCGCGCCGGCCGGACCTCGTGGTCAGCGGCATCAACGGCGGACTGAATGCCGGCATCAACGTGCTCTATTCGGGGACCGTGGCGGCGGCCATCGAAGGGGCCTTCTTCGGCATCACAAGCATCGCCTGCTCGCTCGAGTTCAACGACCACGCTCAATATGGCAAGGCGGCCAGGATCTTTCGCCGCATCATCGAGCAGATCCTCGCGCTGAAAGGACCCGAGCCGCAGCTCTACAACGTCAACATTCCGACTGTCGCGCTCGAGCGGGCCAACCCGGGCGAGGTGCTGGTCGTGCCGATGGGCGTTTCCCGTTACGGAGAGCATTTCATCAAGCGGACTGATCCCCGCGGGAGGACGTATTACTGGGCGACCAACGACCCGCCGGCTCAGCCCGAAGGCCATGAAACGGACCTGACGGCGCTGGCCAAGGGATTTATCACGGTGACACCGCTGGGGTACAATATGACGCGACAGACGGTACTGGAGGAAATGCAAAATTGGACGCTCAAGGCGGAATAGGTTGGTGCGTTCCAACTGGAGGTGTCTCATGCGTCAGACCACGTTCGTACTTGGCTTACTAATCGTCCCGGCACTGTGTGTAGGTTGCAAACCGCCTCCGCCGCCGGTCGCCAAGGCGCCGCCAGCGCCTCCCCAGCCGGTCGAAATGGAGCAGGTCAAAGTGGGAGTTGGCGTCGGCAAAAAAGGGCGTAGCCTCGACGGCGAATCGGGAATCTACGTCACGCCGGTAAGGGCGTATTTCGCCGCCAAGGAGAAAATCGCCTACGAGATTCAGTTCCTCGCGCAGTACCGCATCTACAACGCGGCGACCGATGACGTGCCCAAGGACTTCGACGATCTCAAGGCCAAGGTGCTCGATCCCTACATGATCAAACTGCCAGAACTTCCGACGGGGCACAAATACGTCTGGAACGCTGAGAACCAGGAGCTGATGGTCGAGCGGCCCAAGCCCGTTCAAGCTCCTGTCCAGCCCTGAAGCTGGCCGTCATAACCGGCACAGCACGCATCTTCCGCCTCGGCTCGTATTGACCCACAAGTTCTTGTCACGCCTACCAAGCGGGCGACGGTGCGGAACGCCGCAGGGCTAGCGGCTCGAAACTGCTTCGTCTCCCGCGGGAAAGAAGCCTGACCTAGATTTGTGCGCACGCTATGCGTCGCGGGAAAGGCACGGCTGACGCTGGCCTTTCCAGCGGGAGACCGCGCCAATGACCGGGACTGGACTGGAAACCCTCGTCACCTACAACCCGCCGGCAGTCTCGCTGGAGACGACCGCCGATCGGCTGCTGGAGATGATGGAGCGGCTCCACGTGCAGCATTTGCCCGTCGTGGATGACGGCGGCCGGCTGC
>DASRJP010000253.1:0-19778 GCA_035649415.1 Pirellulaceae bacterium | reverse complement strand
CCCTGGTGGGAAACGGATGCCGCTGCTGATCCTGCCCGCTGGCGCACGAGGCGAGCAGGAGCAGTGCGAGATGGACGCGAGCCGCCGCGCAAGCACAGCGGTGCGTGAAGCTCAGCGGTGTCATCGTCCTGCTCCGAGGTGATGAGCTCGCCCGTAAAAACCGCATCATCGTCGCCGCGCTGGCGGCAGGCAAGTCGTCCGCACGACTCCCGACCCCTTTGACTCCCCGCCCTCGCGCGCCGCGCCTGTCCCTCGCGCGCCGCGCCTGTAACGCTTCTCCGTTACACTGAAGTGCCAGGCCCCAATGCCGAATCGTTGCTAAGGGGGGACTTCCATGTGGCGGAAGACTTCGCGGCGGATCTTCCTTCAGTCGGCGGTGGCGGCGGGCGTGTCCCTGCGGGCCGGCCCCTGGGACGCGCTCTTGCCGATCAGCCCCGCTAGTGCCGACGAGGCCGCGGTCGCTTCCGAGCTGGTCCGCTTCACACCCGACATCGAGCCGATCGTACGGCTGATCGAGGAGACGCCGAGAGCTAAATGCGCGGAGATGATGATCGAGCAGCTTCGCGCGGGTCTGCCGTATCGCTGCTTTCTGGCCGCGCTCTACCTGGCCAACATTCGCACGGGCATGGTCGATCATCCGCTGGCGGTGCTCCACTCGGCCGGTCAACTCGCGCTCGATCTGCCGGTGCAGGAGCGGCTTCTGCCGATCTTCTGGGCGCTGGACAGCTTCAAGGTGCATCAGGGGGACGGCAAAAATCCGCTGTACGCAGCCAAGCTCAAACCACTGGCGGGAAAACTCCCGCCCGCCGACAAGGCCGAGGAGGAGCTGCACGCGGCCATGAGCGCCGGCGACGGCGAGCGCGCCGAGCGGGCCATCGTCGCGCTGGTCCGCTCGCAGGGGGCGGCGCGGATTGCCGAGGCGCTGTGGCACTATGGGGCTCGCGACTGGTTTTTCATTGGCCACCAGGCGATCTGGGCGGCCAATTGCTGGCGTCCACTGGAGACGGTCGGCTGGCAGTACGCCGAGCCGATTCTGCGTGTCGTCGTGACGAACCTCTTGGGAAGTGAACAGGACCGGCAGTTGCAGCCGTATGAGGCCAATCGCCAGCACGTCGCCAGGACAATCGAGAAGCTGCCGCCAGATTGGGCCCAAGGGGATAGCGACCCTGGCTTCGTGAAGGAGCTATTGGCGCTGTGGCGGGAGAGCAGCGACGCGCCGCGGAGCGAAAGCCCCCGCCGCGGCGAATTCCCCGGCGGGGTCGATAGCCGGATGACGCCGCACGCGGCGAAAAAGCGGGACGTGGCCTGCGAGCTGGTGGCCGCCGCCCTGGTCGAGGGCAAGGTCAAGGCGGGCGCGGTCTGGGATGCCGTCCACCTGGCGGCCGGCGAGATGATGATGTGCTCTCACAAAGGTCCCGAGCCGGGCCACTCCTATACCGCCAGCAATGCCTTGCATTACGCCTTCGCGGCCAGCGGCGATCCGGCCAACCGCCTGCTCGCGCTGCTCCAGGCTGTCGGCTGGCTGTTTCACTTCCGCGAGAACATGGCCGACAAGGATTGGCTCCGGGAGCCGCGGCAGATCACGGAGCTTGCCGGCGCCAAGATCTCTGACAAACCCGAAGATGCGGCCGCGGAAATCCTGGCCCATCTGTCGTTCGGCGCCGGCGGCACTCCCGCGGCCGATCCTACGCCGGGCTTTCGCGGCATCGAGCACAATAATCTTCCCTGGCGCCACGAGGCGGCCAGCAAGGCATTTGCCTTTGCCGAAAAATTCAAAGCGCCCGAGCCGCTGGTCCGCGCGGCCTGGCGGCTGCTTCCCCTCAAGGCCGACTGGGATCCGCACAGGATCAAATTTCCGATTGCCGCCTGGGAGAATTGCGGCTGGGTGAGCGCGACGTGGCGTCCGCACCTGGTCGCGGCCGCGTCGTACGTGTTTCTCGGCGCCGACGCGCTGGACACCGACCTGACCAGGCAGATCCGTCAGACTGTGGAACAACTGTGATCGCTGGCGCGAAGCGACCGGCTTTCACCTGCCTGACCTCTGCTCGCTTTCTGTCGCCGGTTTTTCGAGCGCTGCCTTGAGTGCCGCCAGCGCTCGAACCCAGAGCATTCGCACGGCCCCTTCGCTGCGCCCCATCCGCCGCGCGACCTCCTCATGCGGCAGGTCCTCCAGGTTGCGCAGCAGGATCACCTGGCGGTAATCGGCAGGGAGCTGCTCGAGCACCTTGGCCAGGTGAAGACGCTGTTCGCTGGCCGCGGCAATGCCGCTGGGGGACGGATCGCCCGCGGGAAGCAGCGCATCGAGCCGCTGGGCGGACTGGCAGAGCGTCTGGTCGATGGAAACCTCGCGGGCGACGTGGCGCTTTTGCGTGCCGCCGTAGTGCCGGGCCAGGTGCGCGAGCTGATGCGCGAGTATCTGCCGCAGCCAGGCCAGCCGCTGCGGCTCCTCGGTGCCGCGGAACTTGTCCCATCCCTTCCACGCTTCCAGGAGCGTCTGCTGGACGGCATCGGACGGATCGAATTTGCCGGCAAAGCGGCTGTCGATCTCGTTCCGCGCGAGCAGCCGCAGCCAGGCCTGGTAACGCAGCAACCACAGCGTCCGCTCGTCGCCGGCGGACGGTTGGGGCGGCTGCTGGGGTGGCACTGGCACGATGGTCACAATGGCGTCAGGGGGCTCGTGGGCTGCCGTCGCCCGCGGCGTGCTGTGTGGGGGCGATGGCAATCGTCGGTGCGCTGGCCTGAGTATTACGAGCGGCCAGGCGGCGGCCAGACCATTTCTTCCACGCGGTGATTGCCAGGAGCTTGAGGGGGATCACAATCAGGGCGATCCAAGCGGTGGCGAAAGCGCCTGGAAACCAGGTCATGTACCAACCGCTCCAGTCGTAGCCTTCTTCCGGCCCCAGCGGCCTCCATAGCGACTCATGCCGCAGAGCGAGGGCGGCCCAAATTGCTCCGATGACCAGTGAGACGCACAGCCAGAGCGCGATGCGCCGAAACTGACCTTTCACTGCCCACCATGGCAGAAACACAAAGGCGAGGACCACGGGTGCAAACCCGACTCCAACGGACAGCTTTCTTAGCAGGGTGCTGAAGTCGTTGTCCGGTGGGCCACTGGTCAGGGCGCCGGTGAGAAAGAGCGCCGCCACGACCGGCAGGACGAGCAGCGTCCTCAGGCCAAAGCGGCGCAGCCACACCAGGCGAATGACGTATGCCGCGGGAATCACGACCAGCAGCACCGAGAAAAACATCGCCCAGGCCAGGAAGGCGATGGCCTTGCTCCAGACGAAATACTCCGAGTTCCAGGGGAGAGGACGCTTCCAGCGCATGTCGTCGCTGAGCGGCTCAAGCACCGGTGCCGCGGCCGACGCGCCGTGCAGCGAAATCGCACCCTTGTCAGGAGCACGAGTCCCCGATTTCTCGCCAGGCGCATCGCCGATCCACGCCGCCTGCCGGCAACGGCTCAGAAACGAATAGCCGTGGTAAATGAACGGCGGCTCCTTGACCGGAGCGCCCAGCAGCGCGAGCTGGTTCATCATCAAATAGGTATCGTCTTCCGCCCGCGGAATCGGCCCCGGACACGACCAGACGAGTTTGCCGGTGGCCGAGTCAAAACCGCGCACCGTGTTGTCGGTCGGGTCGTCCAGCAGCGCAACGATGGGTGAGCGGCTCCCCTTCGACTGCGCAGCGGTGTCCGAGCCAGGCAAAACTCCCAGGATGCGAATCAACCCGGCCGACCTGGTATCGTACGTCCATATCGGCGAATTGAGTTGGTCCGGTCGAGCTACGATCAGCACGGACTTGTCCAGGAAGGCGACTTCATCGACTCCGTCCCCATCGACGTCGCAGGCCCACAGGCTCGCGCGATCCGACTGTTGTCCCAATTTGCGCTGCTGCGCCTTGCCTGTGCCATCGAACACAACCATCTCGCTGCGGGAGCCGGGGAGGTAGGTGGCCACTTTGCGGCCTCCCCCGGACGCCCGCAGTACGACGGGACGCAGCAATTCTCCCTCGCCAGGCTGCGACGACGACGAAGTTGACCAGGAGCCGGCGTAAGCTTCGCTCCCCCAATTCCATTTCACTTTGCCGCTGGCGGCATCCACGCCAATGACCCGCAGTACGGCAGTGGCCTGAATCGTCCCTGGATCGGGCGGCCCCAGTTCCACGAGCACCGCCTGGCGGCTCCCGTCCGGCGACAGATCGGCCACGGTGGGCGCCACCCACCGCTGCATCGACGGGGGGCTGGTGTTGGGGTTGCGCGGAAAGTGGCGGCTCCACAGTTGCCGCCCGTCCTTGCCGCTAAGCGCACGAGTCTCGATGTCCGCTCCGCTGGCGGTGATGGCGGGAACGATCAGGTCCATGGTGCCATCGCGATCAAGATCGGCCACCGTTGGCTGTATGCGGGCGTCATGCAACTGAACATTGGGCGAATTTCCACGAGCGCCGCCGAATGCCGGGCTCAAGGGTTGCGACCAGACGAGCGCGCCCGACTGCCCGCTGGTCACGAACAGCCAAAGCTGGAAGTCGTGCGATGACCAGTTATCGCTTTCCGGGTAGCCATGGTCTGACGCGACCATCCACACGGCTTCGGGTTTGCCATCGGCATCCAAATCGGCGGTCGTAGCCGCCAGAACGATGCTCAAGAATCTGGCGTCGATCTGCGGCGAGTTCCACAGCACCTTTCCGGTGCGGCCCGACATGGCAAACAGCGGGAGTTCCTTGCGCCGGTGGCCAGCGGTGGGAGACCAGGTCAGCAGGTCCTCGGTTTTGTCTCCGTCCAGATCGGCACCGGCGGCCTGCCAGCCCGCTTCCACGGGGAATTGGGACAAGCGGCTCTGCCACAGGACGCGGCCGCTGCGGCCGCTACTGGCAATGAGCGTCCCGTCGGCCCAAGTCTGGAGCAGATCGATCACGCCGTCACCGTCCAAGTCGGCGGCCGGCTGGCTCAAGTTTCCCAGCCGCCGCCACGGCTCGGCCGCCACGCCGCGCACGACGTGCGCCTTACCGCCGAAGTCGCGCCGCCCCGATGGCGCGTCGAACACGACCAGGTCGTCGATTCCGTCGCCATCGATGTCGGCTGGTTCGACGGTCGAAATGCCGCGGCCGACGTGGGAGAGCTTTCCTGTGCCGGCGGAGAACGTGCAAACGAGCTCTTGGCGGCGGCCGTGCGTGTCGTCCACGGCCTGCACGAGAAGCTGTGGCCAGCCATCTTCGCCTGCGTTCCACCACCGCGGCTCGACCAGTTGCGGCGCATCGGCCAGAGTGGGCTCGCCGCTGGCCGACCACAGCGTGCGTCCGGTGCGGCCGGAAAGGCAATCGACGAAAATCCGATAATCACCCCCGCTGAGCGTGGCGGCATACACTTCGCGCCAGCCGTCCGCGTCGATGTCGGGCCCAGCGGTCAAGTGATCGATCTGCTGATCCATCGATACCAGCCGGCGGTTCCATAGCTCATTGCCGGTTGAGCCATCGCTGACGACCACTCGGCCCCAAGGAGTTCCCATGTTCGAGCCGAAGTAGCCGTTCCCCGTGCTGCTGCTGCCATCCGGCGCTGCGATCTCACATTTCCCGTCGCCGTCGAGATCGGCCACCAGCGGCCACTTGGGGGGTTCGATCGTCCACGACTGAGTGATCGGCCAATCCGCGTCCAGATCGCGCGTCCAAAGCAGCCGCGCTCGCGCGGGCGACCATACGGTCAGCTTTGCCAGCGGGATGTTATCGGCGTTTGATGCCGGCCGCTCGCTCAAGATGACCAGGTCCGTATTTCCGTCGCCATCCATGTCCCCCCACTGCGGCGGGCGCGAAGGCCGCGTCCCCATTTCCAGAGGCGGCTGCGCCTCCTGACCAGTGCGGGGGTCAAGCAGAGCCAAGTGCGTTGCCGCGACAACGGCCAGGGTTGTTTTGTTCCCCAAGGTGATGGGTCGCGCCGATTCTGGCCGATAGGCGTGCATTCCACTTCGCTCGACCAGGCTGGCCTGGCGGTAGACCTGCCGCCCAGAGCGCGCCATGCCGCTGCCACGCATCGAACTCCCGCTGCCCGATCCGACGAACCAGCGGCATTGATAGGGAACTTGCGCCCCGCCGGGGAGCTCGAACCACTTGGCGGGTAGTTCGTATTTCCAGATCGTCTCTCCCGTCTTGCCGGAGACCGCTTCAATCCAACAATTCGCGGCCACTTGATCGCCGGTCAATTGGACCATCTGGGAACCGACGTCGGCCAGCGTAGCGATGCAATCCGGTACGCCGTCGCCATTGCAATCCTGGTCCACGATCGGCTCGCCGAATACGGAGCTCAGCACGCCGCCTCGGAGATAGTAGGGCTGGTTCGGCTGGGGAGGCGTTTTCAGGTCGTGGCCGCGTGCGGCAAACCAGAGGACTTTTCCATCCATGCCCGAAATGGCCATCAGCCACGCCTGATGACGACCGGCGCAGATCAGATCGCGCTCGCCGTCGCCGTTGAGGTCATGGCCACGCGGCGCGACCCAGGGCCGCAGGTCGTACACGCCGTAGCCCGAGTGCGGTTCGGAGCCATCTGACCACGGCCAGCGAAAACCGGGGAACTCCTTGAGCGCCGCCGCCTGCGGCCCGGCCTGGGCGGGCGACCAGCCGAAGGGAGCGATGCCGTCGTTTCCGAGCAGGACAATCGACTTCCGCGGCTTTCCCAAGTCGGCAAAGGCGAAGCTGCGGGCAATATCCATCGAAAAGAGTCGCGTGTCGCGCAGATCGAGGGAGTAGCTGAATTCACTGGCCCGCGCGACGCTGACTTCGAACGTCTGGCTCAGCGACCCCTCGCTCTGTGCCCGAATCTGGTAGTTCCCCGCTGGCAGGCTCGCAGACTCCTGCATTGGGAGAGTGTCGCGGCGCACGATGCCGCCGCGCTGGTCGATGATTTCTGCAACGAGCGGCGGCGTGGGCGTGCTGAGCTTGAGCGAGCCTTGCTGCCAGGAGTCGTAGCCGAACCAGGCCGCGACGCTGCCAATGGTCACCAGCAGCGTCAGCGCGGCCGCGGTGGCGGCAAGCTGGACGCTCCGCTGCTGGGCCTTCAGCCAGCGGGTGGCCAGCTCGATGAAGCTGGCGCGGCGGGCGCGGATCGGCCGGCCGTCGAGAAACGCCCGCAGGTCGTCGGCCAGGTCGCGGGCGGCGCCGTAGCGCTGGGCCGGTTCCTTGGCCAGGCATTTCATCACGATCGTTTCCAGGTCGCGAGGCACGCTCGGCTGGAGCTGGCGGATCGGCGTCGGCTCTCCGCTGAGGATTTGCTGGATGACGTCGTGCGGTGTGTCCCCGCCGAATGCCGGCTTGCCGGTGACCAGCTCGTAGAGCGTCGCGCCGAGGCTGAACAGGTCGGTGCGGTGATCGACCCGTTTCTTGGAAGCGACCGCCTGCTCGGGGCTCATGTACCGAGGCGTTCCGAGCAGCGCGCCGGTCAGGCTGAGCGTCACGTCGTCCAGCCGCCGCGCCAGTCCGAAGTCGGTCAGCCACAAGCGGTTCTCTTTGTCGAGGAGCAGATTCGACGGCTTGACGTCGCGGTGGATGACGCCGCGCTGATGGGCGTGGGTCAATGCGTCGGCGGCCTGCAAGCCCCATTCGGCAACTTGCTCGGGCGGCAGCGGCTGCTTCTTCTCGGCCAGTACTTCGGCCAGGCTCTTGCCGTCGATGAACTGCATGGCGTAGTAGTTGACGCCGTGCTCGGTGCCGACGTTGAAGATCGGCACGATGTTGGTGTGATGGAGCTTGGCGACGGTTGCCGCCTCGCGCTGGAACCGCTCGAGGGCCTCGGGATCAGAGACGCCGCCAAAGCGGAGGATTTTGAGGGCGACGCGCCGGCCGAGAGAAATCTGCTCCGCCTCGAAGACCGCGCCCATGCCGCCGCGGCCGACTTCTCGGATGATGCGAAAGTCACCCAGCCGCTGCGAGCGGTGGGGCGCTGCTTCGGCGCCGTGAATGAACTCGAGGCCCGCCAGGCAGGCTTCGAGCTGCGACGCGAGTTGCGGATGGCGGGCGATCAACTCCGTCCGGCTCGGCGCGCTGCCGGCTTTCAGCTCGGCCAGGTGCTGATCGAGGATTTTCACCAGCTCTGCCGCCTTGTCGTCGGCGACCTGGTCGCACGTTTCAGCCAGGTGCGGGTCCAAATTGGCCCGCGCCGGCTTTGGCGGCACTGCGTGAGAGCTGTGGGATGTGGGTTCGTGCGACATGGGAAAGGTGCCAGCAGAGCAAAGTAGCCGGGTAGTTCAACAGTGCCCAAATGGCAGGAGATTGTCACTCGAACGGTTTTTTCTGAGTATAAACCACTGTGGGATAAAGGGTTGCGACGTACTCTCCAGGAAATTGCAGTTTTTTTCGTCATGCACCCTTGCCGACTTAACAGTGTTAGATAACATTCCGATGTTAAGTCAGTTAACGATGTTAAATCAGTCCGCAGAAGCCTCAATCGCGAATTTGCCATGACAACGCCTGATCCTGCCGAATCGAGCACCAGCCTGGACCGCCGCGAGTTCCTGAAGGCAGAAACCCGCGAGCGGATTGTCAAGGCGGCGATCGAGATCCTGCTGGCCGAAGGCATTTCCGGCTTCTCGATGCGCAAGGTCGCGGCGAAGGCCGGCTACACAGCGACGGCGATCTACTTCCACTTCCCGGACAAAGAGTCGCTGCTGGGGGAAGTCTGTGCCCGTGAGTTCGGCGCGTTTCGCAAGTCGTTTGAGCGCGTGGGCCGTGTTGCCGATCCGATCGAGCGGCTGGTGAAGATGGGAAAGGTGTTCGTCGAGTTCGCGATGGAAGTTCCCGATCATTACCGACTGATGTTCCTCAGCCAGAACTTCAACCTGGTGAAGAAAGAGGCCTTCGTCGAGCGCGGCAACCCGGCCGAAGATTGCTACGCATTTCTCAAGGCGACCGTTGCCGACGCTCTAGCCGCGGGACGGTTCCGCCCCGAGTTCAAGGACGCCGACGAACTGTGCCAGATCTTCTTTGCCGCAATGCACGGCCTGTCGGCGTTGCACATCGTCAAAGGGGAGGACCCGTGGGTCGATTGGCGGCCGATCCGCCCGACGGCCCGCAAAATGATCGAAGCGTTGATCCGGGGGCTGACACGAGATGCAGAGGACTACTCCGCCCGCGGCGAATAGCAGGGCCGGAGCAAAGAATGAGGCAACGCCATGAGATGGATCGCACTCAAAATGTTGATGGGAGACACGGCGAAATATGCCGGCCTGGTCTTCGGCATCGCCTTCGCCACCCTGTTGATGACGCAGCAGGTGTCGATCTTCATGGGGATCATGCGCCGCACGGCCAGCCAGATCATCGACATCAGCGACGCTCAGATTTGGGTGATGGACAACAAGGTCCGCTTCATTGATGAAGTGCCGGCGCTCCCCGACACCGACTTGAGCCGCGTCCGCGGCGTGCCTGGCGTGCAGTGGGCCGCCAAGCTGTACAAGGGGCAGGTGCGAGCCCGACTGGCCGACGGCAATTTCCGCAACGTGATCCTGTTCGGCTTGGATGACGCTTCGTTCGTCGGCGCGCCGCAGGAGATGATCGTCGGCCATCTGTCCGACTTGCGCCGTCCCGATGCGGTGATCATCGACAAGGCCGGGTACGAATACATGTGGCCCGGCGAAGAGTACAAGATCGGCCGCGAAGTTGAACTCAACGATCATCGGGCCGTTCTCGTTGGCGTTTGCAAGGCGTCCGCCCCCTTCACGACGCTGCCGGTCCTTTACACCCGCTACAGTCAGGCCCTCGGCTTCGTTCCCCGCGAACGCAACCTGATGTCGTTCGTATTAGCGCAGCCGCAGCCGAACGTCCCAGTGGAAGAACTCTGCCGCCGGATCGAGTCGCAAACGGGCCTGATGGCCCTCACCAAGGACCAGTTCTTTTGGAAGACGATCAATTACTTCCTCGGCTCGACCGGCATTCCGGTGAACTTCGGCATCACCATCGGCCTGGGCTTCATCGTGGGAGCGGCGGTCACCGGCCAGACGTTTTATTTGTTCACGATCGAAAACCTCAAGCAGTTTGGCGCGCTCAAGGCGATGGGAGTCACCAACCTCCGCATTCTGGGGATGATTATGCTTCAGGCCATCGTCGTCGGCACGATCGGCTACGGCATCGGCATCGGCCTTACTGCCGCGTTCTTTGAAGCAACTGGCAACATCACACACCTGGCCGGCCTGTTCATGACGCCGCAAGCATTTGCCGGCGTCGGGGCAGCCGTGCTGCTGATCATCTTGCTGACCAGCGTCATTGCCGCCCGCAAGGTGCTGGTGCTAGAACCCGCAATCGTTTTCCGAGGGTAATTCCATGACGACAGCCACACTAACTCGACGCGTCAGTGGTGGACGGACTGCCTCAGATGGCGTCCTCGCCGTTGAGTGCCGCGGCGTGACGAAGGAGTTCGGCAACGGCGATACCAAGACGCTCGCCCTGCGCGGGGTCGATCTTGACGCCCGTCCCGGCGAGATGACTTTGCTTGTCGGCCCCTCCGGTTGCGGCAAGACGACGCTTATCTCGATCATTGCCGGGCTGCTCAATCCCAGCGGCGGCGAGGTGAACGTCCTGGGCACTCGGCTCGACAAGCTGTCGGGCTCGCGGCTGGTGAAGTTCCGCGCCGCCAACATCGGCTTTGTCTTCCAGCAATACAACCTCCTGCCGGCGCTCACGGCGGCCGAGAACGCGGCAGTGCCGCTGGTGATCGCGGGTGAGTACAAATCGGCCGCGGTGAAGCGTGCGGCAGAAGTGTTGGAGTCTGTCGATCTCGGAGAGCGAACGCAGGCTCGCCCCAGCCAGCTCTCCGGCGGTCAGCAGCAGCGGGTGGCCATCGCTCGGGCATTGATCCACCAGCCACGGCTGCTGGTCTGCGACGAACCGACGGCGGCACTTGACGCGCAGTCGGGTCAAACGGTGATGCAGCTTCTGCGGCGGGTGGCCCTCGATCCGCAGCGAGCGGTTATCGTCGTGACCCACGACAACCGCATCTTCCAGTACGGCAATCGCGTGGTCTCGATGAGCGACGGCCGCGTGGTGGATGAGCGGCAGCAACTGGTGGCTGACGTGACACAACTGGATCACGTCGCCTAACGGAAGAACAAGCGAAAGGGATCGATCATGAGAAAGCTTCTAGGTCGTATCGGTTTGCCTATTGTGGCCATCCTCTTGCTCGGCTTCGGCGTATTCCACATGCTCTCGGCCCAGCCGCACCAGGCGCCAACCACGCCCCCGGCATTGCCGCCGCGCAGTCCGCTGGGACCGACGATCGCCGCGGCCGGCATTGTTGAGTCGCAGTCGGAAAACATCGCCATTGGCTCGGCGCACTCAGGGGTCGTGCTGGAAGTCTATGTGCCGGCGGACAAGGCGGGAATTCGCGTGCAGGCGGGCGATCCGCTCCTTCGCGTGGACGACCGGCAGCTCAAGGCGCAGCTCGCCTGGCAACAGGCCACGCTGGCGGCCGCGGAGGCGGACCTGGCGCGGCTGGAGGCGATGCCGCGGACCGAGGAGCTTCCCGCGGCCGAGGCGAAGGTTCGAGCAGCGCAGTCGAACCTGCGGCTGATGCGAGACCAGCGCGAGCGAGCGGATCAATTGAAGGCGCGGGGGTCGATTGCCGACCAGGAGCTGGTCCAGCGGCGCTTGGCACAGGAGAGCGCCGAGGCGGAGCTGGCCCGTGCCCAGGCGGATCTGGAATTGCTCCAGGCCGGCGCCTGGGAGCCGGACAAGCAGATCGCGCGAGCGAAAATCGCCGAGGCTAAAGCGGAGATCGACCAGACTCAAGTCGAGATCGAACGCAGCCTGGTACGGGCCCCCGTCGATGGCGAAGTGCTCCAGGTCAACGTCCGGCCTGGCGAATTTGTCGGCACTCCGCCGGGACAACCACTTGTCCTCTTGGGTGATTTTCGCCAGCCGCACGTGCGAGTTGATATCGACGAGCACGACATCCCCCGCTTCCGAACCGGAGCGAAGGCGAAGGCGTTCGTCCGCGGCGATGGGGAGCAGGAATTGCCGCTGCGCTTCGTCCGAGTCGAGCCGTACGTGATTCCCAAGCGGTCGCTGACCGGCGATAACACCGAGCGGGTCGATACGCGAGTGCTGCAAGTGATCTACGCGGTTGATTCCGCCGACGCGCCGATCTTCGTTGGCCAGCAGATGGACGTGTTCGTTGACGCGGCGCCGGCCGCCGTTTCGCTGGCCCGCAGCGAAGGAAAATGAAGTGACGACGGCAAATCGCAAGGGAGCGCGGCGGATGAGCGAAATTCCGCCCGCCGTGCTGCGCCAGCTTGAAGCGGGTCAGATCGCGACGGTGAATCTCGTCGAATTCCTGGCGGTCGATCAGCGGCGGCTGTTGGAGGTCGCACTGGGCCAGATCGGAAAGGGCGCGCTGGTGGACACGATCCTCGCTGCCCTGCCCCGCGCCCGCCGCGCGACTGCCGTGCAGCACGTGATCGTAATTGGGCAGGAGCTGGGCCGGCATCTGACCCCCTCTGCCTCTCCCCGCTCCGCATGGGGCAATCTGGCACGTCACTCGTCCGACATCGTCCGCTCGTGGGCCGCATTTGCCGCTGTTAGCGGCGACAGCCGTGCATTTCACGACCAGTTGGCGGCCATTCGCCCGTTTGCCGCCGATGGGCACTTCGGCGTTCGCGAAGTGGCCTGGCTGGCGCTGCGGCCGCAGATCGAGCGCCAATTGACCGCGGCAATCGAACTGTTGGCCGCGTGGTCGCAGGAAGCGGACGCGAACCTGCGCCGTTTCGCCAGCGAAGCGACGCGTCCCCGCGGCGTGTGGTGCGCGCACATTCAAGCGCTCAAGGAGCAACCGCAGCTCGGGCTGCCGATTCTCGAACCGCTCAAGGCAGACGCCTCCAAATACGTTCGCGACTCGGTCGGCAATTGGCTCAACGATGCGGCCAAGAGCCGGCCCACGTTTGTCCGCGCGCTATGCCGGCGGTGGAAAAAAGAGTCTCCCGCCGCGGAGACGGCATACATCGTGCAAAAGGCGATGCGCAATCTGTGATGCTAGCATTTTTCGGCCTGGTCGCTGTGGAGTTGTGCCGGGAGGTCCCGCGATGCTCAAGCGGCCAGAGTGCTATCGACGATGGTGCTAGTACCAGCTGGTTTGGCGGGAAGACGGCTTGGGATGGAGCCTGGCCGCGCCTATAATCCCCCGCCTCAATGCGACGGCCGCTGTGCGCGCGTCGCGAAAGGACGCCTTATGCTGTGCCGGTACTGGCTCGTCGCGCTTGCCGCCACGCTGAGCGCCGCTGGCTGCCATGCCGACGGCTCGTTCATGCGTCCGAGCTGGTTCCACCCGGGGACCGTCCAGCAGCAGCGGATTCGGGCGACGGTTCACGATCCCTATCCGGACCAGGACAAAGGTCCCCCCTTTGTGGACGGGCGGCCGCGCGACTACAAGAACGCGCTTCCCGAGCCAGTCCGCAGCCGCATCTATGCGGATAGCGCGTGGGGACCATAACGGCGGCTGCCGCTTGGGGTCATTCCGCACTACGCCCGCTTGCGCCCCACGAACAGATAGTACGGCGTCCGCAACAGCGGCAGGTACGGCACCTTCGAGCGGTGCTCTTCGAACTTCACCGGCTCGAAGTGGCGGTGCAGAAAGGGCACGTGGTCGGCTGACGGGAAGACGTTGTCCATGGAGAAGTAGATGGGCCAGAACGCGCGCGTCAGCGGGCGATGCCGAGTCAGGCCGTCGCGCGGGTACTTCCGCGAGATGTAAAAATCGACGACGCCGATCGTCCCGCCAGGTTTGAGAATCGCCAGCGCGTTCTCGATGGCGGCGAACCAGTCGGGGATCATCGTCAGCGAGTAAGAGAACGTGACCACATCAACGGGACCGCTGGCTGGCTGGAACGTGGTGGCGTCGGCTTCCACGGTTTCCACGTTGGTCCAGCCGCGATCGACGATCCGTTTTTTGGCGATCTCCAGCAGCGACGGGGACAAATCCAGCACGTAGATCTTCGACAGCGCGGCAAGCTGGTCCGCGAGGAAGTCGAGATTCGAGCCGGTGCCGCCCCCCATGTCGATCCACGTCCCGCCTGCTGGCGCCTGGATCGAGCTGTACATCTCCTGCCGCCCTTTGAGCAGGCGCCTACGAAAATCGTCGTAGGCATCCGCCTGGCCGGCGTAGAAACTCTCCATCCGTGCGGCATGGTCCTTGCCACGGACGGGCCTGAGCGTCAAATGGTAGAGAATTTTCAGGTCGGAAAGGAAGCCCATGTACGCATCACGCCGCCAGATTGGCAATGTAGAAGCTGCCGTACGTGTGGACCCGGTCCTGCTCGTGCAATTCGGCCGCCAGCTCGCGGTGATAGTCCAAAAGGTCGGGGAGCCGCTGATGCTTGCCGTGGAAATTCACCCGCACGCGGTCGAGGAAATCGGTCCTCAGCCCGCCACTGCGCCAGATGACCCGCGAGCCGGGCGCTGCCCGGTTCACAATCGCCTGCCATTCCAGCTCCAGCAGCGGAAAGAACTTGTCGCTCAGCCAGTCCATGTGATCGAGGAGCACGAAACGCGAGATCGGCTGGCGGTGCGACTCCAGAAAACCCTGCACGGAATTGGTGTGCGTCGTGACGCGCTCGGCCAGCCCCTCCTTGAGCTTCCGAAAATTCTCCTGCTTGAGATACTCGGGGCAGCAGCTCCGCGAGTATTCCCCCTTCATGTACACGCGCCAGAAATAATTGTCCGACAGTGGCAGTTTGCAGAACACGGCCTCCACGCAGTCCTGCACGAACTTCACCACGCCGCCGTCGTATTGCTGCTCGACCTGTTTGCGCTGCGCCTTGGGGACGCCCACCATCGACAGCGTCGTGTCGCGATTCATGGCGAACTTCATCGGCCGCGACCAGAATTTTTCCTTCAGATGCCGCTCGTAGATCTCCCGCTGCTCCTTGAGGGTCCTGGCCTCGAGGAGCGCGTCCATGTACGGCCGGACGCGAATCACGCGGTCGGTGTAGATGCGGATCATGCGGGCGAAGTAGCCGCTCGTGCCGCGGTAGTAAAACGGCCGCCCCGGCGTATGAAAGAATTTGATCCACTTGTCCCAATACGCCGCCGACCAGGCGGGAAGCGCCGGCCGCATTTTCTGCCGGTAAAGTTTCTTGGCGTCGGGATGATAGCCATACCCGAACATGCGGAAAAAGTCTTCGTGCTCCAGTTGTCTGATTCCGGCCAGCTTCAGATCTAGCAGCGCATTCTGCCGCGGATTCATATCGACGGCATGCACGCGCCGCGGGCCGCACAGCGCGTAGTCGAGCGCGTTACAGCCAGCGGAGGTGATGACGACGATGTTGTCTTCCGGGCCGATGTCGAGCGCCACGCGGTCCAGCCGCGGATCCTCCCAGCAGGTGTTGTAAACGAGGTTGTTGCCGTGGACGAATTTGAAGACTCGCCCGCTGACCCAATCGAGGACCGACATGTTGACCCTCAGGATGCTCGCGGGCTCGTGCGGCGGCAGCTTCGCCGGCCGGGGAGTCCCGCATCAGAACGAACCGGTGATTTTAGCGGGGCGCAAGGGCGGGCGAAACGGGGATAGGCTGGGGGGATAGGGCAGCGTGGAGAAAGCGGGCGAAAGGACGAAAACGTCCGAAAACCGCCGCTAGGCAATATCGCCCAGGGCGGCCCCCAGCACATCGTCCAGGCGCAGCCGCGCCATGTCTGCGGCCAGGTCGGCAGGCACAAAAATTCGCACGCGTTTGACGTAGTCGTCGAACTGCTTTGTCGCCAACGTATGGACGACCGGCGACACTTCGCCCAGCGGACGATAGACGTTCTCTTTGGGGAAGAAGATCTCCACGTTGAATTCCACTTCGCGGTGCTGCGGCGGGGCGTCGAAGAGCACTTCGTGCGGGGCGACGGTGCGGCCGCGTGGTTTGGACGCAGCCGCGGCAAACCGCTCGCTGAGCGCCGCCAGGTTGGCGTACGGCTGGCGGGCGATCTTCTGATACCAGTCACGGTTCTGAAAATAGCTGAACTCGGCCAGCCGCTTGTAGAGCCGGCGGCGCGGGCCGAACAGACCGCTGAGGAGCTCGGCGGCAGGAGTGCGGTCGGACGCTTGCACGAGCGAATCGATGAACTGCCCTTCGGCAAGTTTGAACAGCGAACTCAAATCCAGCTTCTGGCGCAGCAAGTAAAACGCCCGCTGGAACATGGCCGTGGCCGAGCGGACCGCATGGTGCCAGTAGACCTCGCTGAACATCACGTAGCGGGCAAAGACCATCATCTCGGCCGCAGTCCGCCCCTTTTCGCGCAGAGCCAGGCCATCGCCCGCATGGTTCAAGCAGAGGCTGCCGATCAGCCGCTGCTGGTCGAAGTGTCGGCCGTAGGGGACGCCCGCGTGCAGGCTGTCGCGCGAGAGATAGTCCAGCTTGTCGATGTCGATCGGGCCGGAAAGGAGGCTGTGCAGCAGCTTTTGTTTTTTGCTCTGGGGTTTGTCAGCCAATAGTGCGGCAACCGCTTGCGGCTCAATTCTCCAGTCGTCGCGGAGGGCATCGGCAATTTCCTTATCGAGCAGAAACTCGCGGCCGAAGACTTCGTGGCTTGGCACTCCCGGCAAGGCGATGTCCTCGATCGGGTGACAGAACGGCCAGTGGCCGAGGTCGTGCAGAAGCGCCGCGACGATCAGCAACTCCGCATCGGTCGGCTCGATGAGTGCCGCGAACCGCTCGTCCGTCGCGAGTTGCTGAAGATCGAGGAGCGCATTGCGATAGACGCCCAGTGAATGCTCAAACCGCGTGTGATTGGCCGCCGGGTAGACGAGCGATACCAGTCCGACCTGACTGATCCGCGCCAGCCGGCGAAATGCCGCCGTGTCGATCAGCCGCCGCACCCGCGGCGTCAGTGGCACATCGGTCTCGTGCGGGATGCGGATGAGATTCCGGCGGGCGGATAGCTCGCGGAGCTCGGGGATTTCAAGGAGGCCGGTCATTAGTCGCAAACCCGCGAGAATGACCAATGACCAAGCACCAATGACCAATGGCGGCAGATGCTCCCCTCATTGGTCATTGAGATTTGGTAATTGGTCATTTATTTCTTAAAGTGCGCCATCTGCTCCGCGATCCACTTCTCCAGCTCCGCAAAATCCACCGGCGGCAATTTGCACAGGTCGGGCCGCAGCCGCTGGGCGTCCTTGAGGTAGACGTGCTGAATCTCGTGCTGCGACTTGTCGGTGTTCCAGTGGACCAGCACGCGCACGCACTTGCGGAGCGAGCCGGGAACGTCCACTTCGTAGGTGCATAGCAGCGGCACTTCCAGCCAGCCGAGCTGCCGGGCGGCCAGCGCGGGAAACTCGGCATCCAGGTCGCGGGTCAGGCTGAACAGGGCACTGCACACCTGCTCCGTCTCAATGCCGTTGAGGCGGATCATCAACGCCAGTAGCTGTCGCGTCGCGGTAAGGATGTCATCCCGCGAGTTGGAGTCGGTGGTGGTAGCGCCGCGAACGCCGCGAAGGAGCATGGAGGGGAGCTTTTGGGCTGGAAACTGGGGTTTTTCCGCGATTTGTTGTAGCATAACGAGAGGCCGACTCAGCGGGTAGTTGCAAATGGCGTTTACCACCGACGATTTGGCCACCTGGCGGGCGGAGAAGTCGCCGCCGGCGGGACCAGCGGTTGACGAACCACGTACGCGAGATTCCGCGCAGGCAATCCAGTTTTCACTGCGCGAATTGCTCATCGCCGTCACGGTGATCGCGGGTTTGCTCGGCCTATTGCGCGCCGCGGGCATATTCGGCGCCGTGCTGGCGTTCGTGGCCACAGCCGGTTTCACTTGGATTCTCTATCCTAAGATGAAGCCATGCGACCTCCGCGGGCAGCAAGCGATGTTCGATTTCCTGTGGGGTGTGGGAATGCCGCTGATCTGCCTGGTGTTTGACCCATTCCTGTTCAAAGAGAGCGATGATCTGCGGCCGTTTGCTGTAGCCACGAGCCTGAACGATGCCAGAATCTACGACCACGGTTTTATCGTCTACGCCTTCCTTGTTTGCCAAATGATCGTATTGACCGTGTCGATCATCCTCGGCAATCGGGCTGGCCGATGGTCGTCTATCTTCGGCGGTTTCCTGGTTAGCGGGCTGTTGTTTGCCGCGCTCGTCGCCTTGGTGCTGGTGATTCCTGCCGCATTCGGGGTGTTCTTTCTCGGAATCGGCCTGTTGGGTTTGACGCCGATCTTGACCATGTTTTCGTATGGCCGCCAATGCCACCGGGCGCTGTCGAACAACTGGCAATCGCCGACGAAAGCGGTAGCTGCACCGCTCGCCGTGCTGGGCTTGTTGTCCTCCATCGTTGGTCCCGTGATGATTGGCCTCGGTTTGCTGGCGGCACTGCGAGGTCCTGAGGCGGTGGCCCGCCTGCTATCGGGTTGAAGCGTGTTCAAGTTTCCGCGAACCGCCGACCGATGTCACGTGTCTGCGGCAGATTAAGAAGCGGCAGCACTTGCCGCACTTGTCCGCTGACCGCAGCCTGCGTATAGTGATTGAAGTCAGTCATGGAACTGGGCATCTGCCTGGTTCGCCGCTGGCCGCTAGACCAGTGGCACTTGGCGAAAACGAGCTGTTGGCCGCTTGACGGTCCGGCCTGTTTCGCTAAGATACGAGACTCGCCCGAGGCAACCCCTTGGGAATTGATTTGATCTTTGACAATCTGGTAGTGACCTCGCAACTCATTTGAGTCAAGTCGGATGAGACTGTGGAAACCCTGCGCTTCCGGCCCTCGGGCTGGGGAGCGGGGGATTGAATTTGGACAGACCTCAAATTGGCTAATGATCCCGCTGACAGTAGGCGACGCAAGTTGTTTTTTGGCAGTGGGTTAAGAAAAAATCAATTGAAGGGTTTGATCCTGGCTCAGAATGAACGTTGGCGGCGTGGATTAGGCATGCAAGTCGCGCGAGAACTGTAGCAATACAGGGAAAGCGGCGTAAGGGACAGTAATACCTAGAAACGTACCCCCGGGTCTGGGATAGCGGCGGGAAACTGCCGGTAATACCAGATAACGTCTCCGGACCAAAGGTGTGATTCCACCTGGGGAGCGGTCTAGGCCCTATTAGCTTGTTGGTGGGGTAACGGCCTACCAAGGCAAAGATGGGTAGCAGGTGTGAGAGCACGACCTGCGTCACTGGGACTGAGACACTGCCCAGACACCTACGGGTGGCTGCAGTCGAGAATCTTCGGCAATGGGCGCAAGCCTGACCGAGCGACGCCGCGTGCGGGATGAAGGCCTTCGGGTTGTAAACCGCTGTCGAAGGGGATGAAATTCTGGTGGGTTCTCCCATCAGATTGACAGATCCTTGGAGGAAGGACGGGCTAAGTTCGTGCCAGCAGCCGCGGTAATACGAACCGTCCAAACGTTATTCGGAATCACTGGGCTTACAGAGTTCGTAGGCGGCGGAGAAAGTAGGGTGTGAAAGCCCTCGGCCTAACCGAGGAATTGCGCCCTAAACTACTTCGCTCGAGGAGGCTAGAGGTGAGCAGAACTGATGGTGGAGCGGTGAAATGCGTTGATATCATCAGGAATACCGGAGGCGAAAGCGGCTCACTGGGACCTTTCTGACGCTGAGGAACGAAAGCTAGGGGAGCGAACGGGATTAGATACCCCGGTAGTCCTAGCCGTAAACGATGAGCACTAGACCGGAGCTCTGCACAGGGTTTCGGTCGTAGCGAAAGTGTTAAGTGCTCCGCCTGGGGAGTATGGTCGCAAGGCTGAAACTCAAAGGAATTGACGGGGGCTCACACAAGCGGTGGAGGATGTGGCTCAATTCGAGGCTACGCGAAGAACCTTATCCTAGTCTTGACA
>DASRJP010000252.1:0-2520 GCA_035649415.1 Pirellulaceae bacterium | reverse complement strand
CCAGCGTCTGCATGTCCGGCGTACCAGCCGGCGGTAAAGCCGCCCACGAGTGAAGCGCCGGACATTACGAGAAAGACGGCAGCCAAAATGACAGTTTTGATGGACATGATTTGAATAGCTCGCAATCGCCGCGCCCACGCTTCGCCGATTTAAAAGCGCTTTTCTTGAGCTTTGCTGACACACGATCTGCCCCCAGGTTCGCGCTGCCCGATCTCTGGACGCCTAAGCCGCGACGCCGCGACGATTGCGGAGGCGCAGCCAACGTAGAGCGGGCGTGTGGCATGCACTAAACTCTGACCATGGCCCCAATCAGGACCGAGTACATGAAGCTCACGCGACGCATTGTTGTAAAGGCATTTGCCGTTCTGACCGCTACCGCAGCCGCTGCGTGCAGCGCCGCTCAGCCGGCCGAGCGGCTGCTGCCCGCGACGACGAAGGGATTTATCTCGACGCAGGACGTCCATGAGGCCCACAAGAAGTTCGACGAGACGCAGTTGGGGGCGATGGCCAATGACCCGTTGATGGAGCCGTTTATTGGCGACTTGAAAAAGCAGGTTCGTGCGAAGTTGGAAAGGGCCGGCAACGCAATTGGCCTAACGTGGAAAGACTTGGAAGGCGTATGTGGAGGCGAGGTCGCTGCCGCGCTGATTCAGCCCAACCCCGAGGACAAGATGTCGCACGCCAGCGCGCTCCTCGTCGATATCACCGGCAAAAAGAAAGAGACCGATGTCCTGCTCAAGAAGATCGCAGCGAATCAAAAGGCGAAAAAAGCCAGGCCAACGACGCTGAAAGAAGGGGGCATCGAGATCACACAGTATGAACAGCCTATCAAGGCGGGCGAAAAGGAGCCCGAGCGAACGCTGCTTTGCGTGACTGGCGATCAACTCATTGTCACGGACCACGTGGCCACCATGCGTGGCATCGTTAAGCGGCTCGATGGCAAGGCCAAGGATTCGCTGGCGTCGGTCGTGGCATTCAATGAAACGCAAAAGCGCTGCGCAGCCGCCTCCCGCGGCGTGCGGTACCACGTGCGCTGGTTCATCGAGCCGCTCGGATATGCCGAAACCAGCCGGGCGGTTGACGGCGGCAAGAAAAGGCGGGGCGTCGATCGGCTCCAAGTCCTGCAGACGCAAGGATTCGCCGCGGTCCAAGGCGTCGGCGGTCACGTCTATTTCGCTGCTGACGCAGGCGGCCTCGCCCAAGACGATCGGCCGGAGATCCTGCATCGGACCTACGTTTACGCCCCGGCAGTCAAACGCAGCCCGGAGGACAAGCGCAAAGACAAGTACGACCTGGCGATGCGCATGCTTGATTTTCCAAACACCGCGCCTGGGAAATTGGATCCGCAGCCGTGGACGCTTCCCGATGTGGCCAGCTATCTCAGCTTCCACTGGAACATGCGCCAGGCGTTCGACTATTCGGAAACGCTGGTGGACGCGATTGCGGGCGACAAGGGTTACTTCAAGGAAACGTGGGCTGGGAAGAAAGCCGGCGCCGACGGCCCCGAGGTCGATATCTACGCTGAGCTGCTCGATCACCTCGGCACGCGGGTCACGCTCCTGTCCGACGTGAAGGTGCCCGTCGATACCAGGAGCGAACGCCAGCTTGCATTCTTCGAGTTAAAGAATCCCGCCGCCACCGCGGCGGTTGCCAAAACCCTCGACAAGAACTTCAAAGGCGACGAGGAGGCGAAGCGGCGTGTGATTCAGGGCCAGGTCGTTTGGGTGATCGAGCGAAAACCCGCGGACGTCGAGCCGGCCGCGAAAGGGAAAGCGAAAGCCAAAGCGAAAGCCGACAAAGAGATTTCGCCGCGCAAGATGGCGATCACGGCCTGGCTCGGCCATCTCATCGTCGCGACCCACGTCGATTTCATCGAGGAGTTCCTCAAGCATCAGGACCAGAATGCGGGCCTGGCCCAGGAGATCGATCACCAGCGCGTCCGCGCCGCTCTGGAGGCCTTGGGATCGAAACACGACAGCATTCGCTATTTCAGCCGCACCGAGGAGTCGTATCGGGCCAATTACGAGCTGTTCCAGCAAGGCAAATTGCCCGCCGCCGAAACCCTCCTGGCCGGACTCCTGAACGCCCGCCTCGGTTCCGGCGACGAGGGCAGCCACCGCCAACCCGAATACGACGGCTCCAAGCTCCCCGACTTTGATTCCATCAAGAAATATCTCGGCCCCGGCGGCCTCTTCGCCCAATCCGAAGACGACGGCTGGTGGCTGGTCGGATGTTTGTTGAAGAAGCGATAGATCTGTGGTGATCGCGTTGGGCCGCTGTGCATTGGCAATGTAGTGCGGGCCTGTGGCATACAGTAAACTCTCGCCATGCCCCCGACCAGGGCCGAAGCGAAGCCGGCGCCAGCTGCGACCTATTTCCCGCTCGTGCTGATCGTCTGCGCGCTGGCGGGTGGGATCGCGCTCGATCGGCTCTATCCGCTGGCGGCGGCCCTTTGGATGGGAGTTGCCGCGGCGGCTGTGACCTTGTGGCTGATTTGCTGGCTGGGCCATTGCAACCGGC
>DASRJP010000251.1:0-17028 GCA_035649415.1 Pirellulaceae bacterium | reverse complement strand
TTACGACTGCAACGCAAACATATGTATCGGCGAGCTGTTCCCTTTGTACTTCCCGTCCTTGTCCAGCGGGCGGCCGTTGCCGTTGCTGTTGGCGTTGGTCGCGGCAATCGCCATGCGTTTGCCATCGGGATGCCAGGCCAGGCTGTGCGGGTTGGTGAGCTTCTTGGTGAAGAACGGCTTGTCGTCGCCGGGCATTAGGTACAGTAGCTGCCCCTGCCCCGGAGTGCCGAACGTGATCAGGCTGACAAAGCCTTCGTCGTGTAAGTGCAGGTCGGCCACGTAGCAGTCGTTGTCGCTGCCGAGCGACGCCTTGTGCTTCTGCTCGCCGGTGGCAATGTCGAAGACCAGGAGCGTGGGAATGCCGACGACCGTGCCGCCGTTCTTCGGCGTCGTTCCGCCAGCCGCCAGCAGCTTTCCTTCTTTGTCGGTCGCCATCGCAAACACTCCTCCCACGTCCTGCAATCGCGACAGTGCATAGAGGCTCGACGCATCGAACTTGCGAACGAGTTTGCCGTCAAGCTTCAGTTGCTGGATGATGCCCCGTTCGTCGCCGACCAGCAGCGTGCCGTCGGGTGCAAATCGCAGCGTCAGTGGGCCGTTTTCCAGCTTGATCTCGTGCTGCCCAGTGCCATTGTCGGCATTCCAGACGCGGACGAACTTGTCCGCCGCGCAGCTTGCCAGCAGCTTGCCGTCGGGGTTCACCGCCAGCGCACGGATCCATCCGTCGTGGGCCTGGTCGTGCTTCCACTTTTGCGCCGGCTGTTCGCTCGTGTATCCAGTCCAGCAACAGAGCATGCCCCACGAGTCGGCCGTGAAGAGCAGTTCTCCTTCGGCCCGGAACGCCAGCCCTTCGACCCAGGCGTGGTGGCCGGTAAGCGGGGCTAATTCCCGTGGGGGAGGCGTCTCGCCTGCCGCGGCTGGTTCCACGTTCCACCGCCGCACGCGGGCATCGTACCCACCTGCCACCAGCACCTTGCCGCAAGGGCTATAGCGCGCAGCGGAGACCTGCGGTTCGGCGGCAATCACGCCGGCGTCCTTGGGTTCGTATTTCTTGAGGAGTTCGGTGGTTTCCATAGTTTGTAGGGTTCACTCGGTCCCAAGCTCTGCTTGGGACCGCAAGTCCTCGAAGCTCTGCTTCGCATGTCGCCGAGAAGCGGAGCTTCCAAGCGTGCGTTCCCAAGCGGAGCTTGGGAACGAGTGGCTTACGCCAGCACCTCCGCCACCTTCTTCATATCCTCATGCGCCAGCGGCAGTGGCTGGCCGTGGTTGTCGTATTCAGTTTGCGTCGTGTCGATCCCCAGGCAGTGGAACCAGGTGTGGAACAGGGCGCCGATGTCGTGGGCGTCCCCTTCGACCCAGGTCCCTTGCTCGTTCGTCTTGCCGACGCAGACGCCCCGCTTGAGGCCGGCCCCGGCCATCGCCAGCGACCACGCTTCGGGCCAGTGGTCGCGGCCGATGTGGCCGTTGATCCGCGGGGTGCGGCCGAACTCGCTCATGGCGATCACCAGCACATCGTCGAGCATCGAGCGGGCCGCCAGATCCTCGATGATCGCGGCGAACGCCTGGTCAAACTTCGGCATCAGGCTCAGGTGCCCATTGAAATTGTCGCCGTGCGTGTCCCAGCCGTAGCTGTTGACCTTCACGAAGGTGACGCCCGCTTCGAGCATCTTGCGGGCCTGGAGCATGTGCCGGCCGATCTCGTGCGTGCCGTAGCGCTCGACGTCGCGGGGATCGAACTTCGATGTGTCGAACAGGTCCTGCCGCTTCATCAGCGTGCGGGCCACGTCGTACACGTAGCTGCTCGCTTCGCCGGCCTCGCGGCGGCGGCCTTTGGCATAGCGGGCATTTGCCGCGGCCCGCAGGGCGTTCCGCTCGTCGTCGTCCTGCGCTGTCAATGTTTCCGGAAGAACCAGATTCTCCGGCGGCTTGCCGTCGCCGAACGCCACCGCGCCGTACTTCGGGCCGAGAAAGCCGGCGTCCTGATGGATGAACCCGCCGCTCCCCGGCTTGATCCACACATACGGCGGCAGTCCGCTATCGCCGGGGCCGAGGAACTTGGCGACTGCCGAACCGAAGTACGGATAGATCACGCCGCGATTCTTCGGGTCGCCGCGCTGGATCCGGGCCACGCCGGCCGAGTGTGAATTGTCCTGCGTGCACAGGCTGCGGACGATCGCCAGGTGGTGCATCTGCTTAGCGCACCGCGGTAAGAGCTCGCTGACGTGAATGCCGGGGACGCTGGTGGGGATGGCGCGGAAGGGGCCGCCGAAGAGCGTATTGGGCTTGGGGTCCCAGCTTTCGAGCTGGCTCATGCCGCCGTCGATCCAGATGAATAGGACCTGCTTCCGCTTCTGCTCCACTTCCTCCGCCGCCGCGCGAGACAAAAGCGGCCCCAGGCCGACCGTGGCGGCCGCGGTGCCGGCCGCGGCCAGCAAGTGCCGGCGGGAGAGGCGGTGTTCCCAGGGTTTGCAGAGGGAATTGCTATTCATTGATCAGACATCTCACGCATACTCGGTCCCAAGCTCCGCTTGGGGCCACACATCCTCGAAGCTCTGCTTCGGGAAGCGGAGCTTCCGGGCTTGCGTTCCCAAGCGGAGCTTGGGAACGAGTTGCTAGTGGTTAATCCCAAACTCGTTCGACGCAAGCAAACTCCAAATCAAATTGCCGACCGCCTTCTCGCGCTGGTCGGCCCGCTTGGCCAAGTAGTCGGCGACGTCTTTCTTCTCGTCATCGCTCGAGGGCCGGTTGAGGACCGATATATACAGTTCATCGGCAATCGACGTCGCATCGGGCTGCTTCACTAGCCGCTCAGCCAGATTGCCACCGGCTGGTTTGAGCCAGGAGAGGACTGTCGCGTCATTAAGGACGAACAACGCCGCTTTCACTGACGGCGCAAAGCCGACTTCCGGCTCGCGGGCCGGATTGGCAAACGCTTTCTCGAACTTCGCGATCAGATCTTTCGTTGACTTGTCTTCCAGGTTCAGCACCAGCGGCTTGCCATCTCCGGTCGCCTGGAGCATGGCCGCCAGAAGCTGTTCGGCCGACAGTGGCTTTTCGAGTGCCGCGGCATAGGTCTCGCGCGGCAATTCAGCGGCGTTTTCACCAACTACAGCTGAGGCCCGCTGATAGGCCCGCGACAAAGCGATTTCCTTGAGCAGCCACTTCATGTCGAACTGGTGGGCCGCCAGCTCGTTAGCCACCAGATCGAGCAGCTCGGGATGCGACGGCGGATTGCCGACGTGGTTGAGATCGAGCGGCTCGACGAGCCCCCGCCCCATCAGCAGCCACCACAGCCGGTTGGCGATGTTCTTCTTGAATAGCCCGTTGTCCGCTGCGGGCAATTGCTCTGCCAGCAGCTTCAGTGTACTGAACTTCAAGGCCCCCGGCTCCTTGGACTTCGGATCGGGCGGCTTCTCGAACTCCTCACCCTTGGCGAAGACCGGAATCTCCGTCTCGCTCCGCCCCGGCAGCTTCGGCCCGACGCTCTTTTGCTCCTGCACGAAGACCGACACAAAATCGACCTTCTTCGTCAGCGGCTTCTCGGCAATCGCCGGGAACGGTTTTCCATTCACGAGCTGCAGATTGCCGACGTAGGCAAACAGGCCGTGAAAAAACTCCTGCTTGTACTCGTCGACGAACAGGTGGTCGTGGCACTGGCAGCACTGCACGTCGATGCCGAGGAACAGGCGGCCCGTATCGCGGACCATGCCGGGAATATCGACCGGGTTCTGGCCGTAGTTTTCCAGCCGCTTGGAGAAGAACAGGGCCGAGCCGCGCGTCGCCTCGTCGTCGGCATTGGGATTGACCAGCTCGCGGACTATCTGATCCCACGGCTTGTTCGCCGCGAATGACGCGCGGAGCCATTTCTGCCACTCGGGATGATCGCCGAGCCGCTCCATGAGCATCACGTGGAACGCCTGGCTCATCCGGCGGACGTACTCGTCGCTACTCAAAAGCTTGTCGATAACCTTCGTGCGTTTTTCGGCATCGCTGTCTGCCAGAAAGGCCCGCGTCTCTGCGGCGGACGGAATCCGCCCGGCCAGATCGAGATAAACGCGGCGGAGGAATTCGCCGTCGGATGCCGGTGGAGCGTAGGCCGCGACTCCGTCGCGGTCACCGCCGCGGAGCGGCGGGCTACGATTTGCCTCAATCAGCTCATCAATCCGCTCGTGCAGCGGCTTCTCCTGTGCCGCGGCAGTGCCAAGAAAAAGCCCCGCCAGGATGATCGGCAGTGCGACGATGCGGCAGACGGTTCTGAGCATCGCGAACCTCAAGCAGGCGGGAAAGCGAACGGCGGGACCCATGCACGTGGGTTGATGGTTAGTGTAAGGGATGGATCGGGAGGTTGGAAGCGAAAAGTGAAGCCAGGCCGCGGCGGCCGCCTTGTCGCTCGGTGGATCCGACACGGAAAACGCGGATGACACGGAGAGGTCAAGAATGCAAAGCTTCCCCGCCGTGTCTTCCGTGTCCACGTTCTTAAGTCGCTACGCGGCGCTGGCATTCCGTTTCGCTCAGGCGGATACTGAACGGTAGTCATTTGGAGTGACAATCGCTACGCTCCGACTCAATCATGTCAGCGCACGGGAAAGAAGAATCGACCAATTCGTGGCGCCAGTTTTCGCTCGCGCGACTCATGGTGCTTGTCTTTGCTCTGTGCCTCCTATTCGCAATTGTGAAGCTCATCTTTCCCGATGGGATTGTCGCTTTGTTGGCTCTGGCCGCCTTGATGATCGGATTTGGCTTCGTGATGGCCGTCGCGGCTGTCATTCGTCGTAACCGTCTGGTCGACGCGCTCATCGTCGTAGCGTTGGTCGGCATCACGATCAGCCTCTTGTTGCCGGCTGTCCATTTCGGCCCATACATAGGCCGTCGCCGGCCTTCGTGCCGAGACAATCTCCGCCAGATCGCGGCAGCCATGACGGCCTATGAGATTCGCTACGAGTCGCTCCCGCCTCCCTACATTGCCGACGCGCAAGGCAGGCCAATGCATAGTTGGCGCGTGCTCATCCTGCCGGAGCTTGGTGAGCAGGAGTTGTACGATCAGTACCACTTCGACGAGCCGTGGGACGGGCCGAACAATCGCCAGCTGCACGACCGGATCGTGGATGTCTATCGCTGTCCGCAGGATCATCCCAACCGCTGGAATACGGCGGCCAGGCAGACCAGCTATGTGGTGATTGCCGGCCCGGGGACCATCTTTCCCGGCGGCCGCAAAAAAATGTCCGTTGCCCAAATCGCCAATGGCGACGGCTGCTCCAATACACTCCTTGTGGTGGAAATCCACGACAGCGGCATTCACTGGATGGAGCCGCGGGACCTCGACCTGGCGACGATGGACTTTCAGATCAACGGCAAGAGGGCGGCCTCCATCTCCAGCAACCACGAGGGAGGCGTCATGGTCGCCATGGTCGATGGCTTCGTGCGCTACCTGGACGAAAGGACGCCGCCGAATGTCGTCCGGCAGTTGATCACCTACAAAGATCGCCAGCCGCTGCCGGAAAATTTGGGTGTGCCACAGGATTGATGCATGGGACACACTCAGCCGAACAACGTGAACGAAGTTACTCGGCCACCGCAGTTCACGCTGCGGCAGGCGCTGCTGTCGATCGCGGGACTGTGCGCGTTCTTGGCCTTTTTTCGACTGGTCGGACTGGGACCGGGCATTGGACTGCTCTTCGTTGGCGTAATGATCGGGTTCTCCATCATCAGCTTGCTGCGGCGCGAGTGGTGGCTTGCGGCAGTTCCACTGTTCATTCTGGCGGTCTGTGTTTGCCTGCTGCTGCCATCAGTCGGTTCAGGACCGCCGAGCAAACGGATGATGTGCGGCAACAACCTGAAGCAATTCGCGATTGCACTCCTTTCGTACCATGACAGATACGGGACCCTTCCTCCGGCATACGTCGCCGACCAGAATGGTCGGCCGATGCACAGTTGGCGAGTGCTGATCCTTCCATTCATGGAGCAGCAGGCACTCTACAATCTTTATCGATTTGACGAGCCATGGGACGGGCCGAACAACAGTAAGCTGCTCAAATACGGCCTTCCCTATAACAAGTGTCCTTCTGTCGACGCGAACGGGCCGGCGAAGAAGGATACGGAAACTAATTACCTCGTCGTCGTCGGCCCTAAAACCGCCTTTCCCGGCGACAAGTGCGTGGCGCTCAGCGACATCACCGACGACAAGGGAAACACGATCCTTGTCGTCGAGGTCCACAACAGCGGCATTCACTGGATGGAGCCTCGCGACCTGCACGTGACGCAAATGGCCCGCACGATCAACGCTGCCAAAGGCCAGGGGATTTCCAGCCAGCACACGGGAGGCGCTAACGTCGCTATGAGCGACGGCAGCGTGCGGTTTCTAAGTGCCGAGGAGTTGACGGCCGCGGACGTAGAATCGCTACTCACGATTGCCGGCAATGAGACGTCGCCGCAAGGACCATCCAAGTGACCGCCGCTCCCCCGTCCCCGCCGAAGCGTCAATTCTCGCTCGCTCAGCTATTGGCGCTGATGATTGCCGTCGGCGTGCTGCTGGCGGCAGCGCGGCTCATTTTCGTCTTCGAGGGTACCAATTGGCTGGACTGGGCGATTGTCGTCGCCGCGTTCAGCATCGTGCTCGTTACGCTCGAACTGTTCCGGCTCAAAAAGCTGACGCTGCTTTGGGCGCTCGCGGGAAGCTTGTTTCTCATTGCCGCAATCGTGCAATCCGGCCTCTTGACCCCCCGACAAGCGGCCAGGCGCATGAACTGCGCCGGCCGCCTCAAGCAAATCGTCGTCGCTTTGCACTCCTATCATGACGAGTACGACTGCTTTCCGCCGGCGGTGGTCCGCGACGAATCCGGACGGCCCATGCACAGTTGGCGGGTGCTGCTGCTCCCCTACTTGGAAGAAGGCGACCTCTACAAGCAGTACCGTTTCGACGAGCCATGGAACGGGCCCAACAACACAAAGCTGCTGGCCAGCGAAGTGTCGGCGTACGTCTGCGATGCGGCGCGCAGCGGACAGCGCGTCAAGCGCGTCACCGACACCAGCTACGTCGTCGTCGTCGGTCCCCGTACCGCCTTTCCCGAAGATCGCTGCGTGGCCCTGAGCGACATCACCGACGATCACGGCAGCACGATTCTCGTCGTGGAGGTTCATGACAGCGGCATTCACTGGACGGAGCCGCGGGACCTGCATGTGACGCAAATGGCCCGCGGGATCAATTCACCGCGCGGACAGGGAATTTCCAGCCTCCACCAAGGAGGAGCCCATGCCGTCATGGCCGACGGCAGCGTGCAATTCCTGTCCGACAAGATTCCGCCGTCCACCGTCCACAAGATGCTGAGCATTGACGGAGGTGAACGGGTGGTTTGGGAATGAGTTCCTAAGTCCGACATCTGCCTCCGACCTTTGACGTCTCTGGACAGGTTGGAAATCCAGCCAATGGCGGTCGGGAATAAGATTGTGTGAAATACTGCCCAGCGGTGTGAACGTCCCGGATTTAGTTGCGTACGGATTTCTTATGCAGGGACTTTCTCCCGTTCCCGATCCTCCGCGAAGCGAACGCCGCGAATCGGCTGAGAACCAGTTTTCGCTGGCGCAGCTCTTGTCGTTGATATTCGCCATCTGCGTCGTGTCCTCGCTAGTCAACTTTGCGCTGAACCCTGTCCGCAGCGCGGCGCCCGTATGGATGGCGCTTGTCGGTTGGCTGGCCGCAGTTACAGCCCTTTTCGCGACGCGTCTCTTTCGTTCGCCACTCCAACTCTTCTTCGCCGGCCTCGTCGCCGTGGTAATTGCCGCATTGGCGATGGCGGTGTAAGTCGCGCTCCGGCGAGCCGTAGGACCGGTTTTCAACCTGTCCTCTTCACCATGAATCTGGACAGGTTGGAAACCTGTCCTACGTTGCGGCAGCCTGTCCCACGGGCGGGTACACTATCGGGTAGGTCAAAGCCTCTCGACTCTCCGGAGGAGGATCTCTCATGTTCTCTCCCGCTTCTCGCCGCGCGTTTCTCCAGTCGGCCGCTGGCGTCGCCGCAGCCGCCAGCCTCTCGCAGCTCGATTTCCTCGGTCAATTGCCGCGGGCGACTGCACAAGATACTAAACTCGATCCCAAGATCGTCCGGCTCAATCCGGAGATCGAGCCGCTGGTGCAACTGATCGAAGAGTCGCCGCGGAACAAGCTGCTGGAGGAAGTGGCGGCGAGGATCAAAAGCGGCACGACGTACCGCGAAGTCCTGGCGGCGCTGTTGCTGGCCGGCGTGCGGAATATCCAGCCGCGGCCGAGCGTGGGCTTTAAGTTCCACGCGGTGCTGGTGGTCAACTCGGCCCACCTGGCCGCCATGTCGAGCCCCGATCAGCATCGCTGGCTGCCGATCTTCTGGGCCCTGGATGAATTCAAGGGTTCGCAGGCCCGCGATATCCAGGAGGGGAACTGGACGATGGGGCCAGTGAGCGAGGAGCGCGTCCCGCCGGCGCATCTGGCCAAACAACAATTCATCGAGGCGATGGACCAGTGGGACGAGGAGAAGGCCGACGCGGCCGTCGCCGCCCTGGCTCGCACGGCCAGCAGCAATGAGCTGTTCGACCTCTTCTGCCGGTACGGCGCTCGCGACTTTCGCTCGATCGGGCACAAGGCGATCTACGTCGCCAACTCGTGGCGGACGCTGCACTGCATCGGCTGGCAACACGCCGAGCCGGTGCTCCGCTCGCTGGCCTACGCCCTGCTCAATCACGAGGGTGGCGGCAATCCGGCCCAAAACGACTTCGAAGCCGATCGGCCGATGCGCGACAACCTGTCGCGCGTCAAGAAAATCCGCCCCGAGTGGCAGGAGGGGAAGGTCGATGAGCAGGCCACCAAAGATTTGCTGGCGACCATCTACGGCGGCAGCCCAAGCGACATGTGCGAGCTGGTCGTCGAGCTGCTCAACAAGGGGGTCGCACCGCAGTCGATCTGGGACGGTCTGCTGTGTGGGGCCGGGGAACTGCTCATGCGACAGCCGGGGATCGTCGGCATTCACACCCTCACCAGCAGCAACGCACTGCACTATGCCTACCAAACGGCCGGCGACGACGAAACGCGGCAGCTCATGCTCCTTCAGAATGCCGCGTTCTTGCCGATGTTCCGCCAGGGGATGGTGAGTCGTGGCAAGATCGGGGATCAGAAGCTGCTGGAATTGCAGCCGACGGAGAGCACGGCCGAGGTGTCGGTGGAGGACATCTTCGCCAAGGTGAGCAGCGACCGCATGGATGCCGCGCGGCTGACCCTCGGATACGCGATGCGGCACGAGGACCCCAAGGCGTTCATCGACCACGCGCGGACGCTGATCTTCCTCAAAGGGAACGACTCGCACGACTACAAGTTCAGCTCGGCCGTGCTGGAGGATTACGCCCACGTGTCGCGGCCATGGCGCGACCGCTTCCTGGCCACGAGCGTCTTCAACCTGACCGGCAGCGGCGAGCGGAGCAATCCGCTGGTCGAGCGGACGCGAGCGGCACTGGCGTAACCACTCGTTCCCAAGGTCCCCTTGGGAACGCACGCTGCGAAGCTCTGCTTCGAGTGGCGAAGCGGAGCTTCGGGGACTTGCGTGCCCAAGCAGAGCTTGGGCACGAGTAATTTAGTGCTTTGCCACTATGCATTCCACGACGACCACAGCCGGCACTCGCCGCAGTTGGCGCCAATTCAGCCTCCGCACGCTGCTGCTGGCGATGCTCGTGCTGTCGGTCTGTTTCGCCCTGTTCGCCTGGCGCCTGCAGCGTGCCCGCCGGCAGGCGGCGGCAGTGGCGACGATAAGGAAGCTCGGAGGCAGCATTACGTATGACTATCAGCGCGATGCGCGAAATGGCGGAACAGCCAGGGCCGACTCACCCTTGCCGGCGTGGCTGATCAAGTGGCTGGGCGACGATTTCTTTCACGACGTGGTCCAATCCACGATGCATCGTCAACCGCCTAAGTCGGACGCCGACGTGCGCGCCTATTGGTCGACAGTGAGCGAATTGCACCAACTGGAGCAGTTTCAGGCGAGCGGAAAATGGGTCAACGGGCGGATGGCGACGGAAGCGGTTGGCGGACACCTCCGGCTGAGAGAGCTGGTCCTGACGGGAGGCAATTTGCGCAACAGCGACTTGGCGCCGCTGGCTAGCCTAACGAATCTCGAAACGCTAACGCTTTATCAGAGTTCAATCGGTGATGACGCGGCCAAGCATTTGGGTAACTTTCCGAATTTGAAACAGGCCAACCTTTTCTCTACCAACGTTGGCGACCGGTGCATCGAGAGTCTGGCAACCGGTTTGCAGCTCGAGCAACTACGGCTGGATTCTCCGCAGATCACGGATCGGGCGCTGCCGCATCTGGCCGCGCTTCCCAATCTCAAGTTCCTGATGCTCAGCCGGACGCAAGTCACCGACGAGGGCTTGCGCCATTTGGGAAGGCTGACGCACCTTGAGGTTCTCGGCTTGGCGGGCACCAAGATCACGGACCGGGGACTCGTTCACCTTGCTCCACTTGTAAATCTCAAAACGCTCGACGTGCAGCAGACGCAGGTCACCGGCTCAGCGTTTAAGGAATTGCAGTCGCTCTCGAAGCTCGAGTCCCTCTGTTTGCTTGGGAATCATACGACGGACGAAGGGGCGAATTGGGCCCTCAAATTGCCGCGACTCAAGGGCGTGGATTTGGCGGGCCCGCGGCTGACGATGGCCAGCTTGGGCCAGATCGAGTGGCCGGATAGCCTGGAACACGTCCGTTTTATCGGCACCGATTTGACCGACGACGGCCTGATGCGGCTGACGAAGTGTCCCAACCTGCGGTCAGTGGTGGTGAGCGGAACGAAAGTCACCCCCGAGGGAATCAAGCGCTTTCAGCAAGCGCGGGCGGGGGTCAACGTGCATTGAAACCCTGTGCTAACAAACCTGTATCCCTCAGCGCCTCAGCGCCTCTGCGAGAGTCTGCTGGTGGCGGATTCTCTCGCCAAGGCGCAGAGCCCGCGGAGACAGCACTAAAGGAGAGGTCGCCAGTCCCCGCGTAGAACTCCATGACCGCCGAGCCGACGACTGCTGATGTTTGTGCAGCGCGGGAGACCCGGCCCCGCCGCTCGTGGCGGCAGTTCAGCCTCCGCACGCTGCTGCTATTGATGCTCGTGCTGTCGGTATGTTTCGCCCTGTTCGCCTTCCGTCTCCAGCGCGCCCGCCGGCAAGCGGCCGCGGTGGCGACGATACGGAAACTGGGAGGAACAGCGGACCATGACTTCCGCTACAAGCTGGTCGAGAATCGGTTGGAGAGCATTTCAGGCGCGGAGTCGCCGATTCCTGAATGGCTGCTCAAATGGCTTGGGCCCGACTTCTTTCACGAAGTGGTGATGATTCGAAATCCCACGGATGACGCGCGCTCGCCAGAGGAAGTGCGGCGGTTTTGGACTGCCGTCGCGCAGCTAGATAAGGCCGTGGAGCTCTGGGCTTGGAGAACTTGGATTCAAGGAACCACCACCACCGAGGCCCTGCGCCATCATCATTCTTGCGGTTCCTGGCCCTGGAGAATGGGCGCCTGCGCGGTGACGATCTGGAGCCACTAGCTGGTCTACGCGAGCTTAAAGCGCTGTGGGTGGACGCAAACGAAATCGACGGCGGCGGTCTGCAGCACATTGGGAGTATGCCGAAGCTGATCTGGCTCAAGGCGACGCTAAACAAGATCGAGGGTCCTGGCCTGGCTGATCTTGCCAAAAGCAAAACGATCAATTGGCTGGAGATCGATCACAATCCGATCTCCGATGAGGGAGGATGTCACCTTGGCAAGATGTCCCAGCTCAGGCTGTTGAAAATTGACCATACCAACTTGGGTGACAACTCTCTGGCGGCTTTCGCAAACCTGAAAGAGTTGGAGTATTTGCTGGTTGGTGACACCAAGATTACCGATGACGGACTGGTTCACCTGAGTCGGCTCACCAGGTTGCGTGACTTGCACGTCGGGCGAACGAGTATTTCGGACCGAGGGCTGGTCCATTTGGCTCCGCTCACCGAAATTGGCCAACTGGAAATCAACGATACGCGAGTGACGGGCTCCGCGTTCCGTGACCTTCAGACACTGACAAAACTCGCCATGCTTCACAGCAGCCGATGTCCGATTTCGGACGAAGGGGCCAGGTGGATGACGCAACTGCCGCGCGTGCGCGCGTTGGACTTGAACGGACCGGGAGTATCTCCCCAGGTTTTCGCGGAATTGAAGTGGCCGACGAGCCTCCAGTCCCTGGACGTCAGCGGCTCGAAGTTCACCGACGAGGCGTTAATGAATCTCGCGAACTGTCCCAACGTGCTCGGAGTCACCGTGCAGGGCTCGCAGGTGACACCCGAGGGAATTCGCCGGTTTCAGCAAGCCAGGCCGGGCGTTGTCGTCAAATGAGGGTCAGTGCGAAAACATTCAACACTCGTTCCTAGCGTAGCCTTGGGAACCAAACGCCCGAAGCTCCGCTTCGAGTCGTGAAGCGGAGCTTCCAGGTGTGCGTGCCCAAGCAGAGCTTGGGCACGAGTGAAAAGTAAGCCAACAAATGCCCTCTGTAAAACTAGGCAAGATTTCTCTTGACTTACCCACCGCCGGTCGAATAAACAATGATAGATATGTAGACTGCCCCGTAACATCTGCCACCGGGCCGGTCATAAGCGTCTGGAACTAGCGGCCTGCCAGGAAAACCCTCGCCTACCAGGAGCCCAGCCATGCTCACCATCTCGTGCGGCAAGAAGTCCCGGTTTTGCAACGGCGTCTCGCGGCGGAGTTTTCTCCAGATTGGTGCTGGCATCGGCGGGCTGACCTTGGCTGGCCTGCTCAAGGCCGAAGCGGCCCAGGGGACGCTCAACTCCCACAAGGCGCTGATCAACATCCACCTGGGCGGCGGTCCCAGCCACCAGGACATGTTCGACCTCAAGCCGGATGCCCCCCGCGAGTTCCGCGGCGAGTTCAATCCGATCGCCACCAACATCCCCGGCATTCAGATCTGCGAACATATGCCGCGGCTGGCGGCAATGGCCGACAAGTACGCGATCATCCGCTCGCTGGTCGGCATGTACGACGACCACAGCAATTTCCACACGCAAACCGGCTGGGGCCGCAACGAGCTGCGAAACGTCGGCGGCCGGCCGAGCATCGGCAGCGTGGTGAGCAAGCTGCAAGGCACGACCGCCAGCGGCTCGCCACCGTATATCGCTTACAACGAAGGGCACGAGGGCTTCCTCGGCGCCAGCTACAAGCCGTATCGCCCGCAGGGTGGCGACCTGCGTCTGGTCGGCGGAATTACCGAAGACCGGCTGAGCACCCGCACGAATCTCTTGGCCACGATGGACCGCATCCGCCGCGACGTGGACGGCAGCGGCAAGATGAAGGCCTTCGACGCTTTCACGCAGCGGGCCGTCGGCGTGGTCACAAGCGGCAAAGTGGCCGACGCACTCGACCTGGGCAAAGAAGATGAAAAGGTCCGCGAGCGCTATGGCCGCGACAGCGGCCAGATGTTCCTCACCGCCCGGCGGCTGGTGGAAGCCGGCGTCCGCGTCGTCACGTTCGACTGGGGCGGCTGGGACACGCACGGCGATAACTTCAATCATCTCCGCCGCCAATTGCCGCAGCTCGATCAGGGGCTCAGCTCGCTGCTCCAGGACCTGACTGACCGCGGTTTGGACAAGGACGTGACCGTCGTCATGTGGGGCGAATTTGGCCGCACCCCGCGCGTCAACGGCGGCATGGGGCGCGATCACTGGTCGCGCGTGGCCATGGGCTTCCTCGCCGGCGGCGGCATGCGGCTCGGCCAGGCGATCGGTACGACCACCGCCAATGCCGAGGAAGCCAAGGACCGGCCGGTCCAGCTCCTGGAAGTCTTTGCCACGCTGTACCACAACCTGGGCATCGACACGGCCAAGACCCAGCTCATGGATCCCGCCGGCCGGCCGCAGTATATCGTCGGCGATCACAAGCCGATTAGCGAGCTGATCTGACAATCCAGCTCACCGCTTGAATTGCACGCGGCATTCACGCCTCTTATGCTGAATGCCGCATGCAGACGTCCTCAGACAGCGCCGACGCGGTGGCGCGCGATGACGCTCGCGCCGCCATCGATTTGCTGCCGCTCGTTTACGACGAGCTGCGCAAGCTGGCGGCAGCCAAGCTGGCCCACGAAAAGCCGGGGCAAACGCTTCAGGCGACGGCGCTGGTTCACGAAGCGTATCTGCGCTTAGTCGGAGGGGCTTGGGATTCGGGACTAGGGACTAGGGAAGTAAACAATTCGGCAGCCGCTGCGTCCCCTAACCCCCAGCCCCTTGCCCCTAGTCCCTCTCCTCCTGCCTTCCACTCCCGCGGCCATTTCTTCGCCGCCGCCGCCGAGGCCATGCGGCGAATCTTGGTCGATAATGCTCGCCGCAAAAAGGCAGAAAAACGGGGCAACGATCCGTTGCGGCATGAACTGCACGGGATTGAGATTGCCGCGGCGGAAATTCCCGAAGACCTGGTGGCGCTGGATGAGGCGCTAATCCAGCTCTCGGCGATCGACAAGCCCTCTGCCGACCTCGTTCATCTCCGCTATTTTGCGGGGCTTTCCATTCCCGATGCCGCGGAGGCCATGGGCATTTCGCCGCGCACGGCGGCCCGGCTGTGGGCCTTCGCCCGGGCCTGGCTGCGGCAGAAAATCGAAGGCCAGCCGCCTTCCGAGTAGTTCTTTCCGTTTTGTGGCAGGGTTTTGCAGACGGCTACGCATTGAATGATGAAGCCATTTTGCGGACTTGGCCCTATGGACGAACGTGACATCTTTATCGCTGCCCTGGAAATAGCGACCCCCCAGGAGCGGTCGGATTTCATCCGAGTTGCCTGCGGCGGCGACTCCCAACTCCGCCAGAGCGTCGAGGCGCTGCTTCAAACGCACGAGCGGACGGGCGATTTTCTGCAAAAACCCCTCGTGGAGCGGTTGGCCGAAGGCGTGGCCGCCCTGGAGGAGGCCACCGAGGCGGCACACAGTTCTGCCGGGCGCCAAAGGAGTGCAGCGCTCGGTTTCCTGAGTCCCTCCGACCAGCCCGGCTCAATCGGCAGGCTCGGGCACTACGAAGTGCTGGAAGAAATCGGCAGAGGCGGCATGGGGATCGTGTTGCGGGCCTTCGACCAGCGGCTGCACCGCGTCGTAGCCGTCAAGGTCATGGCTGGCGAGTTGGCGACAAATGCCGCAGCCTGCAAGCGCTTTCTGCGCGAGGCGCGGGCGGCTGCCGCCGTGTGCCACGACCATATCATAACCATCTACGCCGTTGAGGAGTCGGGCGAGCTGCCCTACCTCGTGATGCAGTGTGTCTCAGGGATGTCGCTGCAGCAGCGGATTGACCGCGACGGGCCGCTGGCTCTGCACCAAATCCTGCGAATCGGCATGCAGGCCGCCGCGGGGCTGGCCGCCGCTCACGCGCAGGGGCTGATCCATCGCGATATCAAGCCCGCTAACATCCTGCTGGAAAACGGCGTCGAGCGGGTCAAGATCACCGATTTTGGCCTGGCGCGGGCCGCGGCCGACGCCAGCATTTCGCAAACCGGCATCGTCGCCGGCACGCCGCAGTACATGGCCCCCGAGCAGGCGCGGGGCGAAGCGCTCGATTACCGCGCGGATTTATTCAGCTTGGGGAGCGTGCTCTATGCCATGTGTACCGGGCGAGCGCCGTTCCGGGCTGCCAACAGCATGGCCGTTCTGAAACGGGTCTGCGACGACAACCCCAGCCCGATCCGCGAAGCGAACTCCGAAGTTCCAGACTGGCTGGTCGCGCTGATCGACAAGCTGCAAGCCAAGAATCCGGATGGTCGCTACCAATCAGCGGCGGAAGTGGCCGACATCTTGGGGCACCGTCTGGCCCAGTTGCAGCATTCCGCGCCGCTGCCGCCGCTGGCGACGCCCAAACCGGCCACGGTAAGGCCCGCCCCGCGGAGCTGGCGCCTATGGGCCGCTGCGGCGGCGATCTTGCTGCTTCTGGCGGCAACCTTCGGACTGGCCGAGGGAACGGGCATATCGAATATTGCCACGACCGTCATCCGCCTATTCACGCCGGAAGGAACACTGATTGTCGAAATCAACGATCCCGCCGTGAATGTGACCGTCGAAGGGGACGGCGGCCTGGTGATCACCGGCGCTGGCTTGCACGAATTCCATCTCAGGCCTGGCAACTACAGGCTTCAGGCTGACAAGAATGGCCGGCCGGTCGCACTCGAAAGGGAATTGGTGAGCATCGCCAAGGGGGGCCGGGAAGTCGTGCGCGTGAAGCTCGAAGCCGGTCCCGCGCCGGCGATTGCCGGTAGCCAGAAAGGCGCGTTCGTGCTCGTCGGTGGCCAGGGGGTCGCGGAGCGGAAGTTCGGCACCCTGGCCGAGGCGGTGCAGGGCGCCAGCGACGGCGATACCATCGAGGTCCGCGGCAACGGGCCGTTTATAACGCGGCCGATCGACATTAAGACGCAGGCGCTCACCATTCGCGCCGGCGCCGGCTTTCGGCCCGTCGTCACACTCGCGCCGGAAGACGCGAGCGCTGCCCTGGCGCTGATCGCAACCGACCGCGCGCTCACTCTCGAAGGGTTAGAGCTCCGACGAGCGGCTTCGGATCCACCCAAAGAGGGGACCTGGCGATCGGTCGTCTTCGCCTTGCAGGCGCCCCTCTATGTGACTAACTGCCGGTTCCTGGCGGCGAATGTGGACAGTGGCGTCAGTACCCGCTCGCCGATCTGCGCGATCCGGAATTCGCAGTTGATTGTCATCGGAGGGTGTGGCGTGGTTTCGAACCCGCCAGCCGGGCAGCGACTCCTCATCGAGAACTGCCTATTCAACGGCGGGACGCAGTCCGTGGTGCTCCACCGGTACGACGCCGCCCCCATGGACTCTCCCCGATGCACGCTGACGGGCAATACATTCGCGGGCGCGAATTGGCCGATCGTGCTCCAATTCAACGCTGGCGACTTACCGCGCTATGCGGCGGCGGACGACAAGCTGCTGCTGCGCGCCGAAGGAAACCTGATCGATGGGACGACCATTTTTTGTTTGAACGTGGCCGACACGGTAGGCGACG
>DASRJP010000250.1:0-11446 GCA_035649415.1 Pirellulaceae bacterium | reverse complement strand
GCAAACAATGCCGGTTCGCCATTGCAATGCCGCTGATGATCGAGCCGATGATGCCGCAGAAACCCTGGTCGGTGCCGCAGAGGTAGAGGTGCTGGTAGCGAGTCGTTCCGTCGAGCCGTTTTTCGGGCGCGCCGTAGACCGCGCCGCCGACGTGGCCCGTGTAGCGGACGATGGTGGTCGGCGTGAACATGTCGGTTTCGATGACGCGGCTGCGATAATCTGGCATGAAGCGGACCGCGGAGGCGGTCACCCGGTCGTACCAGCGGAGTTTCTCCAGCCGGTACTCCTCATCGGGAAGCGCCTTCCACTGGTTGTGGTTGGCCAGGCAGGTGACGCGGATGGTCCCTTCAGCGAACTGGCCGCCGGCGTAGGCAAAGTTATTCGGCGAACAGATCACTCCAGTCCGCACATCGCAGAATTCCTGATCCGGCTGCCGCCAGTGCAGCTTCTCTGAATCGTTGAAAAAGACCGCCGTGCGCTTGTGCCCCAGCGTTTGCGGCAGCCGATCGAGCACCGAGATCGTCTCCGCAAACGAGACGCGCCCGGAAACTGGCCCGTCAGCCCCGCCAATGCCGCACAGTCGCAACGTCTCCACGGCGCCGGCGCTGGACAGGATGTTACGGGCGGCAATCTCCTGGCCGTTTTCCAGCACGATGCCCACGGCGCGATCCCCTTCGATACGAATCCGCTGCACTCCTGCGCGCAGCTTAAGTTCCCCCCCTAGTTCGCGGAACCGCCGAACTAGGTTTTTGAGGATCAGCCGCACACCGGCGAATGGCCGTCCCATTCCTTCCAGGAAGATGCTGCGAAAGATGACGCAGAACTGCCCCCAGTCCATGTCGTCCTCGCGGGCGTTGCCATACCACATCGTGGGGCAGAGCAGCATTTCCACCAAGAGCGGATCGCTGATCGTTTCGCCGAGGACCTGGCGGGCCGAGATGCTGAACAGCTCCTGGTTCAGATCGTCGTAATCGACGATGCGTTCCAGCAGGCGGTCGTAGTTATCCCTTTGCGCTGGAAACACCCGCGCGATCTCGGCGCGGAACATCTCCGGATCATTGGTGAAGTTCAGCTCGGCTCCGGGAAAGACGATCGCCGAGCCGAGTTGAGGGGCCAGGGCGAAATCGTCCCAGCGAAAACGCAACTGCCGCAGTAGCCTCGCTAGCGGACCTCTTTTGGCTCCCTTGGGAGCGTAGTTTGTTACGGCGTGCAGGCCGACATCGTAGTCGCGCCCGCGAAGTCGATAGAACGAGTTGAGTCCGCCGATCGTGTAATGGCGTTCCAGGATCGCGACCTTCTGGTCGTAGAGCGCCAGGCGAATGCCCGCCGCCAGTCCCGACATGCCGGCGCCGATGATGAGCGTGTCGTACATGAGCCGGTCAGTGGGGAGCGGTACCGCCGGCAATCAGAGACATTAGGCTGCGTCACCCCGGCGGAAGTCACTTTCCCCCATGATCACGCCTCGACTTCTCTTCGTAAAGAGCGGCAGGCTAGTGCGCGATGGCCATAAGAAAGGGGCCGGCATCAATGGATGCCGGCCCCTCGGAGACATCGGAAAAAAGCCCAGACCCGCCGAGCCTATGGCTTGGCGGCGTCGGTGCCCCCCGCAGGAGCTCCAGTCGCTCCGCCTTCGGGGGTGGTCGCAGCGCCTGGCTTCGAGTCTTTGCCCATCTGCTTCATCACTGCCATGGGATCAGAGGCTGTTTCCTTGACGAATCCCGGTTGTGTCGATGGGTCGGGCTCGCCGCACCCGGTCATTAGCCCGGCCGTCGCCACAACAACGATCAACAACAGTCTTTTCACGGATTGTTCTCCCTCGGGAAGCTACTTATTTTCCATTTGGGCGTCCTGCATATCCTTGAACTGGTCCTTGATGCCGTTGATGATGCACCAAATGTTCCACTGGATATTCTTGCTAACCGTAGCCACGGAGGCATCGGCGTGCAAGCATAGAACCATGCCGCCGGAATGGACGCTGCCGCAGCCCGGCCACTCCGAATTCGGTCCCCATGCCGTGATATAGGTTGGCGTGAAGGAATACGGCGCTTGGCGGAACCAGACCCCTTCGGTCGAAGGACCGCTGTCGTCGGGCTTGGAAACGCGAAGGTAGTTCGGGATTCCTCGGTAGGCGCCGCCAGCCTGTTCGCCGACCACGGCGGTCGCAACCCACGCGGAGCGGAACACGCCTTCACCCTGGTCGAGACGCTTGCGTCCTTTACCTGAGGTCAACTGCGGTCCGCCCGTATAGCCGGCCGCGTTGCACTCGGCCACGATGATGGTCACGGAGGTGCCGTCCTGCACGTCGGCCATGCTGTACGTCTTGTTGACGGTGAACAGACCGCTCATGTCGCCGACGACGTTGAAGCCGAACGTATTCCACGGCGCCCAGGGGCCAAACACAGCTTCCTCCCACCAGTGGTAGCCTTCGCTGCCGCCGTAGTTGGTCAGGGCGATATTATGCGTCCGCGAGGGGTCCGCGTAATCGCCGTCCGAAGGACAGCGGAAGCTGGCCAACTGGGTGGAGCAAATGTCCCTCCCCTGGTTGTTGAGCTGACCCCACATCCGGAATTCCGGCTTGCACGAATCGTGGAAGGGCAACTGATCCATGAAGGGGAGGATCATGAAGCACCACGTGCGGTGATGCGCCGGACGGGCCGTGCCTGGAGGCACACCGGTCTCGATGCCCCAGATCGCCTGCGGCGGGAACTTTTTGTGCGTGTCGTGATACGTGTGCAGGGCGATGCCGATCTGGCGTATGTTGTTCGAGCAAGACATACGCCGCGCGGACTCGCGCGCAAATTGCACTGCTGGTAAGAGCAGTGCCACCAAGATGCCGATGATGGCGATCACCACCAGCAGCTCGACCAGCGTGAACGCTGATCTTCGTACGGGGGACTTTCTCATACACAACTCCTCAAGAAAAACGGAAAAACAAAAAAGCCTGAACCCAGGCTTCTAGCACCCTGGAAATAAGCGCCCCGGTTTGGTCTGCGGGTAAAAGCTAGCCCCATTCACCAGTATCTAACGACGGCTTTATGCCCGCAAGGCGCATTTTTGACAAATTCTTCACAATCGAACCTTACTTGTTGTCGCCCCTTACTCAGCAAACAGCGCAAGCTATAAACAGCGCAAGCTATCGCTTTTCGCCGCCGGATTTCTCGCGGTGTAGCCAGTTTGCGGTTACTCGCAGTCCAGCAGCGAAATCCCCTCCCTAGAAATAGCGGCATTGCCAACCGCAAAGCATGTGCAGGTGGACGCTTTACGCCCCGCCCATCAATGGGCAGCGATCAAAAGAACAAGCTGGCAGCTGTCAATGACTTTTGCGTGGAATGTCCAATAAACGCGGCTCCAAATAAGCCACGGTGCTGGCCAAGCTCGCCAACTGTTGGTAATCCCCTTCGGGAACTTGGATCCGGTGCCGCTTCCGCAGCTCCATGACGATGTCGAGGAAGTCCATGCTGTCAAGCTCGAGCTGCTCTCGGAAGGGTTTGTCGTCCACGAGCTGCGAGAGATCCTCGTCCGGCGCGATGTCCGACAGGATGTCGAGGATTTCTTCGCGGATTTCTGCACGGGTCATAGTGAGCTATGAATGACCAATTGACCAAATCCCAATGACCAGTGAACGACAATCCCCTCATTGGTCATTGGTGCTTGGTCATTGGTCATTTTTCTAGGAGTACTTCCGAATGATGACCACCGAGTTAATCCCCAGCATACCGAACGAGTTGTTCAGAATGTACCGGACGTCGCCCATCTTTCGCGGCTGATTGAGGACGAGACCCTCCAGCATGCACTCCGGATCGAGTTCGTCCACGTTGATCGTGGCGTGGCATATGCCGTCGGCGAATGCTGGCAGGTTGCCGGCCAGCTCCAGTGCCCCGGCGGCGCCCATGGCGTGGCCGATGAAGCTCTTGGTGTTGTTGAAAAAGGTCTTGGGGCTGCCGGCAAAAACGCGCCGCAGGGCGTCGCACTCCTGCTCGTCCCCCTGGCCGGTGCCGGTGGCATGAGTGCTGACGATGTCGATCTCGTGCGGTTTGAGGCCGCCCCGATCGAGGGCCAGCCGCATGCACTCCGCCTGCCGCTCGGGATTGGGGAGGACGAAATCAGTCGCGTCGGTGTTGATCGCGTACCCCGCCAGCTCGCCGTAGATCTTCGCTCCACGGGCCTGAGCGTCGTCCAGCCGCTCCAGCACGAATACGCAGCCCCCTTCGGCGACGACGATACCGTTGCGGTTCTTGTCGAAGGGACGCGAGGCCTTGACTGGGTCTTCGTGGGATGCCAGCGCACCCTGGCTCTTGAAGCTGGCGAAAATCCCGAACGTGTGGATGCTCTCCGAGACGCCGCCGGCCAGCGCCAGGTCGCAGTCGCCGATCCGCAGCATTTGCGCCCCTTGGATCAGCCCGGCATTCCCGGCGGCACAGGCTGCGCCGATCGTGTAATGCGGCCCCGTGATGCCAAGGTTCAGCGCCACCTCGCCGGCCGGGTTGTTGGCCACCGTCCGCGGATTGTGATGGTGCGACCAGAACTGCGTGTCGTAGTCGTACCCCTTGAGGAGGAAGATTTCGTTTTCGGTCTCAACGTTGCCGTGCTCGGTGACGCCGAGGTAAATGCCGACTCGCGGCTTGTCGAGGCTGGCGTTCTCGATGCCGGCATCCTTGAGGGCCTCGCCGGCACAGTAGATGCCGACGCTGCCGGCGCGAGTGCCACGGCGGAGGTCTTTCTTCGATTGATACCGCAGCGGGTCGAAAGTGCAGACGCCGGCCAGGGTCTCGCCGACGTAGCGGATTTCGTACCTGGTAACGCCGCTTTTGCCCGCCAGGAGTGCCGCCCGATACTCCGCTAGATTGTTGCCGTTGGGCGCGGTCAGGCCGATGCCGGTGATGACGATCCGCTGGCTGGCAGGGAGGCTGTCGGGGCTATGACTGGACATGTCGGCAATCCGAGCCGCGGACGGGCAGGTGAACCATCGAAACTATCGGTTTGCGGCGGGATTGGCAAGCGGCCGAGGGATTAGGTTACTGTCGGGACCATGAATCGTCCGGCAAATCAATCATGCTGCTATTGCTGTGGAACATCCCACAGCAGCAATCGCCCTTGAGTGTCGCACCAGACGATGCGCTTTGCGTCCGGCGACAACTTCGCGACCAGGCGGGTTCCATACCCAAAGTACCAGGGCGATTTCCGTTCGATGTACCCGGTGTCGCAATGTACGATCGCGAGTCGCACCCGACCTAGATAACCAATGTGCCGCAGGATCGGTACATTCTCGGTCGTCTTGCAAATAAGCTCCGGCAGCCGAGAAAACTCGACCAGGACCAGGCGGTTTTCTCCAGGAAGTGCCGCCAAGACGATCCCAGGAAACTCGCGCGCTAATCTGCCATCGAGTGAGAAAACTCGATTTCCGAAAGCAACCATTCGCTCGAAGTCGAAAAAAACGACTGGGCCGCTCATCCGACCACACTTTTTCTCTAGCACCACTTCGTTCAACTCGAAATCAATAACCGACAGCGCGTGTTGATCGAGGTCACCGCCCGGTTCGCCATACACTTCCACTACACCGGCGAATCGCCCGGACGAACTTACCCCCCTCACATCACAGCCGCCGGAATGCGCCGGGTACGTTGTGTGCTCAACCCAATCTTCTTTTTGACCGTTCCAGAAGGCAAACAGAATCATTCCGTTGTGCAGCGAATCATCCACCGTGAGCAGATTCTGACCGCCACTGTAGGCATACAGCCCTCGGATGGGATTGGTCCGCGCCTGATTATGCGGGATCTTGTGTTCCAATTGCCATTCGGGCAGTTGGTAGACGAGGATCGATTCGTTATTCGAAGACGCCAATGCCAAGCGATTCTCGCTAAGCATCGCGGCGTACAAGCGCGGCCGCTCGGCATCGCGCCGAAAATCGGCGCGAAATTCTCGCTTCGGCCGCGCGAGTTGCCAGTCCCACAGAATCACTCTGCCAGTCTGCTCCACGGTGAGGAAGGAATCTTGATCAGGTCCGAAACACAGACTTGGCAGCACATACTCCAACGCAGCCGCATTCCAGCGGAGCCGATTAGATCGGTGCGGACGCCATTGATTCCAGCCCGCAATCTGGAAGCTGACCAACATCGCGGCGATCGCACTAACCGCACCAGCGCACAGCCACCAGATTCGTCGGAATTTCGATGCAGATTTCACCGCCTGGTGCAATCGTGGTGCGACATGGGGCGCAATGCGGATAATCCCGAGGACGGCCAGGCTGGCAAGCGCAGTCTCTACCAGCACAAGCGCCCACAATCGCCACACGTTCCAGGCGTGCTCACTCCAAGTCCATCGCGAATCAATAAATTCTTCCTGCCGACAGATGTGCAGCGCGATGGCAGTCGCGATCAAAGAGGCCGACAGCGGCCACCAGATGCTCGTCTTGCCGAACATCCGCGCCACGCGTGTCGACACGGCCAGGCTGATGCCCCAGGTGAGGATCAAGACCCGCTCGTCAAACCACCAGATGTGCCACAAGCAGAGGCCCCCAAGCAGGCAGCCGATCGCGATCGCTCCGAAGAGGTCGCGAAGGGTAAAGCGAATCCGCAGTGGCTCTGGCTCCGGTTCCTTGTCGAAATAGGGGATGCGATCGGGCATGGTGTGCTTCTAAAGCTTGCCCACATGCGACTCTGATTATCACAGGAGACTACTTCGTAAGCCAAGCTTTCATCCTCTCCATCCCCTCCTGGATGCTCACCCGCGGCTCGTAACCCAAATCCTCGCGCGCCCGCGTGAGGTCGAAGTAGTGGCTCGTCGCAAGCTGTGCCGCCAGAAAACGCGTCATCCGCGGCTCGTCGCTGCGGCCCAGTACCCACCAGGCTGCTTCCAGCGCCGCCCCGGCGGCATACGCCGCCCGAAACGAGATCGTCTTCCGCACCGGCGGCAGGCCCGCCAGCGCGAGAACCTCGTCGATCCACGCCCAGCAGTTCACTGGCTCGCCCTGGCTGAGGAAGTACGCCCGGCCGCAGCCCGGCGAGCCACCGACGAGCCGATCCGCTGCCAGCAAGTGCGCCTCGGCCGCATTCTCCACGAAGATCGTATCGATCAGATTTTTGCCGTCGCCGACACGGCGCAACTGCCCCTTCTTGGCCCGGCCGATCAGACGCGGAATTAAATGCTGGTCGCCCGGTCCCCAAATGAGGTGCGGCCTTAGCGCGCAGGTCCACAGCCCCTCCAGGCCGTTGGCCGCCAGCACGGCCTGCTCGGCCAGCGCCTTGCTGTGCGGATAGTGGGCCAGCCAGCGGCTCGGATAGGGGGCCGTTTCGTCAATGTTGCACTGGTCGGTGCCGGCAAACGTCACGCTGGGGCTGCTGGTGTAGACCAGGCGCGGAACCAGAAACTCCTTGCAGGCGGCCAGTACGTGCAGCGTCCCATTGACGTTCACGTCGAGGTAGTCGTACCAGCGCCCCCAGATGCCGGCCTTGCCGGCGACGTGAAACACGCAGTCCACCGGCTGCGGCCCGCGAAAGGCCTCCATCACATCGTCGCGGTTCTGAACCACGCCAAGGCGATACTCGACCCCCAGTGCGTCCAGCTCCGGCTTGCGAACTCTGGTGAGCACGCGGACGCGATCGCCGCGGGCTACAAGTTGTCGGACCACGTATTGGCCGAGAAAGCCCCCCGCGCCGGTCACCAGGGCGTGCAAGCGTGCCTTCTCCTCTGTCGACTTCGATCCGTGTCCTACTTCGCAGCCGGCGGCTTTTCCGCGTCCTTGGGCTCGAACGGGTTTTCGGGCTTCTTGGCTGGCTCCGGCGGCTTGCCCTTTTCCTTGGTGTCCTTGCCGCCTTTGGCCGCTGGCGGGTCGTCGGCTTTGGCCGGCGGCGTTGGATCGTTGTTGATGATGTCCCGCAGCGAGGGCGGCTTGTCCTTCCCCTTTTCCGCAGACTTCGGCTCGCCGGGTGCGGTCCTGGCGGCGTCGCTGCCCGGTGCAGCCGGCGGATTGCCGTTGTCGGCCGAAGCACCGGCAATCGCATCACGCAAGTTTTCCTCAGTCTCGTTGGCTCGGGCTGGCGCTTGCGCGGCGGCGAGATCGGCGCCAAAAATGTCGGGCGTCAATTCCAAGGCCCGATAAGGCGAAGGCTTGACGTTGGCGTAGAAGACGCCGTACGGGAGGACTAAATGCAGCACTTCCTCCTCGCTGACTGGGGCCTCGAAGACGAGCACCTCGGTGATGCTGCTATTGCCCGGCACGCTGCCGGCGGCCAATCGCGACATTCCGGGAGTCTTGGCGACGGGAACGAGGGGCAGCACCTTTTTTGACTCGTCGGCCAGAATCGCCCCGTTCTCACCGTACGAATTCCAACCCCGGTACTTCAGCGGCGAACGTGATTTATTCGCAATAGCCACTTCGACGCAGACGAATTTTTTCTCCGGGGTCTTCGCCTGGTCATCAGCGGGGGCGTCAGCTCTCCAGACGCGCGTGACGCGAATCGTCGCATTGGAGATAGTGGCTGAATGAGAAACAGCCAGACTGTTCCATCTCGCAATGGACCGCACCGTCTTTTCCTGCGCGGTCAACTCAGCCTTCGTTGGACTGCTCTCGTCTTTTGTTTCGACTTCATGCGACTCTGCTGACGACTCGGCGGCCGGCTCCGCTGGTCCCAGATTGGTCGCCTCGGTGATCGGCTGCTTGGCGGCCGCGACTTTCGCGGGATTAATTGTCGTCGAATCTCGCGTCCAGGCAATCCATGCGATCGCCCCGCCCCCCAGCAGCACGACCGCGGCAATGCCGCTTGCGATTCCGACCACCAGCAGGCTCTTACGACGCGGGACGTGGTCGGCCGGCTCACCCATGGCAGCGTGGGACGCTGACTTTCGCGGGGCGGCGGCAATAATCACCGGAAAGCCGTCTCCACCAGCCGAGTGGCCGGCGGCCATGCGAGGAGGTTCGGCGGCGTGCCCAGGCGGCGGAGGAGGCTGGACCGCGGGTGGAGCAGCGCTGGCCGTCGCCTGCAGCGGCCTGGCCCGCTTGAAATGTGAAGAGTCGTCTTTTTTCTTGGCACTGGCAACAGGCGTCGCAGCGGCAGAGGCTGTCTTGGCCGGAGCGAGCAGGCCCGGCACCTGCGCCGCCTTGTACCACTTCTTGTCCTGCACGCGCTTGACCGGCAGATCGGCAGGGACGCGACCCTCCGCCGCCATTTGCAGCATCTGTTGCCAGGTGTACGGACCGTACTCCTGACCATCAACGTTGGCCAGCCACTCCGCTTTCACGCCCAACCTCGAAGCAATCGTTCCCCGCTTTGACCTTCCCCCTAGTCGCGGATCATAGTCTATCCCAGCGCCAGTGCCAGTGCCAAATATTTTCCCCGGCACGGGCTTCTAACCTGATCACTCGCAGCCGCATATCTTGGACAGGTTGAAACTGAACTACGGCGTAAAGATCGGCAAAAAGTTATTGGGGATCTGAAGGATAATGCAGGCCATCGCCGTGCCAAACTCCGGGCAGACTTCGCTATCGGCCCAGCTTCCGTCGCCGCTTTGCCGCTTGATCAGCACGTCCCGGATGGCCGGATACCACTTTTGCCAATAGTCGCCGCCGGCATGCCACATCGCCTGGACGGCATAATACTGGCCGTAGAAAAAGTGGCCGTGGTAGCTCGCCACCCCGCTGGCGCCCGGCATGTTCCGCATCAGCCACTTGAGCCCTTTATCCACTTCCGGGGAATCGTAGATGCCGGCGCTATATAGCGCCACGATCCCCGCCGCCGTCAGCGGGAACGTGCCGCTCCCGCCGCCGTAAACCTGGTAGCGGAAGCTGCCGTCGGCATTCTGACTTTTCTTGACGTAGTCGATGCATTTCTCGCGGACCGCGTCCGGCACGTGCATGCCGGCGTCGCGCGCGGCCCGCAGTCCCATGATCTGGCAAATGGTGATCGACAGATCGGCGTCGCTCTTGACCGGCTGGTAGCGCCAGCCTCCGGCGTCGTTTTGAGCCGAACAAGTCAGCTTGATGGCCGCTCGCAGTTTGTCACCAACCACGGAATCGGCGTCCTCTCGATCCATCATCCCGTAGGCTTCCGAGAGGAACAGCATCCCGAAGCCGTGGCCATACATGTTGTCCTGGCCGAAGCCCGGGGCCGAGACGTACCCGCTGTCCTGGACGCAGCTCGTGATGTACTTGACCGCGCGGTCGATGTTCTTGCCAAACGGCCCCTGGCCAGGACAACTGCCGCTGCACATGAAGGCCAGGCCGGAGAGGCTCCCCACGGCCACGCCCCCCTGATATCCGCCGGTGCCAAAGGCGCCTTCATGCCGGCCGGACATGATTTGCCGCTTGGCGAGCCATGTCAAACCGCGGTCGATGGCCCGCTGGGTCTCGGGTGTAACGGTCTCACTGGCAGGGCGGCGGGTTTCTTCCTGAGCGCTGCTGCGGCTGCTGCGCAGTGCTAGATAACCAGCGACTGCTGAAGCAGCCAGAAAACGGCGGCGGGAATGAGCGTTCATTGTAAGGTTCCCACATCAGTCCACGCGGGCGGGGTTGGGCGCCCTCAATTATGTACCATCGGCGGGGCGGAACGCCACAGGAAAGGTCTGGAGTTCATGCTGAATCGGCTTCCCGTTGGCCGACCATTGCGCCGCCGCTACATTGATCCCTCACGGCGGCAATCGAGGGCCGTAGCGGGAATTGAAAATTGTTAATTGTTCATTGCAAATTGCAAAGTTATTGTGTCTGAATTTGCAATGAACAATTTGCAATTATCAATTTGCAATTGCCGTTGTTTGTGAATGCCACAATTTTCGGAAACTGCCTCATGTTCCCCTTGATCCCGTTCCCTTTGCTCGCCGACGCCGCGCCCGCCGCCGATGCCGGCATCGCGACCCACGTCATCGCCCTGGTTGCCCTGACGGCGATGGAGATTGTCCTGGGGATCGACAACATCGTCTTCATATCTATCGTGACGAGCCGACTGCCGCCGGCGCAGCAGCCCTGGGCGCGGCGGATCGGCCTGGCCGCCGCCATGATCATGCGGATTGCGCTGCTTCTGACCATCACCTGGATCATGACGCTCACGCAGGCCGCATTTCATCTTGACATGTTTGGCATGGCCCGCGACTGGCTCAAGGCCCGCGAGGAGATCAATGCCGTCACCTGGAAAGATCTGATCTTGCTCGTTGGCGGTCTGTTTTTGATCCGCAGCAGCGTCGTTGAGATTCACAAGAAGGTGGAAGGCGAAATTCACGAACATGGCGACGTCAAACCGGCCGCCTTCAGCGGCGTGATCTTCCAGATTGCCGTCATGGACATCATCTTCTCGCTCGACTCGGTGATCACCGCGGTTGGCATGGCCCAGGCGATCTGGGTGATGATCACCGCTGTGGTCATCGCCGTGCTGGTGATGATGGCCTTCTCCGGCGCCATCTCCGCCTTCGTCTCCAAGCACCCGACGGTGAAGATGCTGGCCCTCTCGTTCCTGCTGCT
>DASRJP010000249.1:0-6512 GCA_035649415.1 Pirellulaceae bacterium | reverse complement strand
CCTCGCGCAACCGTCGTCAATCCGCAATCCGCAAGCTGCAATCCGCAGTTAGATGCCCTCCCCTTCCCTTTCCATCGGCCAATGCGCCACGCTCGCCTGCGTGCTGGAGGCAACTGCGCCCAAGGTGGGCAATGTCCATCGCAGTGCGGATTTTGATGACCTGACTTTCACCGATTTTCTCGTCAGTGCCGTGGCAATTGGGCCAGTGATGGAGCGGGCGGCCAGTGCGGGCGTGGGGCGGACGGTACTCGATGCGGTGCGCGTTACAAGCGAACTTGTCCCCTCCAATGTGAACCTGGGCATCGCGCTGTTGCTCGCCCCTCTGGCGGCTGTGCCGCGCGAGACCCCGCTAATGGAGGGTGTTGCCAATCTTATGGACTCGCTGACCGCAGAGGACAGCAAGCTGGTCTACGAGGCGATCGCACTGGCGAAAGCGGGCGGGCTGGGAACGGTCGACGAGATGGACATTCAGGGCCCGCCCCCGGAAAACTTGCTGTTGGCGATGGCTGCCGCCCGCGACCGAGACTTGATAGCTCGTCAATATGTCGAAGACTTTGCGCTCGTGCTGGATGAGCTGGCGCCAGCGATCGCCAATCGCCTCAAACTTCGCTGGTCGCTGACCGACGCGATTGTCTGGACGCACGTTGGGCTCATCGCCCGACACGGCGACAGCCTGATCGAGCGCAAGTGCGGGCCCGAAGTGGGAAAACAAGCTTCGGCAATGGCGGCAGGTGTCCTGGCTGCCGGCCTGCCGGGGGAGCCGGGAGACGAAAACTATTACCGAGCCTTGGCTGATTTCGACTTCTGGCTCCGCAGCGACGGCCACCGCCGCAACCCGGGCACGACCGCCGACCTGATTGCCGCCGCGTTGTTCGTCCTCCTCCGCGACGGGCTGATCGATCCGCCGTATCGCTAACGCGATTCCAAAGTCCAAAGTTTGACACACGCCAGCTTGACTTTGGACTTTGGACCTTGGACTTTGGACTATATGCCTTACAGCATTCGCCTGGAAAAAGAAACCCACGTTTTCAGCGCGGCGCACTTCATCACGTTCGCCGGCAACATCTGTGAGCGGCTGCACGGCCACAACTACGGCGTGGCGGTCGAAATCTTCGGCCCGCTCGATGAAAACCAGTACGTCATGGACTTCATTGCCGTCCGCGATGAGCTGAAAAAGCTGACGGACGAGCTCGACCATCGCGTGCTCCTGCCCGATCGCCATCCGCTGATCCAGGTCACGGCCGACGAGAAAGAAGCGACGGCCATCTTTACGCCCGATGGCCGCCGCTGGGTTTTTCCCCGCGGCGACTGCGCCATCCTGCCGCTGGCCAACACCACGGCGGAACTATTGGCCCGCTACCTGGCGGAGCGGCTTCGCGACGCCCTGGGCCAGCGGCTTGGCTTCCACCCCGAGAAAATCCGCCTTGCCGTGGACGAAAACCACGGCCAATGGGGCGTCTGCGAACTGACTGGCGACTGATTCGCCAAACTGCCCTCGACAGCCCGCTTCGCTTGCGGCAAGATTCGCGCGACTCCTGCGCTGGCTGCTAGCATGACGCCTGCACCGCGCGGCCCTCTCGATGCCTCCAACCACCGCCACCGCGCCCGACGTCCGCAAAGCGGCCATCCTGTTGACCTGCCTCCCGCAGGAGCAGGCTGCCGATATTCTGGCCAGGCTCAGCCCGCGGCAGGCCGAGGCGGTCACCGTCCAGATCGCCAGGCTCGGCCGCCTTGCGACCGACGAAGCAGAATCAGTCGTGCGTGAATTTGCCGACGCCAGCCCCGACGCGCTCGGCGGCCAGTCCGGCGGCGTCGATCTTGCCAGATCGCTTGCGGAAAGGGCGTTCGCAGGCCCCAGCGACAGCACGCGTGAGAACTTACGGCATGCTCTGGCCGCACTTCCGTTCCATTTCCTCAAGCAGATCGATCCGCAGACTCTGCTGACGTACCTCCGCGACGAGCATCCGCAAACGATCGCCCTGATCATTTCCCATCTTTCGCCGGACTATGGGGCCCGAATTGTTCAGGGACTTTCCGCCGACCGCCAGCTCGCGGTCATCCGCCGCATCGCAAGCATGGAACCTGCCAGCGCCGAGGTCATCCAGGAAGTCGAGCAGGGACTGGAATGCCGCCTGTCGAGCCGCACGAACCAGCCGCCCGAGCAGGCCGGCGGTTTTGGACGCGTAGCCCAAATTCTGGCGGCAATCGATCGCGGGGCAGGTCGCACGCTCATGGAAAACCTCGCCCAGGACGATCCCTCACTGGTCGAAGAAATCCGGCGGCAATTGTTCCCCTTCGAGGACCTGGGGAAACTTTCCGACAGCGACCTGCAAACGGTTCTCAGCAGCATCGAGACGAGCCTGTGGGCACTGGCTCTCCAGTCGGCCACCAGGAGCCTTACGCAGCGGCTGCTGGAAAGATTGCCCCCACAGGACGCCGCTGTCCTCGAAGCGGAAATCCAGCGCCTGGGCGTTATGCCGCGCTCCCGAGTCGAGCAGGCCCAGCGGCAGATCGTGGACGTCGTCCTGCGGCTGGCAGACGCGGGCGCGATCAGCGGGCCGGATGCCGACAAGTAGGGATTACTGTCTTTCAGGGCGTTCCCGAGCCAGCCGATGTTACTTATCGGGCTTGCCGAATTTCAGCGAGGCGAAGAACCAGTCGATCTCGGGCGAGTTGACCTGCTCGTTGGTACCGTTGGCCCAGAAGACGAACCCCACACCTTCATGATGGAATTCGCGGCGGCGGCTGGCTTTCATGTAACGCTGCTGCCGTTTTTCGGTCGCGGTGCCCACAACCCCCTGGTACTCGATCACGACCCACGGCTCTTCCAGGATCGAGCGCGGCTTGCCCGATAGCTCGCGCGCTGTTTGAATGCCGTCGCGAGTGTGTTCGCCATGCCTGCCGAATGTAGCCATCACTCGCAGGATCGCGCCGTTGGCGGCAGTCAGGTCATAGTAGCGGAATAGATCCTCACCGCTCCCTTCCACTTTCTCGACGAGCGGCTGCTCACTTGGCACCCACAGCGTGAACCGACCGTCGGCAAGTGAAATCGTCTGTCCAGGCGAAAGGTTGGGTGGCTGTGTGGCGGGGAGCGCCCGGGGCTGCGGCGGCTCGGGCTCCGCGCCGATGGGACCGACCTGGATCCGCGGTCCGGCGGGGAGCGATAAGGGAACTCCCGCAGCGGGCGCGCTGGCTTGGGCCTCATTGCTGGATGAAGCTGGCGCGCTGGTGGTGGCCTGACGCTGACCTGCGGACAAAGACCACGCGGCAATTCCCGCCACCACGACGACGAGTACAAGCGCCGCCGCGCCTCCAGCCAGTGCCGCGATCAGCACCCAGTTCACGCCACGGTCAGTCGAATGACCTGCGGACGTCCAATCCGACCGCGACGGAGGCAAACTACGCGCGGAATTCAGCGCGTCCGTCCCTGCTGGGATTGGCAATCCCTGGCCGCATGCCGGACAAGGGAGCGTCTGGCCGGCCAGGTTCTCCGGGGCGTGAAACGACTGTCCGCAGCGGCACTTGACCAGGATCGGCATGGTGAGTTCCCAAACGGTCAGCAATGCAAGAACATCTTACGCTCCGGTGGGAAGCCGCTGCCAGCCTCCGGCACGAGACCGGTTCAAGGCTTGGAAGCAAAGCCGGTATCGCAAATACCCTTCGCAGGATTAAAGATGCACCCGCTTTTCATGGCATTCTGCTTGACACGCACACCCCCGGACGATGGAATAGAAGAAGCACCGTGAGGCCGGTGCCCGGGGTCTGGTCCTTGGGAAAATTCCAGGGCGGACCGTGGTAAGAGTAGGTGATCCCGCACCGGCCCTTCTGACGAGTGCCCGGCGGGAACGGAAACCGAAGAGAAGAGGTCTCGCCATGGCAACTGCTGTCCAACGTCGCGGTGCGCAAGTTCGCAGCGCGTTCACGCTCCTGGAACTTTTAATCGCCATGGGGCTGACGCTCCTGCTCGTCTATGCGATTGCCGAGTTCTACTCCTACGTCGGCGAATCGGTCCGCGACGGACGGGCGTTGATCGAGATGGGGAGCGATTTGCGCGGCGCCGTCAAGCAGTTGCGCGACGATCTCAATTCGCTGACCGCGCGGGCCGAGCCGCCGGGCGACCCCAACAACGCGCAAGGTAGTTTCGAAATCATCGAAGGGGCGGCAAGCGACCTGGATGCCGACGGCGACGGAAACCAGGACGCCGGTATTGTCGGCAATGCCGCGGTCGGTCCGATGATGGGAGACCTGGACGATATCGTGACGTTCACCATCCGCTCGAGTGGCGCTCCGTTCGTGGGGCATTATCAGTTCTTCGTCGAGGGTTCGGGGTTCAGCCAGCGGACCGTCGAGTCGCAACTGGCCGAGGTGGTCTGGTTCACGACGTTCAAGGACATCAACGCCGACGGGCTATGGCAGCGCGACGAGCCGCGGTTTCTCGTGCGGCGGATGTTTCTGGTCGTGCCGAACATCCTGGGGTGGCAAGACGCCAACGGCAATCCACACTACGGGGAACTGGTCGATCCGACGCCGAATCCGATGCCGGGAAACACATTCCACTACAACGACGTCTCGCAGGCCGCGCCGTTTTTCAACAACACGCTCAATTTGTGGGTGTGGCGAACAAACTCGCTCTCCACGCTCACGCGGCGCGAGAACCGCTTCGTGCACCTGGACCTCGATTTGAGCAATGGCAGTCAGAACGGCCTGATCAACGTCAACAACTGGCTGCCATTGCCCCTGGCGCTCGACTTGGCCAACTCTGCGTCGCTGCAGGCATTCACGCTTCAGGGGAACAACACGGGCGATGACTTGATCCTGCCGAACGTGCTGGCGTTTGACGCGCGGGTGTACGATCCGCAGGCGGTGCTGTTCGGCGATGATGCGACCAATCCGCTGGCCGCCATCCAGCCGGGCGATCCGGGTTACGCGGCAATCTTGCAGGCGAAGCAGGCCAATTCCAATGTGTTTCCGCCGGTCGGTTTCGGCGCGTACGTGGACCTGTGGTACAACCGCGCCTTGGCGCCGCTGTTCATCAATCAGCCGAGCGCTTTGCCCAACACCATCTTCTCCTGGGCGCCGGATGCCCGCTGCGTGCCGGCGGCGTATCGACACGACGTGAGTCAATCGACTCCGCCGTACTTCCGCGATTTTGGCGGCCGCCCGCTCGTTTGCTCCTGGGACATCTGGTCCACCTACTACGAGCGCGACGGCAACAACCAGGATGGCGATATGGCTACCGACGAAGGGACCAATGGACTCGACGACGACGGCGTCAACGGCGTGGACGATCCGGGCGAATTCGAGACGCGGCCCCCCTACCCTTCCTGGATCGGCAACAACGGCGTGGACGACGACCTGGACGGCACGATCGACGAACAGGGCAGCAATGCCCAGGACGAGCAGGCCCTGTCGCGGCCCGCGGCTTCCCCGCGCCTCCGTGGCGTTCAGGTTCGCATGCGCCTCTATGAAGTTGGCACGCGGCAGACGCAGCAGGCGACGATCGTGGCAGACTTTCTGGAAGAGTAGCCAGGGCCTAACGGGGTCGGGAGTCGATTTCGGCGGACGACCACATTTGTGGAATGACTTTGGCCGAAATCGACTCCCGACCCCTTCGCGCGCTCTCTGGCAAATGCAGCGTGCGCCGCATGCTGTACCGGGTACGAAGCACCAAGTACCTTGTATCGCGTCCACTTCGCGATCTCTCGGAGGTCCCACATGTTCCAGTGCCGCTTTCGCCTGGCCCTTGCGCTGCTCCTGGCTGCGCCGCTGACTGCAGTCGCACAGAATGCCGACAAGCCGAAAGAAGAGCCGCCCAAGCTCGACACGTCGCGCGGCGACGCGATGATCGCGGAGTATTTCCGCCGCGAGACAAGGAAACTGGCCGACGCCTGCCTGGCGGACATTCAGACGGCCGACGACTGGAACGCAAAGAAGGACGAATACCGGCGGCAACTGCGCGAAATGCTGGGGCTCGACCCCCTGCCGGAGAAGACCGATCTGAAGGCCACCATCACCGGCACGCTCGAGCACGAGGAGTTCACGGTCGTGAAGCTGCACTTTCAATCGCGGCCGGGACTGTACGTGACGGGAAATCTGTACGTGCCCAAGCAGCGCGAGGGCAAACTGCCGGCGATCCTCTACGTCTGCGGCCACGGCAACATCAAAAAGGACGGCATCAGCTACGGCGCGAAGTCGCACTACCAGCATCACGGGGCGTGGTTCGCCCGCAATGGCTACGTCTGCCTGGTCATCGACACGCTCCAACTCGGAGAAATCGAGGGAATTCATCACGGCACGTACCGTTATGGCATGTGGTGGTGGCTCAATCGGGGGTACACACCGGCGGGTGTTGAAGCGTGGAATTGCGTACGGGCGCTCGACTATTTGCAGTCGCGGCCGGAGGTCGATCCGGAGAAGCTCGGCGTCACGGGCCGTAGCGGCGGTGGGGCCTATTCGTGGTGGATTGCCGCCATCGACGAGCGGATCAAGTGCGCCGTGCCGGTCGCCGGCAT
>DASRJP010000248.1:0-11656 GCA_035649415.1 Pirellulaceae bacterium | reverse complement strand
AGGGGATGGTCTCCCCATCGATTGCGTGGTCGCCGACTTCGTCAGCGGCGCAGCCGAAAAAATGATCCTCGAGCATCAGCAGAAACACGACATCCTGCTAGTCGAAGGTCAGGGAAGCCTGGTTCATCCGTCGTATAGCGGTGTCACACTCGGCCTGCTGCACGGCTCAGCTCCGCAAGCGTTAATTTTGTGTTACGAAGTGGGGCGCGAAGTCGTTACCGGCGTGGAAAGCGTCAAAATTCCCCCCCTGGCCGTGATCAAAAAGATCTGCGACGTGATGGCGAATATCCATCAGAGATGCGAGTGCATCGGCATCGGCATCAACAGCAGCCGGCTGAATGCCCAGCAGGCGGCCCGCGAGCGGGATCGCGTCAAAAGCGAGTTTGGCCTCCCGGCCTGCGACGTGATTCGCGACGGACCGGACGAATTGGTCGATGCGATTATGGCGTACAAGGAAAAGGGAGGATGGGAGAGCCCGTGAACATTGCCTTGAGCTTATGAGCGTCGCCAAGCCCGTACCTACGACCAAAACGCTGATTCCCGCCACCTGGGACGTTCCGGCTGAATTCAAGAGCCGCATGGGCGAAAAGGTCGGCCGCCAACGGGCCATGCAGGCCGAAGGGCAATTGCTCCTGGTTCTGCACGCTCCCCCCAAGAAAGATGAGCCGCAGCGCCGCGGACGACTCTTCTGGCGCAAGGCCGACGGATCATGGCTCTCCAATGAGCTGGGAGGCGGCACCGCAGCATTAGCCAAGCACCTTGGTGACTTCGAGGACCTGATCGAGCGCTTCGACCGGCAAGAAGACGACGCCGCCGGTGTCGACGAACTGTTTACGATTCTGGAGAACATGGTGCCGATCCAGCGGACGGCTCGCAACCTGCACGTGACGCTTCAGGACGCGCGGCAAATGCTGGCCAACGACCGGGATCTGATCAATTTTCGCGACCGGGCGTACGAGATTGAGCGGTCGGCCGAACTGCTGGTCAGCGACCTGAAAAACGCACTGGATTTCGCAGTCGCCAAAAAATCGGAAGAGCAGGCGGCCACTTCCCACCAAATGGCGCTGCAGTCCCATCGGTTAAACATGCTGGCCGCATTCTTTTTCCCGATCGCCACGCTGATGGCGATTTTCGGCTCGGAACTGAAACACGGTCTGGAGGCGCATTTTCCCGCCCCACACATGTTTTTTTACGTCGTGCTGGGGGCCGGGCTGCTGCTGGGGGTGGTGTTGGCAGGTTATCTGGCCGCGACGCGCCGACATGGCGGCGCTGGTTCGTCGGGCCGAGGTACCGGCAGATGACCCACAGCGTTCAGCAGCCTCGATTTCGCTTCTCGCTGCTCCAACTGTTGCTGCTGGTCGCCCTCATCAGCCTATGGCTGGCGATGGTTCACTACGGTGGCGTGCTGGCAGTCATCCTTACTTCGTCGCTGATCGGCGGCTTGTTGGTACTCGTGGGGATGGTCTACCGGCTGCGAATCGTAGCGGTGATAGGTGGCGTGCTTTTGCTGGCGGGACCCTTCCTGCTGGGCATGGCCGCAGCAATGCTGAATTCGTAATGCTTCTCGAGCGCTGGAACATGGTTCCTGACCGAGACGATGCGACGAAATGTCGGCCGGCGCTGTCGCGACCGCCGCGCCCCTGGCAGTTTTCGCTGCTCGAAGCGGGCATCGTGATCACTGCGCTGTGCGTATGGCTGGGCGTGTGGCATTTGGCTGGCAGAACCTGGGGCTTGATTACCATCGCCCTCTCGGGGCCCGTCGTCGGTTTGGGGCTGATGGATTATGGTTTGCGGACCAGGCGTCCCGCAGCGCTGTGGCTGGGGGGCGGGCTTCTGGCCATGTGGCCGGTGATTCTGATCATGCTCACGGCCATGACCTTCATGCGGCGGTAGCGAGAAGCGATGTGGCAATCGGCGAGCGAATCCCTTACGATGAGCGGTGGTGGGATGAGTAAGCGGGTCGGCTGTTCTTGACCGACCGCTATAGAATGGCGAAGTCAGGATGCATTGCCGTCGTCTTCACGGAGGGGGATTCCCTATGCGGGCTACCTGCAATTTGGCGCTTTCAGCTTGCACTGCATTCTTGAGTGCGATGCTGTCCGCAGGCGAGCCGCCTGCGGACAGGTTGTACGTCAAGTATGGCAGCGGCGAGGTTCGCGACGCCGAGCAGGTGATTGGCCACGTCGACCTGGACGAGCCGTTGGTGGTCACCGAAGAACGCCAGGATGAAGTTCGGGTCGCGCTCAAGGACGGCAAACAGGGATGGGTTCGTCGCAGCGAGTTGGGAACGCTGGAGGAAGTGCTTAAGGACGCCTCAGCGCAAATCGCGCAGCGGCCGGACGACCTCGAGCTGCGGTTCTTCCGGGTGCAGCATCTCACGGACCGCGAAGCGCCCGGCGATCGCGAGCAGGCTTTGGCGGATTTGGAGCACGTCGTCCGCCTGGCGCCGCGCGAAACGCGGGGGCTTCTGCTGCGCGGCTCCTTGTGGGCCAAGAGCAGACAGTTCCAGGCCGCGGTGGATGATTTTACCGCCTGCCTCCGGATCGATCCGGCATGTTCGGCGGCACTTCTCGAGCGCGGCCTGGCTAACTATGCCTTACGGGATTTCGAGGCCGCACTTGCCGATTTTGACGCCAGTTTGCGGCTGGAGCCGAAAATGGCAATGGGCTACACGGGTCGCGCGATGGCGCGTGTGGAACTGGCTGACTACTCGCAGGCGGAGGTGGATTTTTCGAAGGCGCTTGCCGCCGATGACAAGTCGCCGCTGCCGTGGTTCGAGCGGGCCCGCATGTGGATGCGGCGTCACAATGCCAACGCGGCGGTCAGCGACCTGACGGAAACGCTCAAACGCGATCCCAAGCACCTCGACGCCATGATCTTTTTGGCGACGCTGCTGGCCTGCGGTCCGGACGATACGCCGCGGGACGGCAAGCGGGCCGTTGAGCTGGCCACTGCCGCCTGCGAGCAGACCCGCAAGAGCGACTTCCGCGCCGTTGAAGCGCTTGCCGCAGCACACGCCGAGGCGGGCGATTTTCCGCGGGCCATCGAGCAACAAGAAAAAGCCTTGGCGATCCTGAGCAAAGCCGGGACGCCCGAAGGCGCCAAAGCGGCTGCTCGCAGCCGGTTGTCACAGTACAAGGCCAGCCGTCCAATCCGGCTGATGCGGTAATCAAGAGTAGTAGGCACACTCCGTGTGCCGTCGCTCCATTTGACGGCACACGGAGTGTGCCTACTACTCATTTGAGCTGCTCGTCGAAGAACTCGTATGCCGTCTTGCGCGCGTCTGCGGGAAAATCGTGCGCGCTGTCGGGGTAAATCGCTCGCAAGTTCTGCTCCTTTCCCAACAGTTTGAAGATCGGCTGGGCGGAAGCGATCGAGTCCTTGACGCCCGAGACTTCAAAGTTGTCGTCGTGCAGCGGCGATACGGCCAGCAGCGCCCGCGGGGCGATTGCCGCCAGCAGCTCCGGAAAATCGAACGGCACCCTGTCCGGGCTGTTATCGTACTGGCTGGCGATCAGCGGCATATAACGGCTGCTGGTCCAACCGGCCAGCTTCCCGCCGTAGTACTTGTGGAACCGCGTGAAGCCGCAGCAGGAGACGGCGGCCTTGATCCGCGTATCGAACGCGGCGGTGAAAATCGTGTTGTGTCCTCCCAGCGAGTGGCCGATGCAGCCCAGGCGGTCACCGTCCACCTGCGGCAGCGACTGGAGCAGATCCAGCGCCCGCGTGTTGTCGTAAATCGCCTTCATCGAGCCGCTGGTGTAGCCGTGCTTGGGACTGAAGTCGAACTCGTGCTCGCCGAAGGACGGATAATCGGGGGCTAGCGTGACGTAGCCGCGCTGGGCCAGTTCGCGGGCGTAGTGCAGGTTTGGATTTCCGCCGAGACCTGCCGGCTCGTCTTTGCCGATTTTGGTCGTCTGGTGGAGACAGAGGACGGCCGGCAGCTTGCGTTCCGTGTCCTTAGGCGTGAAGAGCCAGGCGCGGACGACGCGGTCCGCCGAGTCGGTGTGATACTCGATCTTTTGCCGCGCGATGTCGCCGATCTTCGTCTCCTCGATCACTTTCATCTCCAGCCGCACTTTGGGCTTTGGCTGGGGCAGCGGGCCCATGACCGCCTGGACACCTGCGAGGATATGCTGGCGGCGGGTTTCCCAGTCGCCAGCGGTGCGGACCGGCTGCTTCTTGCCGGAAGCGTCGAGGTAATAGGTCAGATCCTGGTGTTCGGCGTACGTTGGCGCCTCTGGTTGTTCGGCATGGCTGGGGGCCGACAGCAGCGCGGCGCAGAGGCAGAAAACGGCGGCTAGTGGTGGGAAATGGATGCGCAGGTTCATGAGCGGTAGTTCCTTGGTGAGCGTGTATTTCCGCACGATTCTAGCCTCCCAAACGGGCCACTGGATGCGGCCACAAAATTCAGCACAATTCTCTCGACAATGGGCAGGGATCGTGAGAAACTAAGGAGCAATTGCTCGGGGCGGCATTCGCTGACCCAGTTGGTATTTTTTCGGACGAGGAGGCAACCATGTCCAGTCGCAAGCCACGCGGATTTACGATCGTCGAACTGCTGGTGGTCATCTCGATCATTGGCGTGCTGATGGCCCTGCTATTGCCGGCCGTGCAGGCCGCGCGCGAGAGCGCTCGCCGAGTGCAGTGCTCAAATAACCTGAAACAGTTGGGAACGCATGCCACTTCGACTGAGATTCGAAAGGAGTCTTTGCCGCCGTCGCTGACTTGGTCCACAAATATCGTCTTGCACCACAAGCCGCAGAACTGGACCGATCCCAATGGCAATCCGTATCCGGTCTATTCCTGGGTCCACGCGCTGATGGCGGACATCGACAGCAATAAGTGGTCAATGATGGAAAATCTGGAGCGCTCCTGGATGCCGGGCGGAAACATGTTTGGAACGAACGTGGACTTCAATGATTCGACAGTTCTGGCGAACCCAAACATCGCCTTGTCGGATCTGCCAGGAATAATTTGCCCCAGCGACATCATGACGGTCACGCAGAGCGGTCTGGGCGGGGGGATTTCTTACGCCTGCAATTCCGGACGCGAAAACCGGTACAACACCACGGACCCGAACAATGGTTTGCGGATTTTGAACAATGATTGGGATGCCAATGGCGTGTCCGACAACCGACTCTCGCTTTTCGATCAGAGCGGGCAGCCGATCTTTCCAGACGCCTTCCGTGCGAAAACTTCTGTGTCTGATATCGCCAACGGTGATGGCGCGTCTAACACGGTCCTTTTCACCGAGAATACGAACCTTCAAGACTGGCACTCTCCCCTCGATCGCAACGCCGGGACGACCTATCCGGATGGCAGCGTTCTCCAGTACTACGTCGCCGAGTACAAAGTGGGCGTGCTGTGGTTCAATGTGCCGCAGCCATATCTACCGCCGGTAGAGTTCAATCGCGATGTGATTGGGGCCCAACTCGACGCGTACCACGCTCGACCGGCTGGGTTCCATCCGGACGGCTTCATGGTGTGCCTGGTTGACGGTTCGGTGCGGTTTGTGAGCGAAAAGGTGAACTACCTGGTGTACTGCAAGCTGCTCAGCTCCAACGGCAAGAAATGCCGCACGCCCGGCGCCCACAAAGCGACCGAGGTTCCGCCGGTTCCCGGCTGGCAGGCGATCCCCGTCAAGCAAGATGAACTCTAGTCTGCTCGTTGTAGCCGTCGCGACAGACAGTTTGTTCACGTGCGGGAGCGCTAGTCCGGCCTCAAAATTCTGGATTAATTGCGTTTGGGCTGCGACATCGCGTCGCAGTCAATAGCTGTCACGCGGGCCCGTTGGCAAGAGAGACAGTTTTTCTCCACCAAAACATGGCCGCACGTTGGCCAGCGAGCTAGCTCCCCGCGTTGGTCCATGAAAAAAAATATTCGCGGTTGCCGAAAACCTCTTGAGTGCAATTGCTAAATCTGCGCTCTTCCAGTACAAACTCGCTGGGAAGAGATAGGCGCAATTAGGGACGGAACCCGGAATTTTGCGGCCGTGTTTGGCCATGAGGGCCAGCGCCAGACGCAACTCTGCGTCCGCCCGGCGGTATTCGCCCGCCAGGCAAAAGGTGATGCGGCCGCAACTATTGAAGGGAGGCAGTCATGTTAGTCGTCAGCCGTCGTCCTAATGACCGCATCGTCTTTCCCAAGCTAGGAATCACGGTGCACGTGGTCCGCGTAGACGGCAAGAGCGTCCGTCTCGGCATCGATGCGCCGCGCGATGTGCGCGTCCTGCGGCACGAGATTGCCGACAAGATTCATGAAGATCCGTGCGAACCGGAGAGTTCGTCTGCCGCGGAGCGCCGGCATGAGATCCGCAACCGGCTCAACACGGCGATGCTCGCGCTGCACCTGGTCAAACAGAAGTTGCACCTGGGCCTGGGTACGAGCACGGACCTCGAACCAGTGATCGATCAGGTCATCCGCGAATTGTACGCCTTGGATGCCGATACCCAGCAACTGGGCGCGGCAACGCCGCCGGCCGCCGGCCCGACGCAGCGGAGGACAGCGCTGGTTGTCGAGGACAACGCCAACGAGTGCGAACTGCTCGCCGGTTTCCTGCGGACGTTCAATTTCCAGGTGGCTACCGTCGGCGACGGCGCCGACGCACTGGCGTACCTCTCGCGCCACCAGAGGCCCGATATCGTGCTGCTGGACATGAACCTGCCGCGCGTCAGCGGCAACGAGGCGGTTCGCGAGATTCGCGGCAATCCCGCGCTGGCCGGCGTCAAGCTATTTGCCATCAGCGGCATGAACCCCGGGCAGTGCGGCGTGACCACCGGCCCCCAGGGAGTGGACCGCTGGTTCAGCAAACCGATCCGCCCGGATGCCCTCGTGGCCGCCATTGACCGGGAGCTGTCGCTTACGTCGTCGGTGTAGGACGGAGCTTTCCTCACGGAATTCGACGTGGCACGGAATTCGTTCCGTGCTCAGAGAGATTGCGCCTGGTGTGCTTAGCGCCAGCGGAAAAATTTCAGCGCGATCGCGAACGACACGCTCGCCCACAACAGCAGGATGACAACCTGCGGCAGAAGTGCGGCGAGCGAATTCCCGTCCAGCATGATCCCGCGCAGGAGCTGGTTCAGGGCAGTCAGCGGCAGGGCGTTGACCACCGGCTGCATCCAATCGGGAAAGCGCTCAGCCGAGAAAAAGACCCCCGAGCAGACCCACATCGGCAGCATCACCAGGTTCATCAGCCCCGAGATCGTCTCGATCGTCTGCGCCCGGCAGGCCACCAACAGGCCAATGCCAGCGAACGCAGCACTCCCCAGCAGCACGGCCGCGGCCAACTCCAGATAATTCCCCTGGCAGCGGACGCCGAAGACGAAGTAGCCGAAGATCAGCAGCACCACCACGTCGCCGACGGTGAAAATCAGCCGGCTGATCATCACCGCCAGCAGGAAGTCGCTTCGGCGCATCGGTGTTGCCAGAAAACGCTTGAGCAGCTTGCGGACCCGCATATCGACCAGCACGAAGCCGACCCCCCACAGGCCGCCCCCCATCAGGTTCAGCCCCATCAGCCCCGGCAGGAAGAAGTCGATGTATCGCGAGCCCTCCTTGTCCAGATGCGTGACGCGCGGCCGCGGCTGCGATGCATCGCGAAACAACACGTTGTCCGCCGCCCACACGGCCTTCTGGCTTTCCGCCCGGTGCGGCTGATCGTGAAAGGCGATTGTCCGCGCGCCGGTGCCCGTGACTTCGATCACCAGGTCGGTCTTGCCCGACTGGAGCCGCTTGACCCACTCCTCTTGTTTCGTCGTGACGATCTTGAACCGCTGGTCCGCCCGGAATTTCGCCGCCACGCCCTCAACATCGCCGCTGCCGACGATGTCGATCGTGATTTCCTCGCTGGGGCTGGCGCGGAAGGCAAGGCCGAGGGCCAGCGCCATCAGCAGCGGAAAGCCGTAGACCCAGAAGATGGCCATCGGCTCGCGGTAAAACTCCTTGATCCGCGCCGCGATCAATTGCCCCAGCGGCCAGTAGCTACGGCTTGCCATTGGCTGCCTCCTCCTGCAAATGCCGGCCAGTAAGGGCGACGAACACGTCCTCCAGCGTGGCGTGCCGCGTCGTCAGCAGCGCCATTTCCCGGCCGCTCGACTGGAGAAAATTCAGCACCGCCGGCAGCGCCACGTGCGGTTGCGCGACCGACAGGCTCCAGCCGTCCCCGTCGCGATGGACGCTCTTGACGCTCGGCAATCGCGCCAACTCTCCATCGACCAGCGGCGGCGAATCGGCCGCCAGCGTGAAATCGACGATGTGCTCGCCACCCAGCCGGGCGATCAGCTCCGCCGGCGAGCCGAGGGCGATGATCTGCCCCTTGTCGATGACGGCCACGCGGTCGCACAGCCGCTCGGCTTCGTCCATGTAGTGCGTGGTGAGGAGCACGGTCCGGCCGCCAGCGCCGTACGCCCGAATGATGTCCCACAGTTGCCGCCGCGACTGCGGATCGAGGCCGGTTGTCGGCTCATCGAGAAACAAGAGCTGCGGATCGCCGACAATGCCGCAGGCCACCGCCAGCCGCTGCTTCTGTCCGCCGGAAAGTTTGACGACGTGGCTGTGCGTTTTTTCCTCGAGTCCGACGCGAGCGATCACCTCATCGGGCTCTATGCCTTCGCGATAGAAGCTGCGAAAGAGAGTGATCGTCTCGCGAACGGTCAGCTTGTCGGCAAGTTGTGTTTCCTGAAGCGAAATGCCAACGCGCTGACGGATGGCGTCGTCATCGCGGCCCCAGTGATATCCCAGGACTTCGACCTGGCCGCTGGTGGCGTCGAGGATCCCCTCCAGAATCTCCATCGTAGTAGTCTTGCCGGCGCCATTGGGACCGAGCAGTCCAAAACACTCACCCACCTCGACCGCCAGTTCAATGCCGCGGACCGCCTCGACCGGGGGCTTGCCGGGGTAGGTTTTCTTAAGGTCTCGACAATGGATGGCGTGAGACATATTGGTCGATTTCAGCGGCTAGCCGGCAGTGCCACCAGAAGAGAAATCCACTGCAAAGGTTCGCGCTACGCAGCCGGTTTCAAGCGCCGACCGGTTGCACTCGTTCGATTCGGTCAACCGATCGCGGAAATCGATCCTGAAGCGCCTGCACTCCCATCTCCTCCCCGCGGAGCGCCTCCATCGCCTTGACGGCTGCCTCCGCGGCCTGGAGCGTCGTAATGCATGGAACGCCGAACTGGACTGCGGCGGCGCGAATTCGACCTTCGTCCGTACGCGCTCCCTTGCCGCTGGGTGTATTCAGCACGAGCGCGATCTGGCCGTCGTTCATGTGGTCCAAAAGGTTCGGCCGCCCCTCGGCAATCTTCTTGACACGTTTGACGGAGATTCCTGCGTCCTCCAGTCGCTGTGCCGTCCCATCGGTGCAAATCAACTCGTGGCCAAGTGCCGTCAGCCGCCGAGCGAGGTCCACGATCGAATCTTTGTGCCGCCGGGAGACGCTGAGAAAGATCTTGCTGGGCTTCTGAGGAAGCACGATTCCAGCGGCCAGTTGCCCCTTGGCAAAGGCGATGGAAAATCGCTCGCTGACACCCATCACTTCGCCGGTGCTGCGCATTTCAGGACCGAGGACGATGTCCACGCCGACGAATTTCCGGAATGGGAAGACGCTTTCCTTCACCGAGACGTGCGACGGAATTGGCTCACGCGTCAGGCCGAGCTCGGGCAGCTTCATGCCTGCCATCACCTTGGCAGCCAGCTTTGCCACTGGTACGCCCGTAGCCTTGGCGACGAACGGCACGGTGCGGCTGGCCCGTGGATTGACCTCCAGGACGTAGACGATCGGGCGGCCCTCCTCGCGCTTGACGGCAAATTGCACGTTCATGAGCCCGATCACTTTCAGGTGCCGCGCCATGGCCTGGGTGGCTTGGCGGATTTCGTCGATTACGGGGCCGGGCAAGCTGTAGGGTGGAATGGCACAGCATGAGTCCCCTGAGTGGACGCCGGCTTCCTCGATGTGCTCCATGATTCCGGCGACGACCACTGTCTCGCCGTCGCTGATGCAATCGACGTCTACCTCGGTGGCATCCTCGAGAAACCTGTCGATCAGCACCGGCTGCCCCTGGGCGACGACGAACGCCTCGGCCACGAACCGCTCGAACTGCGCCATGTCGTAGCAGATTTCCATCGCCCGCCCGCCGAGGACGAAGCTCGGTCGGACCAGTGCCGGAAAGCCAACCTTGGCTGCTTCCGTGCGCGCCTGGTTCATGTTGCGGGCAATCCCGTTGGCCGGCTGCTTCAGGCCCAGTCGATTGAGGATCGCTGCGAACTTTTCCCGGTCCTCGGCCGCTTCGATCGTCTCCACGCTAGTCCCGATGATCGGCACGCCGGCATTGGCGAGAGCCCGCGCCAGATTCAGCGGTGTTTGCCCGCCGAACTGCACGATCACGCCGTCCGGTTCGATCCGATCGTGGATGTTGAGGACGTCTTCCGTCGTGAGCGGTTCGAAGAAAAGGAGGTCCGACGTGTCATAGTCGGTGCTCACCGTCTCGGGATTGCTGTTGACCATTACGCTTTCAATTCCCATCTCGCGGAGGGCGAAGCTGGCATGGCAGCAGCAGTAGTCAAACTCGATCCCCTGGCCGATGCGATTGGGTCCGCCGCCGAGGATCATGATCCGCTTCTTTCCCGGTTCCTTCGCAGGAGTCTCATCCTCTTCTTCATAGGTGGAGTAGTAATACGGCGTGTAGGCTTCGAACTCTGCGGCACACGTATCGACCGATTTATAGGTGGGCACGATCCCGCGGGCCTTGCGATTTTCGCGAACCTCCATTTCGCTTGTCTGCCAGAGAGTGGCAAGCTGGCGATCGGAAAAACCGAACTGCTTGGCCCGTCGAAATGTGGCGTTGTCGACGCGGCTCATGTCGCCGATTTTGCGCAGCTCGTCTTCCAACCGGACGACATCTTGGAGCTGGTCCAGGAACCAGGGGTCAATGGCGGTCAACTCGTAAATCTGCTGGACCGTCATCCCAGACTTGAGCGCGTAGCGCAAATACCACACGCGGTCGGCATTGGGAACGGACAGCTTGGCGCGGATCTCGTCCACGGTCGGCTGCTCGGGCGTGCCCCACTTGTCTTTGCCGTCGCAGCCGAAGCCAAAGCTGCCGACTTCCAGGCCCCGCAGCGCTTTCTGAAACGATTCCTTGAACGTGCGGCCGATGGCCATCGTCTCGCCGACGCTCTTCATTTGCGTCATCAGCGTGGCGTCCGCCTCGGGGAATTTTTCGAACGCGAACCGCGGCACTTTTGTGACAACGTAATCGATCGTGGGCTCGAAGCAGGCGGTCGTCTTGCGGGTGATGTCGTTAGCCAGCTCATGCAGCCGGTAGCCGACGGCCAGCTTGGCGGCAATTTTCGCGATCGGAAAGCCAGTGGCCTTGCTGGCGAGCGCCGAACTGCGGCTGACACGGGGGTTCATCTCGATGACGATCATCCGGCCGTTCTTGGGGTTGATCGCGAACTGGATGTTGGAGCCGCCCGTTTCGACGCCGATCTCGCGGATTACGGCCAGGCTGGCGTCGCGCATCCGCTGGTATTCCTTGTCGGTCAGCGTCTGGGCTGGTGCGACGGTGATCGAGTCGCCCGTATGGACTCCCATGGGGTCGAAGTTCTCGATGGAGCAGATGATGACGACGTTGTCGTCCATGTCGCGCATCACCTC
>DASRJP010000247.1:0-11239 GCA_035649415.1 Pirellulaceae bacterium | reverse complement strand
TATCGCGCCAGCGATTCCAGGGCTGCCGCACGCGGTCCAAACCCGGCGAGCGCCGCACACGCCTCATCGACCAGCCGCCCGGCCCGCTGGCGGCTGGCCTCGATCCCCAGCACGGCCGGGAAGGTCAATTTTCCGTGGTGGGCGTCCTTAAGTGTCTTCTTTCCCATCGTACTCGGATCGCCGGACAGGTCGAGCAGATCGTCCACGATCTGGAACGCCAGGCCGATTTTTTCGCCATAAGCGTCCAGTGCCGCAAGCTGTGCGCCATCGCCGCCGCCGATTAAGCCGCCCAAACGTAACGAGACGCGGATCATGGCCCCCGTCTTGCGGCGGTGAATCCGCTCCAGTTGTTCGACGCCACCGCCGTTAAATTCGTGCTTCAAGTCGTCCTCTTGCCCTCCCACGAGCCGCGACGCCCCTGCCGCAAGTGCCAGCTCAGCCACGCAGCGGGCCGCAATCTCTGGCGGCTGCGTCCCCTTGGCCAGGATTTCAAACGCCTGAGCCAGCAAGGCATCGCCGGCGAGGATGGCCGTCGCTTCGCCGAATTTCACATGGCAGGTCGGGAGTCCGCGGCGCAGCTCGTCGTCGTCCATCGCCGGCAAATCGTCGTGGATCAGCGAGTAGGTGTGGATCATCTCCACGCTGCATGCCGCGGCGAGAGCTGCCTCACCGTCACAACCGCAAGCTTCACACGACATTAACACGAGCAGCGGCCGCAGACGCTTTCCGGGCGCCAAGAGGCTGTGGCGGATCGCCTCGGCAAGCTGCGGCGGGCAGTCGGCATCGTACTGGGTGTACCGCGCAAGAGCCGCCTCGACCTGGCGGCGGAGCGACTGGGTATGCTCAGAGAAGTCGGTCAAAAACGTGGCTGGCATCACGTGGGGAGATGGCGACGCGAAACGCCGAGGTCAATTTTACGGCCGGCGGAAACGTCCGTCTATGTCGCTCGTAAAGTCCGCCTACTCGCTCTCGTCTTCCACGCCCACCTGGCCCGCGCCGCCGGCTTTCCTTCGCCGCCGAGAGCCCGCTTGTTCTTCGAGGCTAAGGTCCTCGTCGTGGAACGGCTCGGTAATCGCCGTTCCGTTTGCATCTACGCCGGTCAGTAGCTCGATCTTCTGCTCCGCGGCCTTGAGGAGCTGATAGCAGCGCCTGAGGTGCTTGACCCCCTGCTCGTACCTGGCCAGCGATTCGGCGAGCCCCAAGTCCCCTTCTTCGAGCTGGTGGACGATAGCCTCCAGTTCCGACAGCGCCGCTTCAAAGGTCGGCTCATCGGAAACATCCTCAGGTTGCGGCGGTTCAGTCTTGCGGGGCACAGGGTTCTCCCTCGGAATCGGCTCGATTGCGAGACTCCTGCGTCGGTAGGACGCGGCTGACCAGCTCGCCTTGATGAAGCCGCGTAGTGATTAACTCGCCAACCTGGACTTGGGCAGCGTCACGCACAATCCGTCCGTCTACCCGCTGCGTAATACTGTACCCGCGCGACAGCACTGCCAAGGGGCTCAAGGACTCCAGGCAGGCAGAAGCCCCTTTGAGCCGATCGTCAGCTTTCGCGACGCGCCGGCGGACGGCACGCACCAGCGACACCTGAAGCTCATCCAGCCGCCGCGAAAGGTCCCCCAGCCGATCGAGCGGCCGCTTGAGAACCCGGCGGCCAGCCAGTGAATCGAGCCGGCTGCGGGCGCCGATGCACTGGCCTCGCAAGGCCGACACGATCCGCCGTTGAAACTGCCCAAGCCGGCCGGACAACTCCTCGGCACTCGGCACGATCCGCTCGGCCGCTTCCGAAGGCGTCAGCGCCCGCACATCGGCCACGAGGTCGGACAGCGTCACGTCGATCTCGTGCCCCACCGCCGACACGACGGGAATCTCGGACGCAAAAATCGCCCGCACGACGCTCTCTTCATTGAAGCACCACAGGTCCTCCACGCTCCCTCCGCCGCGGCCAACGACGAGGACATCCGGCCGCGGCACCAATCGATTGGCCAGCTGAATGCCGCGGACGATGTCCTCCGCCGCACATTCGCCTTGCACACGGGCGGGAATGACCAGCACGCAAACACCGGCGTGCCGCCGCCGGGCGATCTGGAGGAAATCGCGGATCGCTGCCCCGGTGGGACTGGTGACGAAGGCAATCCGCCGCGGAAACGGCGGCAAGGGCTGCTTGTGCTCGCGGCCGAAGAGCCCTTCTTTGGTCAGTTTTTCCTGGAGCTGTTTGAACGCCACTTGCAGCGCGCCGACCCCCTTGGGCTCAACGCTGCGCACAACGAGCTGGTAGCTGCCGCGGGGCGGGTAGACGTCGAGGTCGCCGCGGACGATGAGCTGTTGACCTTCCTGGAGCTGAAACTTCTGTCGCTGGGCGGTGCTACGCCACATGACGGCGCGAATCTGGGCCTGGTCGTCCTTGAGCGTGAAGTAGACATGACCGGAATGGGGACGCGAAACTTCGGAGACTTCGCCGCCGACCCACAGGCCGGCGAATGTGCTTTCCAGGGTCCCCTTGATGAGCTGGGTCAGCTCGCCGACGGAGAGGATCGGCGGAGCTTCCTGCTCAGGGAGCATTTCCTTAGCGAAGAGGTCCATCGTGTTTCCGATTCGATCTAGCAGGAGGACAACGTCCTCCGGAATCCAGCCTTAAACCCGTAGGAAGTTGCCCTCCGACCAGGAAGTTCGTGGATTACAAAATCAACCAGTCGCGGCAGTCGAGGTTGGCCGGGTCGGGCAATTCCTCCCACAGCCGCCGGCCCCCTTCCACCACGGTGCGATTATGCCCGCGCCTCACGCCGTCGGGCAGTTCCTCCAGCTCCTTGACTTTTCCTCCGCCGAGCACGACGTAATCCGCCTGCATCGCCGATTTAAGCATGGGCACGATGTCGTAAATGGCCTTCCGCCATTCCTCGACTCCCAGCCGCTGAAACGCCTTGTCATTCAACCATTTGTACACTTTTTCGCCCCGATAGTCGATATACCCCAGCCCCAGCGACAGCACGAGCCGGTTAGTAACCAGCGCCGAGCCCACGCCGGTCCCCAAACCGAGGAATAGCATCCGCCCGTCGCTGTAACTACCGAAAGCTTGAAGGCAGGCATCGTTCATGATTCGCACCGGCTTGCCGAGCGCTGCCTGGTAATTGAACGCCACCCACCCAGGCCCGAGATTCGTGGGATCCTCGACGGGACGTCCCTGCGTTACGCGGCATGGCAAGCCGAGGGCGATCGCCTCATAGGTCCAGTCTTTGAGCATTTCGAGCGCCCGCTCGACCATCTGCTCGGGAGTTAGCTCCTTGCCGGAATCGAACCGAAGGTGTTCCTGATGGCCAGAGTGCCACAGCTTCACCGAGCTGCCGCCCACGTCGATCACCAGCACTTCCATGGAAGGCTCCTTACGCAGGTACCGACTGAGCAACGAGCACGCGCCGCGGACGACGCGGTCCGAGGCTGACCAGATCGTCCGCCAGCAGCCGGTCAATCAGTTCGATCACGCCGTCGCCGTGATCCCCGCTTGTGACCAGGTCGCAGTGAGCCTTGAGCGATGGCAGGGCGTTTGCCACGGCGACCGCCACGGCGCAGGAATCGAGAAACGCGTGGTCGTTCTCCGCGTCACCGATGCCGACCACGTGATCGGCTGAAATCTTCATTCTGGTCAAGGCGTGAGTCAATCCGGTGGCTTTGTTCACGCCGCTGGGCAGCACCATGACCGCGTCCTTGTTGAAAATGATGTGATGTTCCAGGCCCAGGCTGCTGATGACTTCCAGCAGCGTCGCTTCGTGGGGCCGCCAGGTGCCGATGACCACCTTGCCGCAGGAAAGTGGGGCGACGCCGCGCTCTTTCAGGGTTTCGCACAATGTTGGCGGAGGCGGTTCGGCCAGCACTTCCGTTCGCCGTTCAGCCGGCCAGTAGAGAAGCGCGCCATTTTCCGCCACCACCAGATCGAATAACTCGAGATGAGGAAAAGCCAGCTCCAAGTCGGGCAGCTCGCGGCCCGTCACTATGATCAGCTTGCGCCCGCTGCTCCGCGCGCGGCGCAGCGCATCCAGCGTGGGGTCGTTCACACGGCCATGATGGGCCAGCGTGCCATCGTAGTCGGTGGCTAGAGCTACGTATTGCATGGTGAGGCTCTCCAAGATGTCTTCGACGTAGCCCCAGCGCAGTGAGAAAGCAAACGGTGCGCCGATGCGCAAGGAATTATAAACGCCAGCAGCTCGAGGGCAGTTGGTCCTCTGCGCTGGCCGACGGCGTCAAACCTTGGACGGTTAACCCCGGCGCCCACGCGGGGAAAGTGCACCGCGCGTGAACACGTCCGCAATGGTCAATCAATCCGGCCATTCACCTGAGAAGACTTCCGTTGCCGGGCCGGTCATGTAGACTTTGCCGTCGGACTCGCTCCACTCCAGGTCGAGATCGCCTCCTGGAAGATGGGCCGTGATTCGCCGGTGAGTGCGCCCCGAAAGGGCGCCAGCCACGCACACCGCACAGGCCCCGGTGCCGCAGGCCAGCGTGATGCCGCTGCCGCGCTCCCAGGTCCGCATCGTGACCTCTTCCGGCGAGTGAACCTGCACAAAGTGGACGTTGATCCGTTTGGGGAAAACGGCCGCGCGCTCCAGGATCGGGCCGACGAACTCAAGCGGCACTTTGGCAACGTCCTGACAATAGATCACCGTGTGCGGATTCCCCATCGAGACGCACGTCATTTTCCGATCGAGCCCACAGGCGCCGACCCAGTTTCTGACCGGCACATCTTCCACGGCCGGCAGCGGGTGGTCGACGACCCGCTCCCCGGAAAGCGTCGTGGGAATTTTCGCCGCCTCGAGAATCGGTTCGCCCATGTTGACTCGCGCGCGGCTCACCTTTCCCCCGCGAGCTTCCAGCGCGATCGTTAGAATGCCGCGGCCGGTCTGAATCCGTAGCGTGTCGCTCCGCTTGATGCCATGGTCGTAGACGTATTTGGCGACGCAGCGGACGCCGTTGCCGCACATTTCCGCCTCGGAGCCGTCGGCATTGAACATCCGCATCCGCGCATCAGCCCCTTGATCGCTGGGGCAAATGAGAATCAGCCCGTCGCCGCCGACGCCGAAATGTCGATCAGAAATGCGGCGGGCGAGTCCGGCGAGGTCTTTGGGCAACGGCTCGTCAAAGCAATTGACGTAGACGTAGTCGTTGCCGATGCCGTGCATCTTGGTGAAGCGCATGGTTCGATCCTGTCGGCGGACTTGGAACGACTCATTTTAGATGGGCAGGCGCGCGGCGGGAAGGAAGCGCCGGGCCGATGGGGGTCGCCAGTAAGGGGTCGGGAGTCGTTTCGGGCGCACGATCTTGCCAATGAAAAGTCTTTGGCCCAAAACGACTCCCGACCCCCTCGCGCCGCCTTAGCCGCTGACGTCGATCAAACCGCCTCGCTCGACGGTCGGATCTTTCGCAGCCGGCGTGAAGATGCCGCCGTCAGGCAGCGGCTCGTCAGCGTTCTTTCGCGGGGCAAATTCCCACGGCCGCCGGCCGTCGGCATCCCGCTCGGAGGCCTCCGATTCCTCTTCGGTCTGCCCGATCCCGGCGGCAATTTCGGCCCGGGTTTCGGACTCGATGTGGCGCGAACGGTCAATTGTGTCCCGCTGGACCTTGTCTGCATCCGGCCCCTTTTTGGCCAGTGGCGTACCGGCCAGGCTTCCTACGGTCCCGAGAGAATCGATTGACATTGCGAAAACCCCACTCGGTAGCGGAATGAATCCCGTTCTACCCTACTCTTTTCTGGGCCATAGCGCCCCGGCCTGAAGCAGCTTTCGCGGCCCCCACGGTGAGCCGTTTGCCTCGGCTGGACGGTCCCGTTCCGCCCGAGCCGCCAGTTCGGGGAAGATCTGGGCAAGCTGCTCGTTCAAGCGCGGGAAAGCGGTCTTGGTCACATGCGGATGATCGAGCGGCCCAACCACCTCAATCAGCAGGAACTGCCGGTTAATTTCTCCCAGCACGGGTCGGAAGAACGGGAGCTGCATCTCGTCGCGGCCGAGCTGGGTGTAGAACTTGAGGTCGACTTCCTGGCGGCTGTTCATCCTGCCTTTGCCCTTGAGACTGATCGCGTCCCCATCGAAGTCGATCTGCGTGAATTCCAGGTCGTCCCCTTCAATGCGGAAGTCCATATTGCTGGTCGTGAATGCCGTCCGATCGGGCCGCTGGATCGACAGCAGCTTGAGCAGCGATACCATTAGCGGCAGCTCGTAGATGTCGGCATCCTTGAGGCGCACTTGTCCCTGGCCGCGCCATGTATGGACTCCGTCACTGGTACCGCCCAGACTCACGACCGAGAAGACTTTGCCCGTCAGGTTGTGCTGCGTGGGACAGAGCTGCTGCGTCACGCGGCCGAGGTCGGCATTTTCCAGCGACGCGTACAATTGAAACCGCCCGTCGGCAAAGACGAACTCGCCGTCGAGCGACAATTGGCCGTCCATCGTGTTGGCGGTGATCCAGTGCGGTACGCGGCCCTGGACGTTGCGCTCGGCCAAAGTCCCGGCCCACAGCCGCTGCGAGTCGATCCACAGCGGCCCGCGAATCTGCGTGAATTGGACGCCGTGAATGATTGCCGAATCGACGTTGAGCTGCCCGCGATTCTGGATCGTCTTGCCGTCGCTGTGGCCGGCAAGCTGCACCTGGCCATGGATGTTTTTCACTGGCAGACCGGCCGTTAGCGAGCCATCAGCCACGTCGAACCTGAGATCCCAGTCCAGATGCGGCGATTCGTCCCTGGGCGGCACCGACACTCCCAGTTCCCCTTCCATGTTGAACCGCCCGGCCAGCTCGAGTTTGGCCAGCGCCTGGCCGATGCCGCCGGGGAGTGCGGAGAGCAGCTCGTGGTCGGGATGAATGCGGTCGGCCGAGAGTTTGGTCAGCCGCACGCCGCAACTGCCGTCGGGAAGAATGCGGCAAGTGCCGGCAGTTTGCATGCTGGTCTTGTCGTGTCGCGCGCGAACATTCGTGAGCGTCGCCAGCCCCGTAAGGTTGTCGTAGGCGAATTCCCCCGTAACGTCGTCCAGACGATAGCGGAACCAGGTGGGCTCAATGGAGACCGGGGTCGCCGTCGAGCCGGCCTGCTTCCTGGCGTCCACTTCCACCGCCAGGCCGCCGGAGGGGTTGTACTTGAGTCGCACTTTGACTTCGTCCAGCGTGCCGCGCGGCCGCAGGTTCGTCCACAGACGCTGCGCGCCGGGAACGAGCGCCGTCCGCAATTCGTCATCCAGCGGAACGCTCGAGGCGGCAAAGTCGAGCAGTAGCCGATTTCCGAATCGGTCCGGTTTGGCCAACCATTTTCCGCTGCCGGCGATCTGGGCACTGTCGTTGTGACCGGCCAGGTTGGAGAAAGTCCATTCGTTGTCCTCCTGGTGTAGCCTGCCGGTGACCCGGTCGATCGGGTAGCGGAACTTGTCGTACTGGATCGAAAGCTGGTGCAGATCGATGACAACATCGCGGTGGACGACGTCGGCGGCGTTGTCCCGCCCGAAGCGGGCATTGAAGGTGATGCTGCCGCGCGGGTGAAACGCCTGGACGATTTGTTGCCACTGCGGCTCCAGCGCGGCGAGCATCCGGTCGTCGATTAGCAGCGGCCCGCCGGAGCAGATATCGACGGAGCCGGTGAACAGTTTGCCGGGATTGTTCACGGCGCAGGTGCAGCGCACCATCTGCGAACCGGCGAGAAACCGGACGTCGCCCGTAAGCCGGTCGTATTCGAGCTTGATCGTCCCCACGCCGTCCGTGACGCGGTAGCGGAAGCGTTCATACTCGACGGACAGGTCAAGACATTCGGCGGCAAGCTGCGGGTGCCACTTCCTCCCGTCGAAGTGCAGCGACCCTGACAGGTTGATCGTGCCGCGGGGTTTGAACCGCCGCCACGCGTCCTGAACGGATTCGGGAAACGACCCAATCCGCAGTCGATCCAGGGCCACTTGTTTGGCCGAGAGCGACACCGTCAGCGGACTGCCGGGAGTTAGACCGTGCAATTCCGCCGTCAGCGACTCGATCACCATCTGGCCGCAGCGGGCCTTCAGGTCTTCGATTCGCAACGAGTGGTTGTCGGCGTGGATCGTCGCCTCCAGCTCCGTCAGCGGGTCGGGCAGCCGTGCGTCATCCACGCGTCCCTCGGCAATCTGGCCGTCCACCTCATAATCCAGGACCGGGACGGCGCCCGGCGAACTGCCGGCGGGCAACTGGCTCGTGACGCGAAAGCCAAAGTGGGTGCGGCCCTGGATTGACGCCAGCGGGGACAGCGCGTCGCCGATTTCCGGCGGCAGCGCAGCCCGCAAACGCGGATTGAACTCCAGCCCCTCGACCGCACCGCGCAGGTCCCACTTCCGCGTCGCCGGATCGAAGAGGCCTTGGAGTTCGACCTTGTCGAGATGCTCTCCGCCCAGCGTCCCGCGCAAGCGCAATAGCGGCAAGCCAGGATGCCCCTGCGCTCCCGGCGGAGCCGACTCGGGAGTCAGCGTCGCGCTAATGTCGCGGAGCAACGCCCGGCCCTGCGGATCGATCAGCAATTCGCCGTTTTGCAGCGTGATCGGCGGCAATGACATTTCTCGGGATGCTGGCGCGGGCAAGAGCTGCGCGAGGTTCCACGAACCATCGGCGCGGCGACTGGCCCGCAGCTTCAGACCGCGAATCCGCAGGTGGCGAAATTGTGGCACGCGGGTCAGGAAGTCCGGAAGTTGCGTGTCGCACTCAGCGAGGACGTCGTCGATGTAGGCCAAGGTGGTCCCGCGCGCGGGCTCGCTGATGCGGATGCTGCGGACTTCGATACCTTTTCCCTGCACGCGACGTGCGGCGCCGACGGTGACGACCAGCTTGGGAAACTGTTCGCGGAGGCGCTCTTCGACGCGGCTGCGGACCTCTTCATCGATTCGATCGATCCCCCAGTACTTGAGCGCTACCAGCCCGGCTGCCACCAAGAGCGCAAGAAATCCCACCCGCCGCGCAGTTCGCCGTAGGCGGACGAAAAAGGGTGGTTTGCCGTGGTTGACGGATTGGGCTTCCATGCCCTACCTGGCCTGAGACGATTGGGGCGCGGGAGTGGACGACTTACGCTGTGTTGAATCCGGCGGTATCGCCGCGGTCTCGGCAGGCCAGACCAGCGATGCAGCCGCGCCTGCCGCCAGCACGATTAGCAGCAGCATGGCCGGCTGGCGGTAGCGGATCGAACTGACGAAGATCACATGCAGCAGGGTGAAGTAGATTGCCGGGAGAGTGCACAGTAGATAGGGCCAGCCGCGGCGGGCAAACTTCCACGCGCCCCACAGTGCCAGCAGCAACACCGGCGTATAAGTGACCGCCAAAACCAGACGCAGGGTCAAACTGGAAAACTCGGTGGCATTCGGCACCGGACTCCACATGCGGAGGAATTTGATGACCGCCAGCTCGCACACGCGGCCGGGGTTCTTTGCCGCCCAGGCGATCGCGGCCGCTTGCAGACGGCGATCGAGGCGGTCCTCAAACAGGCCAGCGGGGGGGGGTCCCGCATCGGCCGCGGCCGCGTCGGCCTGAAACTGCTCGGCGGCAAACTCGGAGACGAAGCTCATTTCACTGGCGCCGGTGGCGCCTTCATGCAGGCCGTCGTACAAACTGGTCCCGACCTGAAGCGACGTCGGCACGTAACGTCCCGCTACGCGATAGTTCCGTATCCACCACGGAGACATGGTCGCCGCAAAGGCGACCAGCGTCACCAGACCAATGACCATTTGACGCCGCCGGTCGCCCAAAAACACCAGCCCGGCACCGAGCGCGAACGGAGTAAAAAGCAGCCAGCTCGGGCGGACCAATGTGCCGATTCCGGCGGCAATGCCGGCGACGATCGCCCAGCCGGCCTGTGTTCCGACGCTGCTGGCCCGCCACGCCAGAATCCACGCGATTAAGTGAACCACAAAGGGTGGGCCAAACGGTGCTTCGCTCAATATGAACACACTGGCGGCAATCGCCTCCGGGTAGAAGGCTGCGACGGCGGCCGCGAGAAAGGCGGTCCTGGCTCCAAAAAGTTGCCAGGCCAGCACCACCACGCCGAGGATCGTCAGACATCCGAGAACCGCGCTTAGCCCGCGGCCCCAAAGAACATTCGGGCTATCGAGTCCGCCGGGGACGACGCGAAACAGTCCGGCCAAAAGCAGCGGATACCCTGGCGTGCGAAACACTTTCCAGCCGCCTTCGCCGTATTCGTACTCCTGACCGCGGGCGATTTTCAGGCCCAGGCGCCAGTAGCTTTCGCTGTCTCCGAACGCAAATTGCTGTTGCTCGGGCAACCGCTGCTGCCACCAGACAGCGGCCACTAGCCGCACGGCGAGCGCGGCCAACAGCAGCCCGCTCCACCAATACATCGAAGTATGCCGGGGTCGAGTCATCGCCAGTCTGCGGGAGCGCAAAAACGGGGCTCGGATGATAGGTACGTATAGTCGCGAAAACAAGTCAAACTGCGTGGACTGCGGTGGCTGGAGAGCTTGCTTGATCTAGCCGCGCACTTAGGCCCTGCCTCCGCACCGAATCGCTTGCCCCGTAATCCGTTTTTGACGGACCGCTATATCCGGCCACTTTGCGGTAAATAGCGGTATCAGAAAACTTTGATCTGCATTGATTTGAGTCTACAACCTTAGCCATATTGGATTTTCAACTCGCGGGGTGCACTTTGGCTGTCCGGTCAAAGTGTCGGACTGCGACTGAGAAATAGGGAAGATGGCAAGCTGGGGCAAAGAGTCATCTTTTTTTCATGAGGTTTGGTTTCATGTGGCGCAAACTGTTGGGTTGGAAGCGCGGCGGTATTGCAAAATCGACCAGCTGGCTGATTTCCCAGGCTCGCAGAGGGGTACGACGCCTGTTTGTCGAATCGCTGGAACAGCGACAGTTACTGACCGCAGTCATTATCCCTGGTACGCCGGGAGTGGACACGATCACGATTGACGACGACGGCAGCGGCGGCCTGCTGATCAATGGAGACCTGTGGACCGGAACCGGTCCGATCGATTCCATCACGATCAACGCCGACGACGGCGACGACATCATTAACATCAACGGGGTGCCGACGTCCGGCGGTGGATCGGGAACCGTCGTAGAAAGTGAGCCGAATGATGCTCTCTTCGTCGAGGGGAGTCCGCCCACAGCGTTTCAGTCTCTGGAAGGCGCCGGCTGGAATCTGAGTTCCAATGCCGACATCGGTGATGCCGACGGCATCGACGTGTCGCAGCTCTATCCTCACATTTCAGTTTTAGGCAGTGGAGACGACACGGTGGAC
>DASRJP010000246.1:0-19306 GCA_035649415.1 Pirellulaceae bacterium | reverse complement strand
ATCACCGCCGTCGGTCCCGACAACGTCCGCCTGGCGGACCCGATCATCCACTTTGTGACCGGGCAAGGGGCGAGCATTGCCGAGATTCAGATGTACGACCATGACGAAGAGGCCCTCTTCGCCATGCTCTGCCGGGTGAATCTGTCGGCTGAGAAGCTGGCCGAGACCCGCCAGGCGCTGATTGAAATCGGCCAGCAGACACACTTGTCGGTTCGCACCTGGTCACCGGACGAACGTTCGGCGCGGCCGCGTCTGGCGATCTGCGTCACGTACCGGCAGGAGCCGCCGCTGGCCCTTCTGCGGGCGATTCGCGACGGCCAGATCAAAGCCGAGCCGGCCGTGATGATCGGCAATCGGGCGACGTGCCGCGGCATTGCCGAGCAGTTCGGCGTGCCGTGGGAGATGATTGGCGATGCAAGCGGGGCTGCGGACGACGAGCGGTTGATTGCTGCGCTCGACCGCTACGAGGTCGATTATGTGATCCTGGCGCGGTACATGCGCATCTTGCCGGCGGCGAGCTGCTGGAAATATGCCGGCGGTCGGATTATCAACCTGCACCATGGCCTGCTCCCCAGCTTTCCCGGGCCGCGGCCCTACCACGATGCGTATGCCGGGCGGATGTTGACCTACGGGGCGACCTGCCACTTCATCGTGCCGGAATTGGATGCGGGGAACCAGATCATCTATCAATCGACCTACACGGTGCCGCCTGGAATGAAGCTGGACGAGATCATCCGCATCGGCCAGGAGGATAACGAGCCGCGGTGCCTGGTCGAAGGCGTCCGCCGCGTCGTGAGCCGCGAGGTGCAATTGCACTTCCACAGGGTGATTGCGCGGAAGTAGATCCAGCCTGACGGGCAGTCGCAGCAGTGTTGTATGCAAACCGAAGACCTGGAAAACCTTCCCGACTACCTGGAACCCGCCGACGTCTGGCGACTGTCCGAGCAGGTCCTACAAGAGTCGACTCAGGAAAGCGTTTCCGCGACTCTCAGAAAGCTGAACGTACTGGCCGACCAGCAGTGGCACGGCTACGAGCCTGCTCCTCGCGACCTGCGCGAGCGTCTTACACGCTGGCTGGTCCAAAACTGGCAGTCTGGCTCCGAGGAATACCTGGAGGCAGTGCTCGGGCTGACGTACTGCTACGGGCTCGATAAGAGGATTTATCGAGAAGCTCTGTGTGCCTATCACGGGCCGTTCCGTAAAGAATTTGAGCGTAACCTGGAACGGTCGGTGGGCGAGAATATCGATCCCTGGTGGTCATTACGGCCGGCTGCCGAGTAGCCTCGGAGCCGCGCAAGCGATCGCCTGGGCATCGCGTTGGCAAGGTCCCGCCCGGCAGGCGGGACCTACTTCTTCTGCACCTGCACGAAGGCCAGGCGAAGCTGGTGCAGCGCGTCTTCGAGCAGCTTCGCTTCTTCGGGCGTGACGTTTCCCTTGGTCTTCTCTTCGAGCACGGCCACCGTGTCGATCAGGTGCTTGGCGACATCGAAATTCACCTCGCTCTGGGGAGCGCCGGGGATTTCGATGACACCCATGGAATGCAGCGCCTGCGTGGCCAGCGTGGTCACGAGCGTGGCCAGGGAGGCGGAGGGAACAGGGTTCTTGGCGTCGCTCATGGTCGTCATCTGTAGTGACAAGCACCACCGGCCTTGGGTGGCGCGGTGTAGTGCAAAATCGCCTTCCCACCGACGCAAGGTCGGCGGCGACTTTTAAACCTCCGCCTCCTCCGTCCGCTCGATCCGCTTCGAGTGCCGCTCGATCGCGGCCCCGACGAACGCGGCAAACAGCGGCTGGGCCTTCGTCGGCTTCGATTTGAACTCGGGATGGTACTGAACCGCCAGGAACCACGGGTGATCGACCAGCTCGATGATCTCCACCAGTTTGCCGTCGGGCGACAGGCCGGTGAAGCTCATGCCGTGCGCGGCGAACTGCTGGCGGTAGGAATTGTTGAACTCATACCGGTGTCGGTGCCGTTCGCTGATCGATTGGCTGCCGTAAGCTGCGACGGCATGGCTCGCTTCCAACAACTTGGCTGGCTGCGCCCCCAGCCGCATGGTGCCTCCTTTGTCGGTAATGTTCTTCTGTTCGTCGAGCAGACAGATCACTGGATGGGACGTGTCTTTGTTGAACTCGGTCGAATGTGCTCCGGCCAGGCCGACGACGTGCCGGGCGAACTCGATCGCAGCGCACTGCATTCCCAGGCAAATGCCGAAGAAGGGGATTTTTCGCTCGCGGGCGAAGTGGATCGCTTCGATCTTGCCTTCGATCCCCCGCTCGCCGAAGCCGCCGGGGACCAGAATGCCGTCGTAACCGGTGAGCAGCGGCCCGGCCCCTTCCCGTTCGACGTCCTCGCTGTGAATCCGACCAATGCGGACCTGGGCGTGGTGATGAATGCCGGCGTGGTCGATCGCTTCGTAGATCGACTTGTAGGCGTCCTTGTGCTCGGCATATTTGCCCACGACGGCAATGCTCACCTCGCTTTGCGGATTGCGGAGCGTGTGCAGAATGTCGCGCCAATCGTCGATCTGCGGCGGGCCAGCCTGCACGTGCAGCCGCTTGACGATCAGGTCGTCGAGTTTGTTGTCCACGAGGCTCAGCGGGACTTCGTAAATCGAAAAATCCTTGTCGCGCTCTTCGATCACCGCCTCCAGTGGCACATTGCAGAACAGGCCGATCTTTTCGCGATCTTCGCGGCTGATCGGCCGCTCCGTGCGGCAGATAAGGATGTCCGGCTGAATACCGATCTGCCGCAGTAAACCGACGGAATGCTGCGTGGGCTTGGTCTTCAGCTCGCCAGCCGCTTTGAGGTACGGCACGAGCGTGAGGTGAATGTAGAGGCAGTTTTCCTTGCCCACATCGAGGGCAAATTGGCGGATGGCCTCCAGGAATGGCTGGCTCTCGATGTCGCCAACGGTGCCGCCGATCTCGGTGATGACGACATCGACGTCGGCGCCGGCCAGCTTCGAAATGCAACCTTTAATTTCGTTGGTGATATGCGGGATGACCTGCACGGTCTTGCCCAAAAACTCGCCGCGGCGTTCCTTCTCGATGACCGACAAATAGATCTGCCCCGTGGTGTAGTTGGAATCTCGGGACAGAGGGCTGTTCGTGAACCGTTCGTAGTGCCCCAAATCGAGGTCGGTCTCCGCCCCGTCGTCCAGGACGTACACTTCGCCGTGCTGGTAGGGGCTCATCGTCCCCGGATCGACGTTGATGTAGGGATCGAGCTTCTGCATCCGCACGCGAAGGCCCCGGCGCTCGAGCAGCATGCCGACCGAGGCGCTGGTGAGTCCCTTGCCGAGCGAACTGACCACGCCGCCAGTGACGAAGATATGTTTGGTCATGGAATCCTTCCGATAGTGACTGAAAAGATGATTTTAGCTTCGCCCGCTCAATGAGAAAGCCCCACGAAAACGCCGGGATTGCGGCACCGAGGAATCCCGGCCTATGTTTTGGAGCATCCCCCTCCGAGAATTGGAGCAAACCGATGAAAACGTGCCTGTCCACTCTGGTCTGCCTGCTGCTTGCTGGATGTTCCCGCCAATCGGACAGCGCCAAATACGACAAGTTTTTTCGCGACTGGCTGACGCAGCACGGCGAGCAGGAAGTCGTCGTCGACGAAGGCGGCGTGGGCATTGCCGCCAGTCCGACGAGGCTCAAGACGTCGACTTACGAATCCAACAAGCACGATGGCGGCGGTTACACCGTGGAACTGGAGTTCAAGACCCAATTGCCCGGCGGCCGCGAGATCATAGATTACGTGGCGGGAATGGGCGATACCGAGGAGCAGGCCGCACAGGATGCCATGCTAAATTTCACCCTGTCGACCTTTCACGTCGTGTACAAGGCCTTCATGAATCCGGACGATCCACACCAAAGCATCCAGGAAGTTTCGATCGCCGGTCAGAAGCGCCAGATGCTGTCAGGGGATTTGTTCCTGCGCGGCAGCGAAGGGAGCGGGTCGATCGATCTGGAGGCAATGCGGCCGCAAATCCAGGCTGCGATCGTGGCGCTGCCTCTGTCAGACGGACCCCATTGGATCAAGGTTGTCTACGGCCAGAACGCGGGCGAGCGAATCATTGTGGCGGCGACGTTCGACAACCAGGACCAGGTGGCATTGACCGAAACGATCGGCAAGCTTTCATGGCCCAAGAGCGACGGCTTTTACATGGCCAAACAGTTTATCGTGATCAAATAGTCCATGCCAATGCGACTGCGCTGCACCCTGGCAATTCCCAGGCGCGGTGCATTAGACTTAGCCCATCGCCGCCTGTTGCGACTCTTCGGTTTTCTCTTCTTGAAGGTAAATCGCCATGAAACGATCCTTTGCCGCGCTGGTGCTGACTATTGTCGTCTCGGGATTGAACGTCGCCCTGGCCGATGATGCCGCGGCCATCGTGGACAAGGGGATTGCAGCGCTAGGCGGCAAAGAGAAGCTCGGTCAGGCCAAGGTCCTCTCCTGGAAAGCCAAGGGGACGATCACCTTCGGCGACAATATGAGCGAGTTTACCAGCCAGACGACCGCCCAGGGACTCGATCGCTCTCGCGGCGAGTTCGAGGGGGACTTCGGCGGCAATAAATTCAAAGGGGTCACCGTGATTGCCGGTGACAAGGGCTGGCGGAAGTTCGGCGACATGAGCTCGGAAATGGACGCCGACGCTTTGGCTAACGAGAAACGCAACTTATCCCTCCAGGTGATTCCCGCCACGCTTCTGCCGCTGAAGGAGAAGGAATTCAAATTGGAGGCAACTGGCGAGGAGAAAGTTGGCGACGCGGCCGCGCTCGTCATCAAGGTTACGCCCCCGGACGGCAAGGATTTTCAGATCTTCTTCGATAAGGAAAACGGTCTGCCGGTGAAGGTCGTGGCCAAAGTCCGCGGCTTCATGGGAGAGGAATTCACTCAGGAGACGACCTTCGGCGGCTACAAAGACTTTGGAGGCATCAAGAAAGCCACGAAAATCGAGACGAAGCGCGACGGCCAGCCGTTCGTGAAGACCGAGGTGACCGAGTTCAAGGTGCTGGACAAGGTGGACGACAAGACATTTGCGCAGCCGGAGTGATCGGAAGAACCTGCGCCAGTATCCTGGCTAATCCAGGTCATGTTTCAATATATCCGCGATCCAATTCTCAGGATCGAGGTGCGCGGCGATGTCTCGGCTGGAATGTATGCACCGCACGACGAAGCAGGCTTCGCCTTGATGGACGTAGATGATGCGGTAAGAGCGCTGATAGATTTCGCGGGCGCCGTACTGAATTCCTTCGGGAACTGGCGATTCAGAATCTGGAAGCGTCGCTAGCCGGCCGAGTGCCGCCGACATGAGTTCGTTGCAGATTCGCTCGGCTAGGATGAAGGACTGCGAGCTTCTGGCAAGGTAGTCGTAGATTCTTCCGAGATCGGCAAGGGCGGATTTGGTCCAGATGACTTTCGCCACGACTTCACCATCTCCACGGCTTCATCATGGCTGTAGACACTGCCTGCTTCAACGTCGCGCAATCCCTCCTCGATCCGCTGGCGGACATACAGACGATAACGGAAATCGTCCATCGTGCAATCATCGGGCAGACTGGATACGACCTCGACCAGCTGCTGTTTCAAAGTTGCCATAATGGCCTACTCCGGCGAAGGCGGGATGCCCGTTTATTTCTCTCCGCTCGGGTATTCTACCTTGCCTGCCACCGCTCCACAAACGCCCGGTAATCCTCCGGCGTGTCGATGCCGATCGTCGGCTCGTCGATGACGCCGACCAGGATCGTCTGGCCGGCGGCCAGGACGCGGAGCTGCTCCAGGTTCTCGATTTTCTCGATCTCGGCCCGCGGCATGGAGGCGAGCTGGAGCAGGAAGTCGCGGCGATAGGCGTACAAGCCGATGTGCTGGTAGAAGTGCGGCGGCTGCGCGGGCAGGAGCGAGTCGTCCCAGTGGCGCGGGAACGGGACCGGCGCGCGGCTGAAGTAGATCGCTTGGCCGCGGCTGTCGAAAACGACCTTCACGCAGGCCGGATCGTAAAGCTGCTCCTTGGTGCGAATCGGCGTCGCCAGCGTGCTCATCACGGCCGCCGGATTTTTTTCCAGCAGCTCCACGGCCAGATCGATCGCCGCCGCAGAGATTTCCGGCTCGTCACCCTGGACGTTCACGATCACATCGACCGCCGGCAGTTTACGGGCGATCTCGGCCACGCGGTCAGTGCCGCTGGCGCAGCTGGGGTTGGTCAACTCGACGCGCCCGCCGAAAGAACGAACTTCCGCGGCAATCTCTTCACCATCGGCGGCCACCCACAGGCCGCTGGGCCGGGCTGCCTTAACTGCTGATTCGTACGTGTGCTGCAGGACCGACTTACCCGTTTCCTTGAGCAGCAGCTTTCGCGGCAGACGCGTGGAAGCCAGCCGTGCGGGTATGACTATGACGCTGCGCAGCGGCCCGCTGGAGGCCGGCGGCCTTGGCTTCACGGGGGGAGGGCACGCAACGACTGCCCCGTCCAGATCGCACCACCCGACTGAAATGCTGGCATGTGCCATCCCTGGCTCCTTCGTGAAGAGTGCTGTCGCGCGTAAGGTAACTCATCGGTGGATGCCGTTAAACACCAGTTTTCTCCGACTACGGCTCGTATCCCCACGCCTCAAAAGGCCGCTTCCACTCGCTCGCCAATCGCTGCCGCACCTCCACTGCTAGCGGCGGGAACTCGTTTTTGCGGTAAGCCTTGATCTGTGCGAGGTACGAGTTGAGCTTCGGCTCGACCGCGGAAAAATCAGGCAGCGACAGCGCCTCATACGCCTGTCGCACCGTGCCGATCGGGTCCCGCTCCAAGTCCTCGTACGCCAGGTCGTGAAAGTGCCCCACGGGAATCAGCGGCACTTCCTCGAAAAACGCTTCGTACAGCTCGCGGTACTGGGCGATCGAATCTTCCTCCAGCCGGGGATAGTCGGGCCGCTGGAGTGACCACCAGGGATAGACCTTGCGAATCGTGTACACTGTCGAGCGATAGACGTCGTGCGGATGCCGGCGGATGTGGATGAAATTCGCGTCAGGAAAGACCTCCAGCAGCCGCTTGATCCGTCCCGTATGGGCCGGCGACTTCAGGACGAGCCGCTTGCCAAATTTGAGCGTCAGCTTCTGGGCGAAGTACAAGAGCGCGTCCTGCCAGCGGCGGACTTCGTCGGGCGAAGCGCCGCGGAGCGTCATGAACCGATCGTAGTAATTGCGATTGCGGCTGAAGGCCCAGGCCAAGGCGAACGAGCAACCGCACAGGTTGGCAATGGCGAACTCGTCCTCCTGCGGAACGGCCAGGCTCAGAACGACGTTGTCCTGCGGGCGCGTCGGCGGGACCATCGCCGCCAACAGCGGCCGATTGATCCAGCCCGTGAGCAGGAACGTTCGCGGATAGAATACCTCGAACAGGTTCGGCCAGGCAAACCGCTCGTCCTGCGCCAGCAGGTTGTGCAGGTGGGTGGTGCCGCTGCGCCACGAGCCGAGGATAAACAGCGGCGATTTGACTTCTGTCTGACGAATCCGCCGGCCGTAGAGCCACTCTTCCAGAATGGCAAAAAGAGAATTCTGCACCGAGCAGGCCGTTACCGCGCAGCCGCGGACCCAGTACGGCGGATCGATGGCCAGCCGATTCTCCCACAGAATTCGCAGCCACAGCGGCAGCGTGATGCCGGAGAAGCCGCCGTGCCCGATTTTCAAGACGACGAATTCGCGCCAGGACATGAGGGAGATCGCCGGGCAGATGGAGGTGATGAAGGAGAGATACCACAAAGACACGAAGTCACGAAGAGGAGCACGCAGCGGACCTGGTGAAACTTTGTGTCTTTGTGACTTTGTGGTTTCAAGCCCCACAGGGGACTAGAATGTCGGCGCGAATGCGTCCCTCTCTACTTCTCGAGGCGCCCCATGCACCGCCGCCAATTTCTCGAAAACTCCCTCGCCGCCGCCGGGCTGTCGGCACTGGCCAGCACCACGATTCTGGGAGACGACAAGCCTGCCAAGGCCAGCGTCTCGCCCAACGACAAGATCACCCTCTGCATGATGGGGATCAACGGCCGCGGCGGCAGCGTCCTGTCGACCTTTGCCTCGATCCCCGAAGTCGAGGTGAAATACGTCTGCGATATCGATGAAGGCGTGCTGAACTCGCGCATCGCCGGCGTCGAGCAGCGGACCGGCAAGCGGCCCATCGGGATCAAGGACTATCGTAAGGCACTCGATGATCCAAGCGTCGATGCCCTGGCTGCCGGGACTCCCGACCACTGGCACGCACTGCCGACGATTCACGCCTGCCAGGCCGACAAGGACGTCTACGTCGAGAAGCCCGACGGCCACAACATCATCGAGGGTCAGACGATGGTGGCCGCGATGAAGAAACACGGTCGCGTCGTGCAGCTCGGCACCCAGTCCCGCAGTGGCACTCATTTTCTCGCGCTGGTCGAGTACCTGAAAAGTGGCGTTCTGGGCAACGTGCGCATGGCCAAATCCTGGGAAAGCGCTCGCCAAGGCGCCATACCCAAAGTTCCCGACAGCGATCCGCCCCCTGGCGTTGATTACGACCTGTGGCTCGGCCCCGCGCCGAAGCGCCAGTTCAATCGCAGCCGGTTCCACGGCAATTGGCGGTGGTTCTTCGACTACGGCACGGGCGACCTGGGGAACGACGGCGTCCACCGGCTCGACATCGCCCGCTGGTTCCTCGGCGTCGCGGCCGCCGCCAAAGGCCAGCAGCTTCCCACGCTCCCCAAGGCCGTCTCGGCCCTCGGCGGCAAATACTACTTCGACGACGCCCAGGAGTGGCCTGACACGCTGATGGTCACCTACGACTTCGAGGGCGGCTTCGTGCTGACGTACGAGATGCGCATCTGGACGCCCTACCCGCTGCACGATGAAGGCGAAGGGGCGATGATTCTCGGCGACGAAGGGTACGTCGTCATCGGCAACGGCCGCTGGCGGCATTACGACCCCAAGGGCAAAGTCGTCAAGGAGATGAGCGCCGGCTACAACGACGTTGGCCACGCTCAGAATTTTCTCGACTGCATGCGGACGCGGAAAAAGCCCACCGCCGACCTGGAAACGATCGGCCATCCTTCCAGCCTGCTCTGCCACCTCGGCAATGCCGCCTGGCGCACTGGCCGCACGCTGCACTTTGACCCGGCGACCTACACGTTCACCGGCGATGCCGACGCGAACCAGTACTTGACGCGGCCGGAATACCGCGCGCCGTGGGTGTTGCCGAAGATCACGTAGGACAGGTTTCCAACCTGTCCTGACATCTCGCTTCGCACGAGGCCACCATGCTGCCGATACTCCTGTTCCTTCTCGCGGCCGACCTTCAGCCGCTCCCATTCACCAGCCCGTCGTCGGCAGTGCCTGAGTACGGCCACGCGCTGACTGTCGATGAATCGCTCGACGGCTGGATCGCACTGTTTGACGGCAAAACGACGTTCGGCTGGAGCGAGGCGGCAGTCGAAGAGGAAACTCTCGCGCTCGGTCAATCGACGAGTCCATTCGGTAGTTGCGAAACCAAGGGGGAAGCGACAAGTGCCGGCCAGATGACGATCGGCGATCAGATGGTCAAGCTCGAGGCAGGGCCCTTCCGGCGGCTCGTGAACGTCGGAACTGCCGGGCCGATAAAGCTTGGCGAAGGGCTGGCCCTCAAGTCACTGGCGATCAAACCGGGCGGCCTGAAGGATGTCTTTAATCGCCGCGACCTGACCGGCTGGACGATCCTCAAGCACCCGCGGCTTCCCGACGACCGCCAGGCGAAGTGGACCATCGAGGAGGGCGCATTGCACGCCGTCGGCGGTCCCGGAGCGGCCGAACTCGACGGCAAATACGGTGACCTCGTATTAAAGGTCGAAGCGCGGATGCGGAAGAAGCTGGTCAACGGCGGCGTCTTCTTCCGGTCAATTCCCGGCGACTTCATGAACGGTTACGAAGCGCAGCTCTTCAACGGCTGCTACGAAAATGATCCGGCCAAACCAGCACGCTACAGCACCGGCGCGATCGACGACCGCCAGCTTGCCCGCCGGCTCGTGTCGCGTGACCTGGAGCCGCTGGTGATGACCATCATTGCCGCCGGGCCGCACATCGCCACCTGGGTCAACGGCTATCAGATGACCGATTGGACCGACACCCGCGACAAGCACGACAACCCGCGCGACGGGCTGCGGCTGGAGCCGGGAACGATTCAACTGCAAGCGCACGATCCAGAAACTGATATCGAGTTCCGCCGCGTGGCGGTCGGCGAGATCAAGTGAGCGGCCAGCCCGGTCCAACGCTACTTGCTCACATTCGGCTCTCTTGCGACGACCTTTACACGGCAATTCGGAAGCGATTCCATCAAGCGGGCGATGCCTGGCCCAGTGACTCGTGTGTCGTCCAGCACTACGTCGGTCAGCGTGCCAATCTTGGCCAGGTTGTCGAGGCCGTCGTCCGTGACCACGGTACCATCCAAATTCAATTTCCTCAAGTTCGGCAGCTTTTGCAGATGAACCAACCCTGCATCGGTGACCTGTGTGTAACTCAGCGGCAAGGACGTCAGCTGCTTCAAGTGCGCTAAGTGCCGCAGGTCATCGTCACTAATCGCGAGATGATCTAGGCGCGGGTAGCTCAACTTGCGCATGGCGGACAGATGTACCAAACCCGCGCCCGTGACCTGCGACTCGCCAAGATAAATCCCTTCCAGATTAATTAGCCCCCGCAGATGGACGAGGCCTGAGTTGGTGACGTTGTTGCCGCGGAGTCCAAGGTACTTGAGCTGCGTCATCCCGGAGAGGTGAACCAGTCCCGCATCCGTAATCCGCGACTGGCCTGCCGCTAAGTGCTCCAGCGAGCGAATCAACTTCAATGAGGCCAATCCTTCATCGCCGATCTGGCTGTGCCACAAATCCAAGTTGCGCAGATGTTTCAGATGGCACAAATGTCGCACTCCACGATCTCCGACGGCCGTGCCCTGCAGCGAGATCACCTCGACCTCGGGCAAATGATCGAAGAGCTGCATATCGGCATCTGTGACGGCAGTGCCGCCAAGATTCACCTCCGTGACCGAGTCGAAAAAATCGTCTCCCAGCAGCCGCCTGGCCCATGAGTATTCGTGCAGGCGCGGCATGCGCGAGGCCGTGGTATCGGATTCCTGGCCAGCTATCGTGTACCTCACTTCCCCGCCCAAGCCTTCGACTTTGGCAACCGTGGCACGCTGGAGCCTAGCGCGCTGAACTAGGGCTCCGAGCCATCCGCTGCCGATGCCGACGACGGCGACCACGATCAGCAAGTTGCGGAGGCTGAACCGCAGCCAGGGGAAGCGGCAAGGAAGAGCCGGTTTGCTCATGCGGTCATCGTAGTGCGATAGCGCCGCCTACGGCAAGAATTTCGGGGACAACATGCACGCAGGGCCTGAGTGAACAGGGATCGTATACGGGCAGGGAAACCTATACCACTGACTGCTTCACGAGCGCCGGCGGAAGGGCCGGCTGCATCCCCGCGACCATCCACCGGGAAAGCATGTGCAGCGCCAGACCCAGTATCGGGATGCAAAATACTCCGGCCGCCAGCAGCAGCACTCCCGCATTGGGGGGCAAGTAATCCTTGAGCCTGAAGAGCTGCTCAATTTCTTCGGCTTCGGTGTGGAGCAGATAGGAGACTACGGGAAGCAGCGGCGTGGCGATCATCAAGGCGAGCGTCAGCGGCAAGAGGAGCAGTATGAACACTCCTCGCCGCAGGTTGCTCCGCACGCCGGCCCGCGACAGGAAGCTGACGGCGCCCGCCCACATCATCACGGACGCCAGTGCAAAAAAGCCCAGCACGAGCGGAAAAAAATAACGCTGCTGAACGCCGACAAACGTGACGCAGTACCCCAGGGCGAGTTGCAACTGCACCAGCAGCCACATGAAATCGGGGAGCAAGAAGCGGGTTGGCGCCTTGAGTCGGCCGGCCGCCCGATTTACCGGCCCCAGGACCAACGATCCGACCACGGGCGCCACGACCAGCACCAGCACGATGCAGATGACGGCCAGCCAGGCGTTGCGATGCATGACTTTTGAAGAAGCCTCAGCGGCGGTTATTGCCTGAGCGCGACCTGGAATCGGGCGCGGTGGAACTCTCCTCGGAAATTATGGCAGCCAGCGACCGCCGCTGTCCAGTCTCCGCAACTGGCCAACCATTGCCCCTTTCCGCCACCAACTCAGCAAGCAATCAAGGTGCCGTTTCACGGCCTTCCACATGTCTGTCACCGCTCCCCCGTTTGAGACGCCGCTGGGAGAATTCGCTGCCCGCTATACCCCACATTGCGGGTACGATTCCCACCTTGGCACATCCACAGTTTTGCAGCGAAAATTGGGACAAATGGCTGAAGGACAGCGCCCACGGCCGCGACAAAGTGACAGCAACTCAGTTTTGGAAATTTCTGCTTGTTCTGTTGTTGACCCGCGCCAACAGGCTGCTACATTAATTGAGTCTGCTGCAAGGCAGACTTCTACTGGCCAGGGGAGGGTGCAAAGACTGCACCGGGCAATCTGCGTCCCGATGAACGGGCGTCCCTCTGGAGGAATCGGGGTTCAGGAGTTCGGATACGATCATGCTGGCACTCACAGCCGCCATTCGCGCGGTCGCCAGCGAAAGGGAGTGGTGGTAACATGTCGCCAGCAGCGTCAGCTTTTCGAGGGGTAGAACCAACACGAGCCGGTCATGACGCGGCCGTCCAATCGGAGGCCCAGAGCCTGCTCGAGCAGAGCAACTATCTCGCGCTGCGACGTCTACGCTGCGAGTTTCAAGATGGAAGACTGGTCCTTAACGGACGCGTCCCCACGTTCTATCTCAAGCAGGTCGCGCAGACCATCGTGCGACAACTCCCAGCCGTCCGCCGGATCGACAATCGGGTGGATGTGGCTGAGTTTTGGAATTGAGCGGCGGCACGACTCTGCACGTTCGCCAGTGCGCCCGGAAGCCTTCACTTATCTTTCGATTCGCAGCACCTTCGCGCCGCGGATCATTCCCTGCTTTAGCTGTAGCAACGCCTCATTGGCTTGTGCTAGCGGGAATTCCTGGACTTCTGGTCGCAACCCCATCTGGCCTGCTAGCGACAGGAATTCCACCACATCGCTGCGGGTCACATTCGCCACACTCTTGATTTCCCGCTCCAGCCACAGGTCTTGTTCGTAGTCCAGGCCTAGCAGCTCCTGCTGATCGCTCCCCTCCTTGCGGATGGCGTTGATCACCAGCCGGCCGCCCGGCGCCAGATGCCGCAGTCCCTGGGCAATTGGCAGCCAGGCGGGCGTCGTATCGATGATTGCGTGAAGGCTGTCGGGCGGTTTGTCGGTCGTATTGCCGGCCCAGACGGCGCCCAGATCGAGGGCGAACTGGCGCTCCCGCTCGCTCCTGGCAAAGACGTACACGGGGCTATTGGGAATCTCGTACCGCGCCATTTGCAGCACCAGGTGCGCCGACGCGCCAAAGCCAGTCAGCCCCAACCGCTGGCCGTCGCAAATCCCCGTCAGCCGCAGTGAACGATAGCCGACCGCACCGGCACACAAGAGCGGCGCTGTCTGGACATCGCTCAGCTCCGGCGGAAGGAGGTAGGCAAAATCCTCGTGGACGGTCAGATACTCGGCATATCCGCCCGCGGCATCACGGCCTGTGGCGCGAAACGCAGGGCACAGATTTTCGCGCTGCGTTTGGCAGTATTCGCACCGGCCGCAAGCGTGAAAAATCCACGCCACGCCGACTCGCGTCCCGAGTGCCAGCCGCGTCGCCTGCGGCCCCAGCGCGTCCACGTAGCCCACCGCCTGGTGCCCAAGCGTCATCGGCAGCTTGGCCGGCGGCGTGCGTCCCTCGATTTCGTCGAGCTCTGTGCGACAAACGCCGCACGCGCTCACGCGCACGCGGATCTCCCGCGTGCCAGGCTCAGGCAGCGGCACGTCGGCCAGCTCTAGCGGCCTTGCGCCCGACGACATGTCGAGCAATCGACGGAGTATCATGGCCTTCACGACATTTCTCCAGGCATGGACTTTTACCGCCGCAGTGATCGCTGGCAACGATTATGCCGCCACCGGCAACTGGCGCGCTGATTGATCGTTTGTGCCTCGGATGCAAGCTCTTCATGATACGAAATCCTATGCAGTCCCCCGACGAATCGCTGTCGCCGGCCTACTTCGATCTGGCCAGGCAGCAAATGGTCGAATATCAGTTGCGGCGCCGCGGCATTGGCGACGAGCGCGTGCTGAGCGCGATGGCCAGCGTTGCGCGAGAAAAATTTGTTCCGCCTGACCTGTGGCACGCCGCCTACGACGACGGCGCTCTGCCGATCGGCTGGGATCAGACCATCTCACAGCCGCTGGTCGTGGCGTATATGGCAGAGGCGCTCCAGCTTCGGCCGGGCGACAAGCTGCTGGAAATCGGCACTGGGTCGGGCTATGGCGCCGCGGTGCTCTCGCTGCTGGCAAGGGAAGTCCACACAGTCGAGCGTCTGGCCCCGCTGGCGGACAGGGCGAAAGACGCCCTGGAGCGTCTGGTGTATGAGAACGTTCACGTCCATCTCTCCGACGGGACGGTCGGTCTGAGGGCGGAAGCGCCGTTTGACGCGATTTGCGTTACCGCCGGCGCTCGCGAGATCCCGCAGCCGCTGCTTGACCAGTTGGCCGAAGGTGGCCGCCTCGTGATTCCGGTCGGCCCTCTGCACAACCAGCGCATGCAGCGCATCACGCGCCGCGGCGATGATTTCCTTCACGAAGATCTCGGGGCGTTTGCCTTTGTGCCGCTAATCGGCGAGCATGGGTGGCCGGAGTAGCTCCCGCTTGCGACTCGCCGCCGCATCTGGCACGATAGCTTCGCAATGCCCAATGGCGAAGGCCGAATGTCGAGGGAATGACGAAGCCTGAGTTTCCAACGATTTTCGTCTTCGACATTCGTGCTTCGACATTCATTCGTCACTTGATTCTCGACATTCGACATTCCCTACACCTGAACCCTGAATTTTCCCATGCCTGCCTTTCCTGAAATCGAACGCATCCGTTACGAAGGTCCCGATTCGAAGAACCCGCTGGCCTTCCGCTGGTACGACGAAAATGAGATCGTCGAAGGGAAGTCGATGAAGGACCATCTGCGGTTTGCCGTCGTCTACTGGCACACGTTCCGCGGCACTGGCAGCGATCCGTTCGGCGCGGCAACGATGGTCCGGCCGTGGGATGACGGCAGCAACTCGGTCGAGAACGCGCAAAACCGGGCCCGCGTGGCCTTCGAGTTCATCGACAAGCTCGGCGCGCCGTACTATGCCTTCCACGATCGGGACGTGGCCCCCGAAGGAGCCGACCTGGCTGAGACGAACAAAAACTTGGACGCCGTCGTGAAGGTCCTCAAGGAAGAGCAGCAGCGGACCGGCATCAAGCTGCTGTGGGGAACGGCGAACATGTTCAGCCATCCGCGTTACATGCACGGCGCGGCGACGACCTGCAATGCCGACGTGTTTGCGTATGCCGCCTGCCAGGTGAAAAAGTGCCTGGAGGTGACCAAGGAGCTGGGGGGCGAGAACTACGTCTTCTGGGGCGGCCGTGAGGGTTACCAGAATCTGCTCAACACCAACATGTGGCGCGAGCTCGATCACCTGGCGAGATTCTTCCACATGGCGGTCGATTACGCCAAGAAAATCGGCTTCAAAGGGCAGTTCCTCATCGAGCCCAAGCCCAAGGAGCCGACCAAGCACCAGTACGACAGCGATGCGGCCGCCTGCCTCAATTTCCTGCGGGCTTACAACCTGCTGCCGCACTTCAAGCTCAACATCGAGACCAACCACGCCACGCTGGCCGGGCACACGATGATGCACGAGCTGGAATACACCGGCATGCAGCGGGCGCTCGGCTCGATCGACGCCAATACCGGCGACCTGATGCTCGGCTGGGACACCGATCAGTTCCCCACGAATTACTATCTGGCTGCCGAGATCATGCTCACGATCCTCAAGTGGGGCGGTCTGGGCTCCGGCGGCGTCAATTTCGACGCCAAGGTCCGCCGCGAGAGCTTCGAGCCGATCGATCTGTTCTACGCCCACATCGGCGGGATGGACGCCTTCGCCAAGGGGCTCAAGATCGCCGCCGCCATCCGCGCCGACGGTGAATTCGAGCGGTTCGTCAAGGAGCGGTACGCCAGCTTCGACAGCGGCATTGGGGGCGACATCGAGAACGGCAAGACCGACTTCGCGCGTCTGGAGCAGTACATGCTGGCCAAGGGTGAAGCAGCTCCGAATCCGTCAGGTCGGCAGGAGTTTTTGGAAAATCTGTTCAACCGCTACTTGTAACGAGGTTGACCACCCGCGCTTTAAGATCGTTTGGGCCATTCACGCGCGAAAGGCAAAAGTCCTCTCGTTGCGATCGCCGCCCTCAAGGCTGCTTTACGGAATGCTCCGCACCGCAGGCAGTTAGGTACTACTGCTCATGCAACGCTTGCTTGTACTTTGATGTGAAATGGCGGCCTGAATTGCTAGCTGCCCGAACTGGCTTTCCGCAGTTCGTCAGGTAGAATCGTGGCTCGTTTGAACCAATGCAAGCCTCCTGGGTCGCCGGGACTGGCCGTGACCATCCTGGCGTCAACCAGCGGCCCAGCACGGAGAGGAAGAGGTGGCGGAGGCAAGTCAAGGGGCGCAATTGGACCAATTGGATCCAGCGAGCGATCGGCTCGCGTGGAACGAGGAGTCCTTCCGTTTCGTCGTGAAGGGGGTGCAGGAGTACTCCATTCTTCTCCTCGATCCCAAGGGGCGGATCGGGTCGTGGAATGCCGGGGCCGCCCAGGCCTACGGCTACACGGCCGAGGAGATGGTCGGCCAGCATTTCTCCTCCCTGTTTCCGCGCGAAGTGGCCGAGGCGAGCTTGCCCGCCCGGCAGCTCGACATCGCCCAGGTTGCCGGCCGCTTTGAAGAGGAAGGCTGGCACGAGCGCAAGGACGGCTCCTGGTTCTGGGCGAATGTGGTCACGACGGCAATCTGGAACGCGGCTGGCATCTTTCAGGGATACTCGACCATCATTCGCAACGTCACCCCGCGCAAGCGCGAGGAGGACGAGCTTCGCAAGAGCGAACAGCGCTTTCGCCTGCTGGTCGAAGGCGTTCGCGAATACGCAATTTTTCTGCTCGACCCGGAGGGGAGCATTGCCAGTTGGAATTCCGGAGCGGCCCGCATCATCGGTTTCCAGCCGGAGGACATCATCGGTCAGCATATCACGTGCTTTTATCCGGCCGAAGATTTGCAGGAAGCCAAGCCCGAACGCCTGCTCAAGATTGCCCGCGACGATGGCCAGATCGAAGACGAGGGATGGCGCGTCCGCAAGGACGGCAGCCGATTCTGGGCCAGCGTTCTGATCACTGCGCTGCGCGATGCCGATGGAGAGCTGAAGGGGTATTCGAAAATCATCCGCGACCTGACGGAGCGCAAACGGACGGAGCAATCGCTGCTCACGGTGGTCAACAGCGTGATCGACGGGATCATCACGATCGACGAGAGCGGCAGAATCGAGTCGTTCAATCCGGCGGCCGAACGGATCTTTGGCTATCCGGCCCACGAGGTGATCGGCCAGGACGTCAAATTGCTTGTCGCGGAGCCCTTTCACTGCGAGGAGGACGACCAGGCCACCGGCAGCTCGGCGCGCATGGGCAAGTCCAAGATAGTCGGCGTCGGGCGGGAAATCGTCGGCCGCAGGAGAGATGGCGCCACGTTTCCCATGGACCTGGCGGTTACCAGCTTTCGCATGGGAGACCGCCGGTATTTCACGGGCATCATGCGCGACATCTCCGACAGCAAGCGGCTGGAACAGGAAATGCGCGAACGTCTGTCGGAGCTGGCCGAGGCCGACAATCAGAAGAACGACTTTCTGGCCATGCTGGGGCACGAGCTGCGCAATCCGCTGGCGCCCATTCGCAATGCCCTGCACATCCTCAAAATGCCGGGCGCCTCGGTGGAAGCCGTGGCCCAAGCGCGGGAAGCGATGGAGCGGCAGGTGCAGCACGTCGTGCGACTGGTCGATGACCTGCTCGACGTTTCGCGGATCATGCGCGCCAAAATCGATTTGCGCAAGGAGACGACCAACCTGGCGACGATCATTCACAGTGCCGTCGAGACGGCCCAGCCCGTGATTGACGCCCAGGGACATGAACTGACAGTTTCGCTCCCCAAGAAAAAGATTCTCGTGGAGGCGGACGTCGTTCGCATGGCCCAGGTGATCAGCAACCTGCTGATGAATGCCGCCAAATACACCGACCACGCCGGCCGCATCTGGCTCACTATCGAGCGCGATGGACCCGACGCGGCACTCATCCGCGTCAAGGATTCTGGGATTGGCATTGCCCCCGAGCTGCTCTCCCGCGTCTTCGACCTGTTTGTGCAGGGGCACCGTTCACTGGCCCGCTCGCAAGGGGGTCTGGGAATCGGACTGACGCTCGCCAAAAACCTTGTGGAGATGCACGGCGGCACGATCTCCGCACACAGCGAGGGGCTGGGTAAGGGGAGCGAGTTTGTCATTCGGCTGCCGGTCATGATGACTAAGCGGGTTGATCCCGCCCACGAGACACCGGCAAAGTCGCCGCACGCTGCGGGCCCTTCGCGCCGCATCCTGGTCGTGGACGACAACGTGGATGCCGCCGAGTTGACGGCCACCCTGCTGACCATGTGGGGCCATGAGGTCCGCACGCTGCACGACGGCCTGTCGGTATTGACCGCCGTGGACTCCTTCCAGCCCGAGGTGATTTTGCTGGACATCGGGCTGCCGGGTATGTCGGGGTACGACGTGGCGCGGCAATTGCGCCGGCGACCGTCGTGCAAGGGGATCGTCCTGGCGGCCATGACCGGCTACGGCCAGGCCAAGGATCGCAGCCTGTCGCAGGAAGCCGGGTTTGACTGTCACCTGACTAAGCCCATCGACCCCACCATGCTGGAGGCGTTCGTCGCCGCGCCGCACACGTACACGCCAGCTTCGTCGTAGCTCCCCCTGCTGAAGCTCGTGACTTTGCATCGATGCGCTGGCTATGATTGACAAACCTCGCTTAAGCCAGATCGAAAGGGCCTCCATGAAACTGCATCTTGGAATCCTCTCTGCCATTTTGTATGCCGGTTTGGCCGTCGCGGCTGACGCCGCAGAGCCCCAGCCGCTGACGCTGGCCTGGGACAAGAATTTCCTCACCATCCGCGGCAATTTCCCCGGTGGCGAAATCCAGATCATGTACCTGGAAGCGTATTGCCGGCCGGGCTCGACTGACCGCGACTGGGGCCAGACGGTCATCAAGCACGAGGCGAAGCTGGTCTCGATCAGCGACAGCGGCCGGATCATTCGCCTCAAGGACAAGCTGGCGGAC
>DASRJP010000245.1:0-3435 GCA_035649415.1 Pirellulaceae bacterium | reverse complement strand
CAAGGCGTCGGAAATCCTGCCCCCAGGCGGAACCGCTTCCGCCCATTACCAAGTTGGACCCTCCTTGGCGAGGATGATTGGGATTACTGCATAGGCGCGCGGCGAATCGAGTTCTGTTCCGGAATGCCGCACAATCGCGGCGGGGGAACCTGCTTTCCCCAGACACCAGTCGCAATCCGCTGAAAAATGAGGACAGCAGACGGGCAAAGCATCCAACTGCGGCTGACGCGAGACGCTCTGACTTTGCATCTATAAGCAGCTTTTGATAGATTGCCGATGACCAATTCACCTGCGGAGAACGCCAATGCTGCGGATTCTCGACCCCCATGCCAGGAACTCGCGACTTTGCGACGGCATATCGCGGCGAAACTTCTTGGCGATCGGAGCGCTAGGGGCGGCGGGTGTTTGTGCAGGGACGGAGTTGTCACTCGCCCAGCTCATGGCGGCCGAGGCGAATGCGGGCGTGCGGGGATCAACGAAGTCGATCATCCTGGTCTATTTGGTGGGCGGACCGCCGCACCAGGATTTGTTCGACTTGAAACCAGAGGCACCCGCCGAGTTTGCCGGCCCTTGGCGACCGATTCGCACCAACGTCCCCGGAATCGAAATCTGCGAACTCTTGCCAGGCTTGGCGAAGGTCGCCGACAAATTCACGATTGTCCGCTCGCTCTGTGACGCGCAGGGCGACCACGACGCGATCCAGTGCTATACCGGCCGCACGCATGCCGGGCGAGTCCCAGCCGGAGGCTGGCCACAGATGGGCTCTGTGGTGGCGAAGGTGCAAGGTCCCACCCATCAGGCAATCCCGCCGTTTGTCAGTCTGTGCTATCCCTGCACGCATGGACCGTACAACGAACCGGGGCCCGGATTTCTGGGGCCGGCCCTGGCCGGATTCCGGCCACTGGGCGACACCAAGAACGACATGGTCCTGAAAGGAGTCACCACCGATCGCCTGGCGGACCGCGCGAGGGTATTGGCGGCCTTGGATCAATTCCGGCGTGAGGTCGATGCCAGTCGAAGAATGAAGGGACTTGATGTCTTCACGCAGCAGGCACTCGGCGTGCTGACTTCCTCGAAGCTGGCTGAAGCACTCGACATTTCCGAGGAGGATCCCAAGGTCATCGCCCGCTACGGCACCGGCGACCCCACCATCTTCATGGACGAAAACGGAGCGCCTCGCGTGCCACAGAGTTTTCTGGTTGCCCGCCGCCTCGTGGAAGCGGGGGCGCGATTCGTCACAGTGAACTACAGCAAATGGGATTGGCACGGTGGCGCGTACGATACGATCTTCAATCGCGAGAAGCAGGACTTTCCCGTTTTCGATCAGGGCCTGTCGGCCCTCTTGGAAGACTTGCACGATCGGGGCCTCGACAACGACACGGCGGTGCTCGTCTGGGGTGAGTTCGGCCGCACGCCCAAGATCAGCGCCCAGGTGGGGCGCGATCACTGGCCCCGCGTTGCCTGCGCCCTATTGGCGGGGGGCGGGATAAAGACAGGCCAGATCATCGGTTCGACCGACCGCTTGGGGGGCGAACCAACCAGTCGGCCAGTCCGCTTCCAGGAAGTTTTTGCCACGCTTTATCATCACCTGGGACTCGATCCCCGCCGGGTTACCGTCCCCGATCTGCACGGGCGCCCGCAATACCTGGTGGATGACGGTGTCCAACCAATGCGGGAGCTGATCTGACGGCGGTGGGCGATCGGCTTGAAATGGCCCAACAGAATTCGCCTCTTTTTGCTCCGCCGAATGTGGCTCGGCAAGCGGCACAGCGAAGCGACACTTCCGAAGATGCGCAAGTCCCACAAGCGGCAATGGGCTTCCTCGGACCGGAGGTGGAAGGCGTGGGAGGACGACGCAGTAAGAGAGTTGTCGCCAACAGCCGCGGCAAATAAAACGGGCCGCACACTTTCCGCCGTCATGTCTCGGTGGCGCGAGTTGGGATTGCCCGACGCGCGTGGAAGGAGAAAGAAAAGCTTGCGATTCTGGCAAAAACAGCCGCTTGGAGAGGCATATACCAAGCGGCTCAATGAGGGTGGTTGATCATCCGAATGGCACCCTCTATGGCTATTCTTCCGGTCGCTCCCCAATAAAGTCCAGCGTCTTTCTCCTGCCTGTCCATTTTGTAAGGTTGCGCCATGCGCCGCCTCATCGTCCACACCGATGGTCAACACAGTGATTACGGAAGTGCCTTCACATCGGCAGTTTCCAGCGTCACGTTGTTCTGCTTGGCGCTGGTCCTCAAAATCGCCCTGACGCAGCTGCGACCGGGGAGTTAACTGCCAGCCGCCTCGTGCACCAGTACAGTAGTGTGCGAGCATCGCCGCCGCCAGCTTCCGCAGCTCGTCATAGACCAGCGGCAGAAGCTGGTCGGCGGCGGCCGGATCGCCGGAGTCGATTTGCGAGAGGATGCGGGTGACGTCGGACATGGCCCTCATTGTGCAGGGCCATGTCCGCGCATGCAAATCAGCGGCGCCTAAGGTGCGGGTGCCGGCTCGTCGATCCGCCGCGGAGCGCCCAGCGGAACGATCTGCATCACGATCACCTCCAGTTCGGTGGTTCCTTCATTCTTGAGAATGTGCACGCACCCCGCGTCCTCGACGAACCCGGTGCCCGCCGGGAACGAGTGCGGTATCAGGGCGCCGTCGCACTCGTCATAAAAGGTCGCCGTGCCGGACTTGACCGAGATGATGGACGGTCCGGGATGCGAGTGCCAGCCGCCGTGCGCTCCAGGCTGGATCTTGAAGTTAGTGACGTAAACGTCCGAAAACCCTTTGGTCTTGAGCTCGATCTCCCAGTGATCGGTTTCCGCCTTCGTGTCGATTTCGTCCAGCACGACAGGCCCCACGAGGGAGGTGCTGACGAATCCTGGAGGGGCCGTGGGCGGCGTTGCCCAGGCGAACTTCCAGGCGATCAGCCCACAGGCACACGCGACGCAGGCTCCGGCCAACGTCATCTTCCAATTCCTCGTGTTCATTCGGCGTAACATGGTTTCTCTCCAATGGTCCGCGTTATCATGAAGAGACATCGTTCCCGGCGCGCAGACCGGGCGCCGGGGCGGTGCCGGGCCGGTGAGGAACTTTCTTGACGGATAGGGCCTCACCGGCCGCTGTTGTCTCGATTAGTCGTCGTTCAGGATCGTGCCGATTCCGCGGCTCTTGGTGAACGACGCGTTGCTGCTGAGTCCGAACAGGTCGAGGTAAAATATGTCATTGCTCTCCCGCTTGTTGTCTCCCTTGACCTCGATCGTAATTGTCTTGCTGGTCTCGCCGGGGGCGAAGGTCAGCGTGCCGGTCTGGGCGACGTAGTCGTTGTTGCTGGTCGTGGCGGTGCCGTCGGTTGTTTTGTACGACACGGTGACGGGCTGATCGTACGCGGTCGAGAGCGTGACCGTGAAAGTGAACAGCGTCGTCTGGCCTCTCTTGCCCTCCGCCTTT
>DASRJP010000244.1:0-2419 GCA_035649415.1 Pirellulaceae bacterium | reverse complement strand
CGGCTGCGCATTGCGGGCTGGATGGGCGCGAAGAATCGCGAGTACGCCGATGGCGTCTTCGCCACGCTGCGCCAGTCGGGCCTGGAAGACGCCTTTGAATACGTCGGCGAGGTCGATCGGCGTGGCAAGCTCGATTTGCTTAATTCCATCGACGTGCTTGCCGTGCCGACCACGTATCGCGAGCCCAAGGGCCTCTTCGTCCTCGAAGCCCTCGCCGCTGGCGTGCCCGTCGTCCAGCCCGACCACGGCGCCTTCCCCGAAGTCCTGTCCGAGACCGGGGGCGGCCTGCTGCATCGCCCCCTGGACGCGGAGCACTTGGCCCAGCAGCTCCACGAATTGATGCTTAATGCAGCTCTGCGGAATGGCCTGGCGGAATCAGGAAGAAATCAAGTGGTTGAGAATCGTAACGCCCAGTTGATGGCACTTAAGACCGTCAAAGTGTTGCAGAGCGTTGTGCGCAACTCGTCCGCTCCGGAAAACAATTGGTCATTCAAGCACGCCGTCGAAGTGACCTAGCAGGATGAGCGGACAAAAAAGCCGCCTGAGAGCAGGCGGCAACGGAACTTAGTGCGGTCGACAGGGGTTGAACCTGCACGCCCTTGCGGGCGCCAGCCCCTCAAGCTGGTGCGTCTGCCAATTCCGCCACGACCGCGAACAGGCAACCTCTAATGTAGGCCGACCCTGGGGGCCGTCAAGAGACATCGGCCACGGCCACCAGGTTCGCGCGCAATCGACTGGCGCGGATGCTGTCAAACGCCATTAGAAATGTCCCCGGTTGCGACCAATAGAAATGTCCCCATTCTGTCTCCGCAAGGAGGCAGGCATGGAGACATTGGCGATGAGTGAGAAGGAGCGGTTGCGGTTGGAGGTGATGGGTCGGTTGCGACGGGGAGAGTTGAAGCTGTCGAAGGCAGCTGAGCTGTTGTCGGTGAGCTATCGGCAGGTGAAGCGGATTTGGAAGCGGTATGGAGAATCGCGGTCGGCGGGGTTAGTGCATCGGCTGCGGGGCCGGCCGTCGAACCGCCTTCGATCGGCAGCGGACCGGGAGCGAGCGGTAGCGCTGTACCGGGAGAAGTACTCGGATTTTGGTCCGACGCTGGCGGCGGAGCATCTGGCGAGCGATGACGGCCTGGCGGTGCCGGTGACGACGCTGCGGCGGTGGCTGAAATTGGCGGGGCTGTGGCAGTCGCGGCGGAAGCGGTCGGCACATCGTCGCTGGCGTCCGCGGAAAGAGCAGCCGGGAGAGCTGGTGCAGATGGATGGTTCGCCGCACGACTGGTTCGAGGGGCGGGGCCCGCGGGCGTCGCTGATGGTGATGATCGACGACGCGACGAATCGGACGCACGCCTGCTTGTTCCCCGAAGAGACGACGGCGGCGGCGATGGTGACGTTCCGTTCGTACGCGGCCAAGTACGGGTTCCCCCAAGCGATTTATGTGGATCGGGACTCGATCTACGAAACGACGCGGGAGGCGACGACGGACGAGGAATTACGCGGCAGCGGACCGCTGACGCAGTTCGGCCGGGCGATGCAGGAGTTGGGCGTGAAGCTGGTGCTGGCCTACAGTCCTCAGGCCAAGGGCCGTGTGGAACGGCGACACGGCGTGTTTCAGGATCGACTGGTGAAGGAGCTGCGGCTGCTGGGGATCAGCGACCTGGCGAGAGCGAACCGGTATCTGGAGGAACGGTTTCTGCCGGAGCTGAACCGGCGGTTCGTGGTGCCTGCCAAGCGGAGCGGCGACTTGCATCGACGCGTGCCGCGGGAAGTGAACCTGGACCTGGTGCTGTCGTATCAGGAGCAGCGGGTCGTGCAGAGCGATTGGACGATCGTGTGGCGGAATCGCTGGTTTCAGTTGACCGCGGCGAACTGCAAGCTGTCGTTGGTGAAGCGGAAGATCACGGTCTGCGAGCAGCTCGACGGGACGATCCGGCTGCTATATCGCGGCCGCGAGCTGGCCTGGGAAGAGCTTCCCGGGCGTCCCCAGCGGCCGCGTAGCGAGCGCCGCGCTGGTCCCACGGGCACCGGCCGCATCGGCCTCAAGCCGGCGGCAACACATCCGTGGCGTGGTCAGGGTGCCCCCACCCCGCCGCCGCGTTCCGCAGGGCCACCTTGCTCCGCTTCGGTCGCTCCGCTCCCTGCGCTCCGCAAGGCGGCCCTGCGGAACTGATTCTCAACAAGGGACATTTCTAATGGTTTAAGAAAGGGGACACTTCTAATGGTTGACGACACATTCTGAGCGAGATCTTGCCAGCGCCGATTTCATACGTTAACGTATCGAATTGCGAGCCAATCCAAGGAGTGTCCCAGTGCCTGCCTCCTGTTCAGCACGCAGATTGTGGGGTGCGCCGATGCAGCTCACCGCCCTCTTGGTTTCGTTCGGTTGGCCGGCACTGGTGCCAGCCCAGCCGTCGCCGCCAGC